>JAEXLC010000264.1 GCA_023445495.1 Pseudomonadota bacterium | reverse complement strand
CGATCGCACGGGGGTCGCGATCGAAGGCGGCCACCTCGGCACCCCGCTCGAGGATGGCGCTGGTGTAGCCGCCTGCGCCGAAGGTGCAGTCAACATGGCGCTCGCCGGGCACGGGGGCGAGGCCGTCGACCACTTCGGTCATCAGGACGGGGATATGCGGTTCGGTCGGGGAGCTCACAGCGTCACTCCCTTCGCCTGGCACAGATATTCGCAGATCTCGCGCAGCGTGGGGTCCGCGTCGGGATCGTTCATCAAGCGCTCGGGCGCCCAGATGTCGAAGGTTTCGCCACTGCCATAGAACAGCGCCCATTTCTGGATGCCTGCCTTCATCTTGAAGAAGGGCGGGATCACGAAACGGCCGGAGTCGTCGAACGGAGCCTTTTCGACCTGGCCAAAGGCGCGGCGCTTGGCACGCGGGTCGGCGTCCTCGCCGCGATCGGCTGCCTGCTGCTCCTTGCGGTCGAGGCGCTCATACTTCTCCTTGGACCAGGAGAGGTCATGCGCCGACAGGCACGGGTCGTAAGGATGCAGGCCCACGACGATCTGGCGGATATCGGAATTGCGCTCGGCGGCGGCGCGCAGGTCTGCGGGAATGGCGACGCGACCCTTCTGGTCGACCGCCTGGAGCGCAAATCCCTCGAAGAGCTCCCTGTCCGCCACGCCAAAACCCCAATGGGCACGACTTCCCCGCCTCCGGAATCAACCCCCACGGCCGCTCCGGCGCTTTTGAACTGACGGAAAAAGGGCGTGCCCCCTCTTAAGCATTCTTTTTAGCAGAAATGCTCGGGGATTCAACGGGAGAATTGGGGATAGAGCGGGAATTTGCCCCACTCAGCGCCAATTTCAAGCCATGTTTTACTTAGAATCGGCTTTTGTTCTGCTTTGTTCCCGTCCGTCGTTCCGTAGAACCCGCAAATGCTAGGGGGTTTTCCTGAAAGTGGGGGCCGATCCCGGCCGATCCCCGGAAAACCGCTCAAGTGGCGCGATTTCCCCGTTTTTCGCGCAGCGGCTCAGCCAGGGGCCCGGCGGGCCGGCCGAGCGCGCACCTTGCGAGAACCGCAGAAATGCAGCGAGTCGCCGCGAGAACCCGCCCCGCTTAACCAGTTTCGTCAGGATTCAAGGCGCTTCGCGCGGCCGAAGCAAGGAAATTGTGGATAGCGCTACGTGACGGGAGGGTCACAGGTGACGACTACCCAGTCGTCATCCCCGCGAAGGCGGGGATCCAGAGTCACAAAGGCCACCATGCCCCTCTCAGTTCCCCAGGGGCCCAGCCTCGGCGAACCACGTCAGGCGCGAGAAGCTCTCGAGAACATCGCGCAGGGATCACCCTCGCAATGCAGGTTTCCCCTTGCTGCGCGCCCTGTCGTGAAATGCAAAAGCGCTAGCGCGACTCGCCATTCTGCGGCGAGGCAGCGGGGTCGGCCTTCTCGGTCGTGGTGGTGCTGGGCGCGGCACCCAGTTCGGCCAGCGGCTCGTCCTTGACCTTCTCGCCAAGCGTATTGCCGACGGCGGTCATGTTGGCGACGACGCTCACATTGGCGCCCCCGATCGCGGAGACGGCGGTATCGCGCGTGCGCCAGTTGCCGATCGCGCTGGCGAGCGCGATCATCACCGCCACAATGGCGAGCCCCGTCAGACCAACGCGTACGCGCTGCATCGTATGGGCGGTATCAGGCGAACCCACGCTCATATCTGTTGCATAAATGTAACGCCGAACTGCCCCGTTGCCAAGACGGGTCGTTCAAGCTTCCGCAAGCCATGCCGGGACCGGCAATCCCTTCGCAGTTAACCATTCGGCGTTGTACAGCGTTGAAAGGTAACGAAATCCGGTATCGCACAGGATCGTAGCGATCCGCTTGCCCGGCCCCAGCTCCCTGGCCAGGCGGACGGCGCCGGCCACGTTGATGCCCGAGGACAGGCCAAGGCACAGCCCCTCCTCCTTGAGCAGCCGCTCGACCCATTCCAGGCCTTCCTCGTCGGAGATGCGGAACTGCGCATCGATCGGCGCGCCTTCGAGGTTACCGGTGATCCGCCCCTGCCCGATGCCCTCGGCGACCGAGCTGCCCTCGGCGCGGAGCTCGCCGCACTGATAATAATTGTACAGCGCGGCGCCGTGCGGATCGCTCAGCGCGATGCAGACATTCTCGTCCTTGGCCTTCAACCCCAGGCCAACACCGGCGATCGTGCCGCCGGTACCCGCCGCGCAGGTGAAGCCGTCGATCCGGCCGTCCATCTGCTGCCAGATCTCCTCGGCGGTGCCGGCGATATGCGCCTTGCGGTTGGCGGTGTTGTCGAACTGGTTGGCCCAGATCGCATTGGCCGTCTCCTCGGCGATCCGGCGCGAGGTGTGGACGAAATGGCCGGGGTTCGAATAGGGTGCGGCAGGCACCAGGACGAGCTCGGCGCCGAGCGCGCGCAGCGTGTCCATCTTCTCGCGGCTCTGCGTCTCGGGCATCACGATGATCGTGCGATAGCCCTTGGCATTGGCGACCAGCGCCAGCCCGATGCCGGTGTTGCCGGCGGTCCCTTCCACGATGCAGCCACCCGGCTGGATCAACCCGCGCTCCTCGGCATCGTTGACGATGAACAGCGCCGCGCGATCCTTCACCGAGGCACCGGGATTGGCGAATTCGCACTTGCCGTAGATGTCGCAGCCAGTGGCCTCGCTCGGCCCCTTCAGGCGCACCAGCGGCGTGTTGCCGATGAGCGCCAGCGTGTCGGATGTCGCATGCATGGCGGCTAGATGGAGGGGATTGGCCGATACCGCAAGCAAGCGCTGGCACATCGCCGCCAAGTCCCGCTTTTCGCCTTTACGAAACGCTTATGCGCCCGCGTGAAATTCGTCTCGAAGCTTAACGCATCCCCACCCTATCTCGCGCTCCGTTGCTTGAAGGAGTGCATATGGTTTCGCGTTCCGAACATATCCTGCGCGTCGGCCAGGACAGCGAGGGCCATTGGGTCGTGCAGGAGGAGGAAGGCCAGCTCGAGGGGCTGTTCCGCTCGCGCGACGCGGCGATCCGCTTCGCCTTGTCCGAATGCCGCGCCTTTCCCGGCGCCCGCATGGTGCTGGCCACCACCCCGCTTCACTCGATCCTTTCGCACTGATGCATGACCGCCTTGCTCGCGCTCGCCTGCGCGCTGCTCGTCCGCTTGCCGAGGAACGAAGCGCCCCATCCCACCGCCGGATTCAGGGATCCCTGTCGCTGAGGACCTCCGTGAATTCCCAGGAGAAGAAACGATGACCGCTACCCAATTCTCGCTCGGCGGGCTGCTGCGCCGCGCCGGCCTGTCGACCGAGCCCGGAGGATCGCGGCACGGTCCCTGCGATGCCCGCATCGCCAAGGCCCTCACCGAATTCCGCAACCACGGCCACCGCTCGGTCCGCATGCTCGATCTCGACTGCGCCGATGGCGGCCGCCTCCTCCGCGCCGCAGCCAAGGCTCGCGAACTGGGCTTCGTCTCGATCGAGGGTCGCGGCGTGAGCCTGTGGACCGCCGGCATCCGCCACGCCCGCTGGCAGGCCGAGATCGACGCCCACCCTTCTACCGAACTCCATTTCGAGATCGCCGAGCCGATCGCCGCGCTCGCGTCCGAACATGACGGCGCCGCCGACCTGATCTTCCTGTCCGAGCCGACGCCTTATCCGTGCAGCCCGCTGGGCGGCGCACTGGCGCGTCTTGGCGGCAAGGTGCTGGCGGACAGCTAGGCCGGCACGCCCGCCCGGGCGAGATGCGCGTCGAGCCGGCCGCCGAACCAGAGGAAGAACATCCGATAGTCCGAGACCAGCGACCAGAGCGGATAGGTGAATGTCGCCGGCCGGTTCTTCTCGACGCCGAAATGCGCCGCCCAGGCAAAGCCATAGCCCGCCAGCGGGATCGCCAGCCACCACCACCAGCCGGCCCCGCCCAGCGCCAGCAGCAGGAACCAGAGGGTCAGAATCGTGCCGACATAGTGCATGCCCCGCGTCCACGGCTTCGCATGCTCGCGCAGATAGAAGGGCCAGAATTCGCGATAGGTGGTGATGGTGCCTGCCATGACGTCAGGCTAACGCGGCTTGATGGATCCGCGCAAGCACAGCTTCCCGCCCGTGGCCGACGCCCGCACCCGCCTGCTCGTCCTCGGCTCGCTGCCGGGGGAGCGCTCGCTGGCCGAGCAGCGCTACTACGCCCATCCGCAGAACCAGTTCTGGCGGCTGATCTCCCCCGCCGCGGGGCGCGACCTGGCTGCGCTGGACTATCCGGACCGGCTCGACGCGCTTCGCCTGGCGCATATCGGGCTGTGGGACGTCGTCGCCAGCGCCCGGCGCACCGGCAGCACCGACGCGGCACTCCGCGATGTCGAAGGCCATGACATCGCAGCCCTTGCCGCGACCCTGCCCGATCTGCGCGCGATCGCGTTCAACGGCGGCACTGCGTTTCGCACCGGATCGAAGCAACTCGGCGACGCGGCAGCCCGCTATACGATCGTCGCGCTACCCTCCTCGAGCCCGCTGCACACCATCGGCTTCGAGAAGAAGCTGCCGTACTGGGAGGCACTCAAGCCGCTGCTGGCCTGACTTCAGGCAGGGGATATCAGTGCGCGTTCCCCGCATCGTCCGCAGCGTTGTCGGCCGAGGCATTTCCGGCATCGGCCGCCGAATTGAGCCCATCCGCCGGACGCAAACCGGCACAGCCATGGAAGACCTTGTCGGCAATCTTCAATTCGGCGGTTAGCGGGCGCTCGATCACCGGCTCTCCACCCTCGGTGCAGCGCGCATTGGTGAAAGTGATCGTCACCGGCTCGCCCAGCGTATCCTTGGTCTGCCACACGGCCCTGTCGCCCTCGACCTTCGGCGAGACCGGGTAGAATTGCGAAACATCGCCCTCGCTTCCCCGCCCGGCGAACCGGGTAAGGGTGATCGATCCGGGCGCGACTTCGAGCGACCAGGTCAGCGCGTTGTCGGTCGCGCGCAGCGGCTTGTTGAGCGAGACATCGCCCAGATGTGGCCCCTGTGGGCTTGGCGCGGCCTTGGGTTCCTCCGCCTTCTCCGTCGATCCGCAAGCCGCCAGCATCAGCAGCGCGGCAGTGGCAAGTGCCCGCATTGACCATCCTCCTGCCGCGACCCTGCGCGGCGCAGGCCCATCGGGTCAAGCCGCAGCCCGAAGCGCGGCGCGATCAGCCGCATTAACCGAAAATCGAGATACGTTGCAGGCCCCTGATCCGCTGCAGGGCGGAAGAATCGACCGCGCAGACACAAAGATCGCTTTTGGACGTATTCCGGAAATGAGCGAATTCCATGAGTGACATCGGTGTCGGTCATGGCCTCGCAACATTACGTATGTCATGTTGCAGTGCACAATCGATATGTAACTCTATATCACGAATCGCTTGACGATTCTTGCATGGTGAACGAAAGCTCCAGCCCGTTATGAAGAAAGCCCCCTTTTTCGCCGCCGCCGCAGTGCTCCTCTCGCTCGCGGCCTGTGAGAACAAGCCCGAGGAAGTGTCTGGTACTGCGCCGGATCCCCAGGCCGAAGCCCTGAAGAACGCTCCGAAGGTCGAGCTGCCGCCGTCGATCGAGGCCTCGGTCTCGATGCGCTGCAAGGACAACAGCGTCGTGTTCGCCGACTTCTATCAGGGTGCCAAGATGGTCCTGATCAAGGAGACCAAGGACGGCCCGGGCACGCTGCTCAAGGCCCCGGAAGCTGGCCAGCCCTTCGTGGCCGACGGCGGCTACAAGGTCACCGGCACCTCGAAGAACGCCACGATCGAAGTTCCCGGCAAGGGCTCGCGCGCCTGCCACGCCTGATCGCGGCATCCAGTGTTTCATCAAGGGCCGGCGGGCATTCCCGCCGGCCCTTTTTCATGCAAGGCTAGTCGCAAGAGGAGAGCGCATTGGCGACGGTGGCGATCTACAGCCTGAAGGGCGGTGTCGGGAAAACTACGCTGGCGGTGAACCTGGCCTGGGCGTCGGCGACGCTCTCGGCGCGCCGCACCCTGCTCTGGGACCTCGATCCGCAGGCGGCCTCGACCTATCTCGTCGAGCCCGAGGGCAAGACCCGCGACCAGGCCCAGGCGATCTTCACCAAGGATGTCGCCCCCACCAGGCTGGTCCAGCATACCGCCACCGAGAGGCTGGACCTGATCGGTGCCGACACTTCGCTGCGCGGCCTGGACCTTACCTTCCACGAGCTGGACAAGAAGAAGCGGCTGGCCAAGCTGCTCGGCGAGCTGGACAAGGCCTATGACCGGATGCTGCTCGATTGCCCGCCGGGGCTGACCGAGACGAGCGAGCAGGTGATGCGCGCCGCCGACCTGATCGTCGTGCCGGTGATCCCCTCGCCGCTTTCCACCCGCGCCTTCGAGGAAGTCTCGGCCCATCTCGCCCGCAAGGGCGGCAAGGTGCCGTTGATGCCGGTCCACTCGATGGTCGATCGCCGGCGCAAGCTCCATGTCGAGGCAGTCGCCGCGCATCCCGACTGGCCGGTGATCCCGATGGCGAGCATCGTCGAATCGATGAGCGTGCGCCGCGCCGCCGTGGGCAGCTTTGCGCCGCGCAGCCCGGGTGCCCAGGCCTTTGCCGCGCTGTGGCAGGCGATCGAGCGCCGGCTCGCGGGCAAGAAACGTTGAGCCGCGCCCAGCCGCCGCAACAGGAACTCGATCCCGATCTGGTGCTGCGCGCCTATGCCATGGGCGTGTTCCCGATGGCCGATCACCGCACCGCCGCCACCGTCTATTGGGTCGAACCCAAGCTGCGCGGCGTGCTGCCGCTCGACGGCTTCCATTTCTCGCGCTCGCTCCGGAAGGTCATCCAGTCGGGCCGCTTCCGCCTGACCGTCGATACCGCGTTCGAGCAGATCATCCGGCTCTGCGCGGAGAGCGCCGCCGACCGGCCCGATACCTGGATCAACGGCCCGATCGAGCGCGTCTTCCTCGAGCTGCACCGCCGCGGCTTCGCCCATTCGGTGGAATGCTGGGACGGCGACACGCTTGCCGGTGGGCTCTACGGCCTGGCGCTGGGCCGGGCATTCTTCGGTGAATCGATGGTCACCCGCGTGCCCAACGCGTCCAAGGTCGCCTTCGCGCACCTGGTCGCCCGGCTAAGAGCCGGAGGGTTCACGCTGCTGGATTGCCAGTTCATCACCGAGCATCTCTCGACGCTGGGTGCGATCGAGATCCCGCGCGACGACTATGTCGCGTTGCTGGGTGCGGCGCTGGGCGAATCGGCGGCCGGGCTCTCAGTCGGCGCGCCATCGGTCGATGGCGATTTCTTCGCGCTCGACGCATTGCCCGATCCGCTGCCGCCCGCAGCCGGCGCCGGCACGGTATCGGGCCCGCTGTCGCGGAAGGTCATCGCACAGCTCTTGGGCCACACATCATAGATCGGATGCTGGACGACGTTGAGCGCCGGGCGCTCGGCGAACAGCCAGCCCGAATGGACACGGTGCCATTTCTTGTCGACTTCGAGCACATCAACCTGGACGAAGGCGCCGGTCAGCTGGTCCGCTTCCCAAGGCGCGGTCTTGTCGCAGGCCTTGAGACGAACGATCACATCGCCGATCCGCACCGCCTGGCCCGGCTTGAGCTTGAACTCGCGCGCCTCGCCATTGCGCTTGTTGAGGATGCCAAGCACCGCGACGCGGTCCTTCATCGGCGTTGCCGAAGCATCCTCGATCGCCTTGCCGTCGCGATCGACGGTGATCACGTCCGCGGGCTGACCGCCCGAGTCGCGCCCTTCGGTCGTGACGATCTCGTCCGAAGCCGAGTTCTTCGTCGCATTCTTGTCGCCCCCGCCCGAGCATGCGCCGAGGGCGAGCAGCAGCCCGGCCGCGACGGCTCCAGCGGGGTGACGAATCATGCGCCGGGGGTCCAGGCCTCGTAGTCGCCGGTGGCACGGGCACGGTGGCCGCCCTTTTCCAGCGCGCCGCTCGGGCGATAGGCGAGCTGCGAACCGGTCAGGTTCACTTCGCCCGGGATTTCCCACGACTTGGGGGCCGGCAGCGCCTGATCGGGTACCGAATCGATCTGGTGGTGGAGCCAGCTGAACCATTCCGGCGGCACGCGGCTCGCATCGTTCGAGCCGTTATAGATCACCCAGCGGCGCGTGATGCCGTTGGGATCCTTGCCGCCCTCGTAATAGAGGTTGCCCATATGGTCTTCGCCCACCTGCGTCTTGCTGCGCAGAGCGATCCATGTGCCGAAGGTGGCGCCATTCCACCAGGTGAAGGGATTGAGATTGAGGCCCATGGGCGCGGATTAGCGAGGAGCGCGGGGCTAGGCAATGCTTACTGCTTCGCCCAATGCACCTTGTCGCCCGCCTTGATGCCCAGTTTCGCCGAAACCCCGGCATTGATCTCCAGCACCGCGGCCACGGGCTCGCCCGATTTCACATTGTCCTCGGAGAAGGGCACCGCATTCTCGCCGATCCGCGCGATGCTGCCGTCGGCGCGGATGAAGAGGATGTCGAGCGCGGTCGGCGTGTTCTTCATCCAGAAGCTCGCTTCGCGCGGCTCGCCCTCGGCCGGGTATGGCGTGAAGATCATGCCGCCGTCCTGCGGGATGTTGGTGCGGAACATCAGCCCCCGCTCCTGCTCGGCCGACGTCCGCGCCACCTCGACATGGAATACATGCGGGCCGTTGGCGCTCTCGACCGTGACGTCGATCTTCTTCGCCACCTGGACTGCCGCGGGGCCGGTCTCCGCCGCTCCCTGACAGGCACCCGAGACAAGCAACACCGAAGCGGCGAACGCCACTCCCAACCCACGCATGCACTTCATCTGACTAGCTGGTCCTTTCGACCGCCACCGCGAGCGGCCCTTTTTCGCCATCGACGATGCGCGCGCTGAGCGGCTGGCCGGGTTCGACCTCCTCTATGTCAGCGCGGCGCAGCGTCTCCATATGGACGAATATATCGGCCGAGTCGGACCCGCGCACCAGGAATCCATAGCCCTTGAGGCGATTGAACCACTTCACCTCCACCGGCTCGAACGGCCCGGCGGTCTCGATCAGCTTCACCCGATCGGTACGCTCGGCGGGGCGCTTGGGCGCCTCCACGGCTTCGCTCAGATCGATCGATATGATCTCGCGCGCCTGCAGCCCCCGCTGGCGCTTTACGGCAGTGCACTCGACCCGAGCCCCCTCGGGCAGCGAGCGCCGACCATGTTCCTGAAGCACGGTGAAATGAATCAGAATGTCGCCCACGGCGGCATCATCGGCCACCAGAAAGCCGAAACCCCGCGTCACGTCGAACCATTTCACGACACCGGCAAAGACCTGACCTTCGTCCATCCGGTCCCCGCCAATTCCCCCGTTTTCATCCGGCGTGTCAGTATAGTCCTTCTGCGCAACCTGTTGGTCAGCACGCATTTTCCTGTCCCCCGAAGGACGTCATTAACATAGTATTTTCCATAATTGGAATTGCCTTTGTGCGATTCATTTCCGGAGTGTGTCTTCCGGGTCATCTCCGGGCGCCATCCGGACGATCGCACGCGCCAGCCCGGGCGCATGACCCGCCCGGATCATCGCCGCCATCTGCTTTTCCTGGAGGGGCCGATCCGCCATTTCCTGGCCATAGGGGCCGATCCGCTTGCGCCGCGCGAAGATGATCGCGCTGGAGACGCCGTCCGCCTCGATCGCCGGCGCCAGCGCCTCGGCATCCTCGGTCTCGACACCGGCGAAGCGCAGCGCCTCCCGCACCCGGCGCGCACCCAGCCCTCGCCTGGCCATCGATCCGGCCTTCGATTCGGCATAGAGCCGGTCATTGACGTAACCGAGTTCGGCCATCCGCTCCGCCAGCCCCTCCGGATCGGGCGATTTTTCTCCGTCCCAGCCCCGCTCGCGCAGTTTCCGGGACAGGTACGCCGTCAGTTTAGCTCTTGTCGTAGCGTAACGTTCGACATAGCGGAGCGCGAAACGCTCCAGATCGGCGCTATTCAGCGGTGGCAGGGGGCGTCTCGGGTCAGGCATGCGCCATGATTGTGCCACAGTGGCAACCGATTTTGAACGATAGTGCGTAGCAGAGGCTAGCCTCAAAAATATGTCGTGGGGGCACGACGTTGGCTACCACCAGGGGCACGGAATAAAGAATGGTATTGGACGTTACGGGATCGCTAGAGGCAGAAAAGGAAGCGGGAACGCTCGCGCCTACGCCTACCGATGACAGCCTGCCGCGTCGCCTCGCGGATTTCGATACGCTGGGCGATGCGCTCGATTACGCCGCTCAGGGCGTACGCGGGCTCAATTTCCACGATGCGCGCGGCAACCTCGTGCGCCCCTATTCCTTCGCGGAGCTTCGCGAGGATGCGCTGAAGCAGGCCTATCGCTTGATCGCCGCGGGCGTGAAGCCCGAGGATCGCATCGCGCTGATCGCGGAGACGGGCGCCGAATTCGCCTCGCTCTTCTTCGGCGTGGTCTATGCCGGCGCTTGGCCGGTGCCGCTGCCGCTGCCGACCAGCTTCGGCGGCGCCCAGTCCTATATCGACCAGCTCACCGTCCAGCTGCAGAGCTGCGATCCCTCGATGCTGCTCTTTCCGCCCGAGATCGGCGCGATGTGCGCCGAGGCCGCGCGCGGCCGGGGCGTACCGGGTGTGGACTGGTCCGAGTTCGTCCAGCGCGACGCCGCGCCGGTGGAACTGCCCGAGGCGAAGACCACGGACATCGCCTATCTGCAATATTCCAGCGGCTCGACCCGCTTCCCGCATGGCGTGGTCATCACCCACCATGCGCTGCTCAACAACCTGGCGGCGCACAGCCATGGCATGAACGTGACCGATGGCGATCGCTGCGTCTCGTGGCTGCCCTGGTACCATGACATGGGCCTGGTCGGCTGCCTGCTCTCGGTCGTCGCCAACCAGGTTTCGACCGATTACCTGAAGACCGAGGACTTCGCCCGGCGCCCGCTCGCTTGGCTCGACCTCATCAGCCGCAACCCCGGCAACACGCTCAGCTATTCGCCGACCTTCGGCTATGACATCTGCGCGCGCCGCATGTCGAGCCAGACCAAGGCGAGCGAGCGTTTCGACCTGAGCCGCTGGCGCGTCGCCGGCAACGGTGCCGACATGATCCGCCCGGACGTGATGCAGTCGTTCGTCGACGCCTTCGCCGATGCGGGCTTCAAGGCCACCGCATTCCTGCCGAGCTACGGCCTGGCGGAAGCCACCCTCGCCGTGTCGATCATGCCGCCGGGCGAAGGCATCATGGTAGAGCTGGTCGAGGAAACCCAGCTTTCGGGCGGCGAAGTTGCCCGCGGGGATCGCCCGCAGCGCTTCCGCGCGATCGTCAATTGCGGCGTTCCGGCGCGCGACATGACCATCGAGATCCGCGAGGAAGACGGCACGCCGCTTCCCGACAAGGCGATCGGCAAGGTCTGGTGCAAGGGCCCATCGGTGATGGTCGGCTATTTCCGCGACCAGGAAGCGACCGATGCCTGCCTGAAGGACGGCTGGCTGGATACCGGCGACATGGGCTATATGAGCGACGGCTATATCTACATCGTCGGCCGCGCCAAGGACATGATCATCATCAACGGCAAGAACCACTGGCCCCAGGATATCGAATGGGCCGTGGAGCAGCTGCCGGCGTTCAAGCAGGGCGATGTGGCCGCCTTTGCGATCACCACCCCGGGCGGCGAAGAGACGCCGGCGGTGCTGGTCCAGTGCCGCACCTCGGACGAAGCCGAGCGTCTGCGCCTGCGCGACGAGATCCGCGAGCGCGTCCGCTCGGTGACCGGCATGAACTGCGTGATCGAGCTCGTTCCGCCGCGCACCCTGCCGCGCACCAGCTCGGGCAAGCTCAGCCGCGCCAAGGCCCGCAACCTGTACCTCAATGGCGAGATCAAGCCTTACGCGCTCGCCGCATAAGGTCTCGTCCCAGGCGATTGAAACAGAAAAGGCCGGGCACCACGCCCGGCCTTTTTGTTTTCGGTCCCGCAGTTTCCTCAGGCCGCCCGCTTCATCCGTTCGAACACGCCGCGTTCTTCCGGGCGCAGGGTGAGGACCTCGACGCCGGTCGCGGTCACCGCGACGGTGTGCTCGAACTGGGCGGATAGCGAGCCGTCCTGGGTCACCACAGTCCAGCCATCGGCCTCGGTGCGCACCCCGCGGCGGCCGCGATTGAGCATCGGCTCGATCGTGAAGACCATCCCCTCGCGCAGCATCATGCCGGTGCCCGGCTTGCCGAAATGGAGGATCTGCGGGTCCTCGTGCATCTCGCGGCCGATGCCGTGGCCACAATATTCGCGGACGACCGAATAGCCGTTCTTCTTGGCATGGCGCTCGATTGCCCAGCCGATATCGCCAAGCCGCGCGCCGGGGCGGACGGTGCGAATGCCGTGCCACATCGCCTCATAGGTCGTCTGGACCAGGCGCTTTGCGGCCGGCGCGACTTCGCCGATCAGATAGGTCTTGCTCGAATCGGCTATGAAACCGTTCTTCTCCAGCGTGATGTCGAGATTGACGATATCGCCGTCGCGCAGGACGTCGGTCTCGGACGGGACGCCGTGGCAGACCACCTGGTTGACCGACGAGTTCAGCACATAGCCATAGCCATACTGGCCCTTGCTCGCCGGACGCGCCTGCAGGTCCTGGGTTATGAAGCGCTCGACAAGAGTGTCGATCTCGAGTGTCGACATGCCGGCGAGCGCGGTGCGATCGAGCATCTCGAACACCGAGGCGAGCAGACGGCCGGATTCGGCCATCAGCGCCAGCTCCTCAGGCTGCTTCGTCATGCCGCACCACTGCCAAAGGTTGGGCCGAGACGCCGGCGGCACGCAGCTCGCGTGCGACGATCTCGTTGAAGCTCAGCGTCGGGTTGGTCTCGCACAGCATGCCGATCTTGATCCAGAACGCCGCCTGCGCGTTGATCGACCGGCAGCCGACCTTGCTCGCGCGGCGAAGCTGGTCGTGCAGGTCTTCCTCGATGTTCACGATGCCCATTTTGGGGAAGTCCGTATATGATTCGTATATGTTACATATATGGATCATATGGCGATTGGCCAATCCTCTTTCCGTCATCCGGCGAAAGCCGGGATGACGGATGACGATTCCAATCCCCCCGGGAGGGGAAGGATTGAATTGGCCACAGGAAATTCCCCCTTCCCCGCCGCCCCCTAACCACTCGTCAACCAACGCTGGGTTACCGTGGCCGGGTGACTAGCCAGACGACCTCCCAATTCGCCCGGCCGCGCATCGATGCGCGTGCACTTCTGGGCCTGTACGACCCGGCGGACACGACCGACTGGGGGCCGATCCGCGCTGCCCAGCTCCATGCGGGCAGCCAGCTGGCGCTGTTCATGCTCGCCGCCAATGTGATCGGCGCGTCGCTCGTCACCATGATCCTGGCGCCGCTGGTGCCGCTGTGGCAGCTCGCCGGGTGGAGCGCGCTCGTCGCCGCCGCCGGTGCCGCCGTCGCCTTCCGCCGGCTGGCCCGCCGCCACCGCGAGGCGGTGACCGCGTCGCTGGGCGATGTGCGCGACACGATGTTCGACGGGATCGCGCTGGGCGCGGTCTGGTCGATCCCGCCGCTCGCCTTCGGCCATCTCGTCGATGCCAGCGCCGCGCTCGGCCTGTGGATCGTGCTGTCGCTGCTGATGACCGCCAGCGCCGTCGCGATGGCCGCGCTGCCGATGGCCACGATCACCTTCGTCTCGATCACCGGCGCCGCGCTGGTCACGACGCTGTCGCTGATCGCCTCGCCGATGCTGGCGGCAGCGTCCGCGCTGTTCACCGTGCTGCTGGTGATGGCCACCTTCGCGCGCGGCAAGGCGCTGGTGGTGATCCGTGCCGGCGAGATCGCGATCGCCGACCGTGACGAGACGCTGAGCCTGTTGCTGCGCGAGACCGAGCGCGAGGGCGAGGCCGATTGGCTGTGGGAAATCGATGCGCAGCGCCGCGTGGCGCGCGCCAATCCGCGCTTCTCCAAGTCGCTGGGCGTCGATCCCAAGACGATCAATGGCACCCCCTTCCTCCAGGTGCTGGCCGGGCCGAGCTGGGAAGACGGCAATTTCGCTCCTGGCCTGCGCGAGCTTGCCGAGAAGCTGAAGACCCGCGAGCCGTTCCACGACCTGCTGCTGCCGGTAGTGGTGGACGGCGACGAGCGCTGGTGGGAAATGTCCGCCAGCCCGCGCTTCGACGAGAGCGGCAGCTTCATCGGCTTCCGCGGCGTCGGCTCCGACGTGACCGAGGCACGCAAGTCCGCCGACCAGATCAGCAAGATGGCACGCTTCGACACGCTGACCGGCCTGCCCAACCGCCTGCTGCTCAACGAGACGCTGGCCCGCGCGATGGCCGAGGCCGAGAAATGGGGCTCGCGCTGCGCCTTCATGATGATCGACCTCGATCGCTTCAAGGCCGTGAACGACACGCTGGGCCACCCCGTGGGCGACCGGCTGCTGATGCGCGTTTCCGAACGGCTCAAGCAGTTGATGAGCGAGAACGAGATGGTCGGGCGGCTGGGCGGCGACGAATTCGCCGTGGTGGTGCGCGACGCGACCGATACCGCGGCCATAGAGCGGCTGGCCCAGGCGATCATCGATACCATCTCGCGCCCCTATGAGATCGACCAGAACACCCTGTTCATCGGCGCCTCGGTCGGCCTCGCGATCGGCCCGCGCGACGGGCGCACCGCCGAGATGCTGATCCGTTCGGCCGACCTGGCGCTGTATCGTTCGAAGGACAGCGGGGGCGGCGCCTTCCATTGCTATGAGCCGCAGCTCCACATGGCCGCCGAGGAGCGCCGCGTGCTTGAGATCGCGCTGCGCAGCGCGATCGAGAATGGCGAGATGCACCTCAACTACCAGCCGGTGGTGCTGGCCGACAACGGCACGCTGGGCGGCTTCGAGGCGCTGCTGCGCTGGACGCATCCCGAGTTCGGCGTGGTCTCGCCCGCCAAGTTCGTGCCGCTTGCCGAGGACGCGCGCCTGATCCCGGCGATCGGCGAATGGGTGCTGCGCACCGCCTGCCAGGAAGCGGCCAATTGGGATTCGGATATCCGGGTGGCGGTGAACGTCAGCCCCGAACAGCTCCACTCGCCGGCCTTTGCGACGATGGTGGCGCAGGCGCTGGCCCAGTCCGGCCTGCCCGCCGAGCGGCTGGAACTGGAAGTGACCGAGAGCGTGTTCATGCGCGAGGGTACCCAGGCGATCCATGTGCTGGAGCGGGTGCTCGAGCTGGGCGTGAAGCTGAACCTGGACGATTTCGGCACCGGCTATTCCTCGCTCGGCTATCTGGCGCACACCAGGTTCAGCACGATCAAGATCGACCGCAGCTTCGTGCAGGGCGCATCGAAGGGCACCAAGGAAGCGATCGCGATCATCCGCGCGGTGGTGGCGCTGGCCGACAGCCTGGGCATGGCGACCACGGCCGAGGGCGTGGAGACCGAGGAAGAGCACCACATGGTCCAGCGGCTCGGCTGCACCAAGGTGCAGGGCTATTATTTCGGCCGCCCCCTGCCCGTGCAGGAAGCCCGCGCGCTGGCGACCCGGGCAAGCGGCAGCGAGACGGCAGCGGCCTAGGGCCTGGCGCCCTTCAGATAGCGTTCGAGGCACGCGCCATAGGCGCGCTCGGCCTTGAGGCTGGCGTCCCGATCGGTGCCGGCCAAGGCGAGCGCTTCATCGCGGCGCCCGCGGCAATATTCCGGCGATTGCGGCGCAGCGGCCAAAGGAGATGGCGCCACGCGCGGTTTGCCCGCAGCCGTGGGGAGCACAGGCCTGGCCGGCGCGGCGGAAGAACGCGCGGCCACAGGCCCGGGAACCGGCGCCGGAAGCGGTCCCTCCAGGCCCTCCCCCTGCTCCAGCCGCTTTGCCAACGCCAGACCGTTCCGACGGTCTTCGGCTGTGATATATTTCTCCATCTGGGCGAGCGCGTTCGTCGCTTCGCTCAGGCCTGACTGCGAGGAACGGACGATCAGCGCATAGGCGCTGACCCAGTCCTTCGGGACCTGATCGCCGTTGAAGTGCATCGTGCCGAGGACATATTGCGCCCGGGGATCTCCCTCCAGCGCCGACTTCCGGAGATAGGGAACCGCGACTTCGCGCTTGCCATTGGCAAACAGCGCCAGGCCGTAGTTCGTGGCGGCCTGGGCATGGCCTTGCCTGGCGGCCCGTCCGTACCAGTCCTCGGCTGCCTTGAGATCGACGGGAACGCCGCGCCCGAGCTTGTAAGCCTGACCGAGATTGAACTGCGCGTCGGCATCGCCGCTTTCCGCCGGGTCGCGCCAAAGCGCCACGGCGCCGGTGTAATTGCCCCGCTCCCACGCCTCGACGCCCTGCTTTACCCGGCTCGGCGCAATCCCCTCGGGCGCGGGCCGCTCCTGCCGCGCGGCAAGCGGCGTGGCCGGAATCGCGAGCAATGCGAGGAACAGAGGCGCTGGCCGCATGGAAACCTCCCCCAAGGGAACCCGCAGAGAAATTTTCCTGCATGAACCCGCAAGAGTCAATTGTCGCAAGACGGGCTTGCCCCGGCCCGAACTCCCCGCTAGAGCCACCGTCCGCACAGGGGCGTAGCTCAGCTGGTTAGAGCGTCGGTCTCCAAAACCGAAGGCCCTCGGTTCGAATCCGAGCGCCCCTGCCATTTCGCGCCGTGAAGCGCGGTTCAGCCCTTATCGCAGCAGCACGACGATCGCAGGCACGCAGCGCGTGCGCGGGTGCAGCGCGGCGGCAGTGTGTTGCCGGGCGGCCTTGGCGAATCGCGGCGGCACGCGCTCCCGCCCCTCCGGCTTGTTAGAAACAAAGCGCCACCAGCAATATTCGAAAAGCGCGAAGCTGCGTATTTTTGAACCTACAAACCTACAATCATATCCCACGTATGTAGGTTCATTCCTACATTGTTGCGGCCTTGCAACGAATGCCGGGCGGTTCGCGAAAAAGCGCGCCTCGGCGACCGGTTGGTCCATTTTGGAGCCTTGCGACGGCTTGGCTTTCTTGCCCCCATAGGCGCGAGCCGGCGCAAAAAGCCGGCCGGGGGGAGAGGCTTCTACATGCAGAATTATCGCGTCCTGCTGCTCGCGGGACTTTCACTGACAGCGTTGGCAGTAGTGCCGGCGGCGGCGCAGGAGACGGCCGCGGTGCTGGCGGCGCAGGAGACCGGCGGCGACGATATCGTCGTCACCGCCCGCAAGCGCGCCGAGACACTGCAGGACGTGCCTATGGCGGTCACCGCGGTCACCGCCACCGATCTAGCGATCCGCAACGTCCAGGACGTCAACGGCCTCTATGGCGAAGTGCCGGGCCTGTTCAGCGCACCGGGCAGCGTCAACAACAGCGCCGACAGCGCTTATCTCACCATGCGCGGCGTCGGCTTCAACGCCGGGCTCGAGCCCGCGGTCGGCGTGTTCCTCGACGGCATGTACGTGCCGCAGCTCGGCTTTGACACCGCGTTCCTCGATCTCGAGCGGGTGGAAGTATTGCGCGGGCCGCAGGGCACTCTGTTCGGCCGCAACACCCAGGGCGGCGCGCTCAACCTGGTCAGCCGCCGCCCGGACGCGGACCTGCGTGGCAAGGTCCAGCTCGAAGCCGCCGAGTTCGGCAGCTACCGCGCGGCGGGTTCGCTCAGCGGACCTATAGCCGACGGGCTCTATGCCGGGGTCAGCGCCGAATATCGCACCACCGACGGCTTTCTTCATAATGTCGTGCTCGGCGGCATGCAGGACTGGTCGCGCCAGACCGCGTTGCGCGGCACGTTGCGCTGGGTGCCGTCGGACAGCGTCGAAGTGATGCTGATCGGCGACTACAGCCATCGTTACTATAACGAGGCGATCCGCGGCGTCCGCCTCGCCACGCATCGCTATGAAAGCCTGATCGATCAGGACCAGCCCGACACCAAGGACAATCACGGCGTCCAGCTCAACCTCACCGCGCAGCTGGGCGGCGGGGTCACGCTGACGTCGATCAGCGGCTATCGCTATTCGGCGGCGGACGTGTTCACCGACATGGACAGCCGGATCAGCGTGCAGAACAGCACCACCCTGCCCGCCTATCCGCCGGTCGCGATGACGCCGCAGACCTTCAAGGGCGCGACGCTCGACGTGAACACCCGCCAGAAGTTCAAGAGCCAGGAGCTGCGTCTCAATGGCAGCTTCGGCAGCGTCGACTGGCTCGCCGGCGGCTATTATTTCGACCAGGACCAGGATTTCGATCGCTATCGCCGCGTCGGCCCGGGCACCCGGCCCTTCCCCGCCGCGCTCTATATCTACGAGAACCATGTCGACGATCGCGACGGCTATGCCGCGTTCGGCCAGGCGAGCTGGAAGCTCTCCGACAAGGTCGAGCTGACCGGCGGCGGGCGCTGGTCGCACGAGGCGGTGGTCGGCACCGGCAATCGCGGCCAGGTGTTCGGCCCGCCGCTCAACCTGTTCCAGCCGGTCAACCGCGATGCGCGGGCCAGCTACAGCAACTTCTCCTGGATGGCTTCCGCCTCGTACAAGGCGGCGCCGGGCACCCTGCTCTACGCGACCTATGCCGAGGGCTGGAAGGCGGGCGGCATCAACCGCTCGGGCAGCGCGGCGGCCAATGCGCCCTATGCCGACGAGAGCTCGCGGAACTACGAGATCGGCCTCAAGGCGAGTACCCGCGACCAGCGGCTGACGATCAACCTGGCGGCCTATTACATCAAGATCGCCAACCAGCAGGTGACCAATGTCATCCCCGATCCGGGCGGCGGCCCGACCCCGGTAAGCGTGGTCGAGAATGCGGCGGGCAGCCATGTGACGGGCTTCGAGGCCGAAGTCTCGGTGCGGCCGTTCGAGGGGCTGCGCCTGCACAGCGCCTTTTCCTATTCGCGCTCGCGCTTCGACTCATTCGTCCGCGCCTTCACGCTGACCGACAAGACCGACTTCTCGGGCACGCCCTTCGAGAATGTGCCCGAGACCACGGCGTTCGCGGCGGCGGACTATCACCTGCCGATCGGCGGCAAGCAGGCGATCGACTTCCATGCCGAATATCAGTTCGTCGATGCGATCCTCATCCAGGACAATACCCGCGCCTCGAAGTCGGGCGACCAGCTGACCGCGCCGGCCTATGACCGGATCAACGCCAGCATCAGCTTCGACCTGGGCAACGGCATCCGGCTGACCGGCTTCGTCAACAACCTGCTCGACAGCTTCGACTATGCCTTCCCGTCGAGCGACCCGCTGCTCGGCGGAGACGTGTTCGTGGCACCGCTGCCGCCGCGCCAGTTCGGCATCCGGGGATCGTTCAGCTTCTGAAGGAGAGTGTGATGGCACGTCGCGAGCATGGCTACACGCCGTCGCCCGAAGTGGTGGCCTCCTGGCCGGGGGCGGTATCGGGCAACACGATCAACGGGCTGGGGGAGCGCGAACCGCGGCGCGCTTCGCCCTTCTTCTGGCACCCGGCGGACCAGCATCCGTTCGGCAAGCTGCAGGCGATCGCCAGCGCCGGCTGCCGGGTGAACCAGGCAGCGACCGACGCCTTCATGGCCGCCAACACCTATCCCGAGCTGGAGCCGGTCAACCCCGAGCGCGCCGACCGCACGCCCGAGGCCTGGACGACGCTGGCGCGCGACTTCGCGCTCAGCAACGAAGCGGACCTGTTCGGCGCCGCGCCGATGCAGGATCACTACATCGTCCAGGGCTATTCGGTCGACGAGCCCAACGTCATCCTGCTCGGCATCGCGCACGACTATGAGGAGCTGCGCCAGGTGACCGATAACCGCGAGAGCGGGCGCGGCATCACCGAGGTCGGCCGCCAATATGCACGCGGCACGCGGACCAGCTATGCGCTGGCCAACTGGATCCGGCGCCAGGGCTATATGGCCAGGCCCTTCCCCGGCCCGCGCGCCTCGTCGCTGCTGCTGATCCCGGCAGCGATCGACGCGGGATTGGGCGAGCTCGGCAAGCATGGCTCGCTGATCAACCGCACCTATGGATCGAACCTGCGGCTCGCCGGCGTCACCACCGACATGCCGCTGTCGTTCGACCGGCCCGACGATTTCGGATCGGACGGCTTCTGCACCAATTGCCGCGTCTGCACGGATGCCTGCCCGCCGGGAGCGATCTCAGAACAGAAGCAATGGGTGCGCGGGGTGGAGCGCTGGTATGTCGATTTCGACAAGTGCATCCCCTTCTTCGCCGACAATGCCGGCTGCGCGATCTGCATCGCGGTCTGCCCCTGGGCGCGGCCTGGCGTGGCGGACAATCTGCTGGTGAAGATGGCCCGGCGGCGCGAGGTGCAGGGGCTGAGCGAGGCAGCGGAATGAACGTCCGCATCCCCGCGTGGCGCGTCTTCGCGCTCTGCTTCGCGGCCGGGCTCTGCGAAGGCTATGACATGATGGTCGCCGGCGTTGCCGCACCGCGCTTCGCCCCGGTGCTGGGCGCCGGCGCGCAGCAGGTCGGCTGGGTGTTCGGCGCGGCGGGCATCGGCCTGCTGCTCGGCGCATTGGCCGGCGGACGCGCGGCAGACCGGGCCGGACGGCGCCCGGTGCTCGTCTTCTCGCTGATCGTGCTCGCCCTGTTCAGCATCGCCAGTGCGCTGGCGGACGATCTGAACACGCTGCTGGCGATGCGCTTCCTTGCCGGGCTTGGCATGGGCGGCGCGCTGCCCAACATCCTCGCCATGGTCAACGAGACCAGCCCGGCCGGGCGCACTGCGACGCGGGTGACGATGCTCGGCTCGGCGATGCCGTTCGGCGGTGTGATCCTCGGCGCGCTGATCGTGGCGGTGCCCGACCTTGGCTGGCGGACGATGTTCTGGCTCGGTGGGCTCGCGCCGCTCGCGGTGGCGGCTGCCTGTCAGCTGCTCCTGCCGCGCTTCGCTGTCGCACGGTCGGAAAAGGCATCGGTCCCGGTTCGCGTGGCGCTGGCCGGGGAACATCGGGGCGTTCCCACCCTGCTGCTCTGGGTGACGACGATATGCGTATCGATTTCGGTCGCGATGATGGTCAACTGGCTGCCCTCGCTCATGTTCGCCCGCGACTTCGATCGCGCCGCGACGGGCCACATCATGCTGATGCTCACCCTGGGCGGCGCCGCCAGCGGCTTTGCCTTCGGCCTGCTCGCACGGCACCTGCCCACCAGGCTGGTCTACGCCACCGCCTGGGCCGGGATGATCGCCAGCCTGGCGCTGATGCTGGGTTCCGGGCGCTCGGAGGGTGCGGCGGCGCTGGCCGCCTTCGGGCTCGGCTTCTTCCTGAGCGGCGGCCAGTTCCTGCTCTATGGGCTCACCACCGATCTCTACCCGCAGGCGGTGCGCGGCACGGGTACCGGCTTCGCCGTGGGCATGGGCCGTTTCGGCGCGGTGCTCGGCCCGCTGCTCGCCGGCGCGCTGCTGGCGGGCACGGGCAATGCGAACCACGCGATGCTGGCGCTGCTGCCCTTGCTGCTGCTTTCGAGCGTGACGGTGCTGCGTCTGTGGGGGGGCCCGCCGCGGGGGCCCCCCCCCCGGGTGG
>JAEXLC010000217.1 GCA_023445495.1 Pseudomonadota bacterium | reverse complement strand
AGGTGCGGCAGGCGGCCCAGCTCGACCAGCCGCTCGACGGTGAGCGGCCAGTGCAGGGTCTGGCCCTGGGGGAGATAGGCGACGCGCCTGGCCAGCGCGGCGCGCGGCATCGTGGCGACGTCCGCGTCATCGACGAGGATGCGTCCGCCATGCGGCACCAGCGCCAGCATCGCGCGGGCGAGGGTGGACTTGCCCGCGCCATTGGGGCCGACGATGCCGGTGAGCGTGCCGGGCGCGAAACCCGCGCTGGCGTTGCGGACGACCTGGCGCTTGCCGAGCGACACGCCGACCTGTTCGAGACGGATGTTCACCACAGGCGGCGCTCCCGCATCAGGTGGATCAGGAAGACCGGCACTCCGAGGAACGCGGTCACGACGCCGAGCTTGAGCTCGTTCTTGGTGTCGATCAGGCGGACGGCCAGATCGGCGAAGGTCAGCAGCGCCGCGCCGCCGATCGCCGAGGGCAGCAGGATCGCCGAGGGGCTCCGGTCGGTGAGCGGGCGGACCAGGTGCGGGACGATCAGCCCGACAAAGCCGATCGCGCCCGATACCGCCACCGCGCCGCCGACGCCGATCGCGGTGCCGAGCAACAGGCGGATGCGGGTGCGCTGGATGTCGACGCCGAGCGCCTGCGCGCCGTCCTCGCCCAGCGTAAGCGCATCGAGCGCCCGGCTGTCCCAGAACAGCAGCAGCGCGCCGATCGCGATGCAGGGATAGGCGATCCAGACATGCTCGAACGAGCGGTTCTCAAGGCTGCCGAGCAGCCAGGTCATGATCTCCATCGCCGCGAAGGGATTGGGCGAGAGGTTGAGCGCGAGGCTCACTCCCGCCGTCGCCAGGGTGGCGATGGCGATGCCGGCGAGGATCAGGGTGAGCGGGCTTTCCGAGCGTCCGGCGAGTGCGGACAGGCCGACCAGCGACAGCAATGCGCCCAGCACCGCAAGCACCGGCAGCGCGATCGGATGCAGCTCGGCCAGCCCGAAATAGAGCGCCGCCACCGCGCCGAGCGACGCGGCGTTGGAAGTGCCGAGCACCGCCGGCTCGGCGAGCGGATTGCGCAGATAGCCCTGCAGCGCCGCACCGGCGAGGCCGAGCATCGCGCCGACGCCGAGGCCCAGCAGCATGCGCGGCAGGCGCAGCTCGAGCAGGATGGTGGAGGCGATGCGGTCGCCATGCCCGGTAAAGGCGGCGAGCATCCGCGCGAGCGAGAGATGGACCGGGCCGAACAGCAGCGATCCGATCGCGGCGACGAGCGTGAGGGCGAGCAGCCCGCCGATCAACAAGGGACGGGATAGGGTCATCGGGCGTGGGTCCGATCCTGATAACGGGTCAGTTGGGCTGCCATCCCCTGGGCGGCCTCGACATAGGCGGGGCTGCCGCACACGGTCCATGCCTGGGGGATGGAGATGCGCGGGATGTTGGCGATCGCCGGGTGGTGCAGCATCTCGGTGCCCTGGTCGGCGATCTTGTCGGTCGCGCTTTCGACGATGAGATAGTCGGGCTGGGCAGCGACCATCTCCTCGAGGCTGAGCTGCGAGAGCGGCGGCTTGTCGAGCTTGGCGGCCAGGTTGACCAGCCCCATGCGCTGCATCAGGTCGTCGATCAGCGTGCCGGTGCCGGTCATGAAGCCGCGGCGCTGGTAATAGGCAGCAACCTTGCCGCCGCCAGGCTTGCCGATCTTCGCGAGCACGGCCTGCATGCGCGCGACCAACGCCTCGCCGCGCTCGGGATGGCCGACTGCCACCGCGGTCTGGCGGATCGAGGCATAGATCTCGTCGACCGTATTGGCGGTCTCGAGGTCCAGCATGTTGTACTTGTGGCCCTTGAGCGCGCGCATCGCCGCGCTGCGCTTTGCCGGCATGCCGACGACCAGGTCCGGATCGATCGCGAGGATCTGCTCGGCCGAGTTCTTGAGCACCGGCAGGCCGCGTGCCTTCACGGCCTCGCCCGACATCTCGCTGTCGGTGGCGTTGCGGGTGAGCCCGGCGATCTGGTCGCGATCGGCGAGCGCGAGGATCAGCTGGTCGGCGCACAGGTTGAGCGAGACGATCCGCTTGGGCTTGCCCGTTGGCGGCGCGGATGCGGGGGCGCTGGCCCAGAGCGCCGCACCGCCCAGGGTGAGCAGCGGCAGGGCCAGGAGCTTGGCCGGAGCCATCAGAACTCGATCCCCGCCTGCGCCTTGACGTTCTGCTCGCGGAAGGGGTGCTTCACCTGCGCCATCTCGGTGACGAGATCGGCGGCGTCGATCAGCGCCTGCGGGGCGTTGCGGCCGGTGATGATGACGTGCTTCATCGCCGGCTTGGCGGCGAGGGCCTCGAGCACTTCCTCGGTCGGCAGGTAATCGTAGCGCAGCACGATGTTGAGCTCGTCGGCGATCACCATCGCATATTCGGGATCGGCGATCATCCGCTTCACTTCTTCCCACGCCTCGCGCGCCACCGCGATGTCGCGGCTGCGGTCCTGCGTGTCCCAGGTGAAACCCTCGCCCATCGGCTTGAACTCGATCAGGTCGGGGAAGCGGTCGAACACCGCCTTCTCGCCGGTGGCCATCGCACCCTTCACGAACTGCACCATGCCCACCCTCATGCCATGCCCGATCGCGCGCACCGCCATGCCGAGCGCGGCGGAGGTCTTGCCCTTGCCCGGCCCGGTATGGACGATGACCAGGCCCTTCTCGACCGTCTTGGTGGCGATCTTCTTCGCCTGGGCGGCCTGGATCTTCTTCATCTTGGCATTGTGTTCTTCGTCGGTGCGCTGCTTCACGGCCGCTTCCCCCTGATGCTTCAGAACGCCACGCGCACGCCGCCATAGGCGGCGGCACCCGGGGTGGCGAAGCTGAACACTTCCTCATAGTTCACGTCGAACAGGTTCTCGACGCGGCCGAACACCGAGAAGCGGTCGGTCAGCTTGTACTGCGCGTTGAGATTGACCAGCGTGAACGGCTTGAGCGACACGCGCACCGGCACATAGCTCGGGTCGGTATAGGCGACGTCGTCGATCCGGCCATTGTAGCGCACGGTCAGCGTGGTCGAGAAACGCTCGTCCTTGCTGAACAGCGTGGCGTTGAAGCTGGCGATGTCGCCGGGGCGGCGGACCTCGGTGACGCCGTCCTCGGTCGCATCGAGATGCGTGTAGACTGCTTCGATCTGCACCTGCCGGATCGGGCGCAGGCTGGCGGTGACTTCGACGCCGTGCTGCTTCGAGTCCGTCGTCCGGTTGGCCGGCGTCGCGGTGAAGCTGGGTGCCGGATAGCTGGTGTAGATCTCGTCCGTCAGCTTCGAATCGAAATAGGTCGCGCCGATCACGGCCTTGCCGTCCCAGAAGCTCTGGTCGATGCCGGCTTCCCAGCCCTGCGACTTCTCCGGCTTCAGGTCCGGATTGCCGATATAGGTGCCGCTCGAATAGCCGTAGAGCTCGTAATAGCCGGGGTTCTTCACGCCGGTGCCATAGGCGGCATGGACGCGCGTGTCGGTCGGCAGGCGATAGCCGGCCTGGACGCGCCAGGTGGTGGTGTCGGCAAAGCGGTTATTGTCGTCGTAGCGGATCGAGGCGCCGCCGGTGAAGCCGCCCGCGGTCAGCTCATATTGTCCGACCAGGCCGAGATTGTCGGTGTCGCGGCGGCCGCGGAAGGCGTCATAGGGCGAGCCGGTCGACGGCGCGATGTTCTGGAACTGCTCGCGCTCCCAGTCGACCGCGCCGGTCAGCCGGTGGCTGATCGCATCGCTGCCGAAGCGGAAGCTCGACACGAACGATCCCTTGTAGCGCTGGCCCTTGTCGCCATAGTTGAAGCCGAAGGCGTTGTAGCCCTTGCGCGTCGTGTCCGAGAACTGGCCCGAGAGCGTGTTGGTCCAGCGGCCGTCGAGCGCGGTCAGCTCGGCGCTGAGCAGGCCGTAAAGCGCTTCGTTGGTGAAATAGGTGCCGGGGCTGTCGATCGTGTAGCCGAAGCTTGGGCTGGCCGGATTGGCATCGGCATCGTTGGTCTCGGCATCGGTATAGCTGTAGCGCAGCACGCCGCTCAGCTTGAAGTTCTCCGCCGGGGTCCAGTTGAGCTTGGTGGTCGCGCCGACATTGTCCGAGCCGATGTCACGGCTGCCGTCGCGCGCGGTGGGATAGCCCTTGGTGTGGTACCAGCTGCCCGACACCGCATAGTCGAAATCGCCCGAGACGCCGGCGGCACGCGCCGCGGTGCTGAGCGTGCCGAACGAACCGCCCTCGACGCGGGCGCTGTAGCCCGGCGCCTCGCGACCCGACAGCGTGATGTAGTTGATGACGCCGCCGATCGCGTCCGAGCCGTAGAGCGAGCTCTGCTGGCCGCGCAGCACTTCGACGCGGGCGGCGGGATCGGCGATCAGCGTGCCGAGGTCATACTCGCCATAATAGGGGTCCGCCGCTTCGATCCCGTCGATCAGGACGAGGACGTGGTTGCTCTCCGAGCCGCGGATGCGGATCTGGGTCTGGCCGCCGATCGCGCCGATCCGGCTGACCGAGACGCCGGGCACGTCGCGCAGCACGTCGGAGACGATGCGGGTCTGGCGCTGGTCGAGCTGCTGCGCGGTGATGACCGTGGCGGAGGCGGGCAGGTCCTTGAGCTCGGTGCCCTCGCCCGAGCGCGAGGCGGTGACGATGATCGTGTCCTGCGGATCGCTTGCCTGGTCCGCGGTCTGCGCGAAGGCCGGCGTGGCGGCGGCGATCGCCAGCAGCGAGACGAAACTGGTCTTCAACATGGGTAATCCCCCCGGCGCCCGTGCAACGAGGGCGGGGCCTGCCGCGAACGGCCGGTGCGAGACGCGAGGCGGGCGCTTGTTCGCCGTCGCGCACGTACCGAAGCGGCCCCGCCGCTTGGTTCGTCGCTCAGACGGAGAGATACCGTGCCCTGGCCATCCCCTGGACCAAAGCAAGAGCGACCGTTGCGCCGGCAGGTCTCCTGGCTCGCGGGTCAGGGCGTGATGCACGGCCTTCCCGGACCGATGGTCCAGTGGCTGCTCCCTCGAATGGGGAGCCAGTGCATCGCGCTCGCCGCTTACAGTTGCAGGGACAGCCGCGGAATTGGACGGAAGGCCCGTCCGCACCGCATTCCCGTTTAAGCCCCTTTCGGGGCACCGGCGCGATCTTGTCGTGCAGGGCGCGAGCCCTCCACGGCGCGGCGCATAGGGCAAATGGAACGCCGCGCCAAGCCGCTCAGCATTCCGGATCGGTGCAGCGGGTGACGACCGCGCCGTTCGCAGCCTTTGCGGGGGCTTCGGGAATGAGCACCGTCTTCGGCTTCGGCGTCTCGGTGGCGACCGGCAGCGGGGCGAGCGCGGGCGCCGGGCTCGGCGCGGCTTCGGGTGTCGGCGTGACGATCACGGTGCCGCTGGTCGCGGGCGCATCGGCGGTGCGGGTGAGGAGCAGCAGCAAGCCGGCTATGCCCGCCAGCGGCAGCAGCCACAGCACGTGTTTACGGATCATGGGCGATCTCCATGCGGAAGCGCTCCGGCGGGGCGATCCGCCGGAGCGTCCGTTCGGTCAGGGCAGGGTATTGCCGATGCTGATGACGTGGAGCCGTCCGCGATTGGCGTCGATCTCGGTCGGCGCCGCGGCGTAGATCACGTCCTCGGTCGTCGACTTGAGGATGCCCGAGATGCGGGTCACCGCGTTCTGGGCGGGGGCGACCTGGCGCACCGCCCAGGTAGGGCTTTCCGCCGCCATCAGGCCGCTGCCCAGCACGGTGAAATAGACGCGGGCCCGGGTGCCGTTGTGCGTGGTCTCCACGGCGGCGGGCACGTCGTTGTTCGCCGTGTAGATCTTCACCCGGTCGACCCAGGCGCCGTTCCAGCGCACCCGGTAGACGTCGAAGTTGTACGCGTTGGTCCCGCCGGCGGTGCGATAGCGATAGGCGATGCTCGGCCGCGCATATTGATCGACGGTAAGCCCCGCAGCCTGGATGCCGACACCGTCGTTCGAATTGTTCCACACTTCGCCTGTGCCGAGCCCCTGGAACAGGACATTGGCGGTGGTGCGCGTGGCCGGTGCGCTGAGCGCGACGCCGTTCGCGGTGCGGAACACGCCGGCGGCGACGTCGTACTTCAGATAAGAGCCGTAGTGGCGCAGCGATCGCGGGGTGCCATAGGCCCATTCGAAGGCGATATGGACGTTGCCGGCATCGTCGATCTTCAGATCATCGGGATAGACATAGTTGGTGTTCTCGCGCGCGAAGATGCCGATCTTCGACCAGCTGTGCGCGGCATTGTCCCAGCGATAGAGCTCGCCCTGGCCGGCATTGCTGTAGTGGTTGCGGATGATCAGGTAGATGTCGCCATTGGGCGCGTCCTCGGCGATCGGATAGGTCGCGCCGACGGTGCCCGGCATGTCGCCGATGCGGCGCAGCATTCCGGTCGGATCATTCGGTGCGCTCGAGCGGAAATAGCGCCAGTCGTCGACATGATGGTCGGTCCAGACATGGATATAGCCGTCACCGTCCACCGCGATCGTCGGCTGGTCATGCCCGACATCATCGGCATGGCTCCAGACATTGCCGTTCTCGTCCTTGAGATAGTCGATCGTCCAGGCGCCGGTCCCCACCTTCACGCCGATCTTGATCTTGTGGGTGCCGGCGGTATCGCCGGGCGCGTTGAACGCGACATAGGTGGTGTTGCCCTTCACCACCATCGGCCGCCACCACGCGGCGGCGTTGGAGGAATCGGTCTCCGCGGGCACCGTGTCGACGGCCACCTGGGCCTGGGCGGTGGCGGGCGTCAAAAGGGCAAGCGGGCACAGCAACGCTGTGCTGGCAATCAAGCGCAAGCGCATGGCATTCTCTCCTGATTTTAGTTCTGGTTACTCGGTACGCGTCTCCTTGGACCGGGTGCGTCGGGCGGATCAGCCGCCCGTCAGGTCAATCGCGAACAGCCCGCCTGAGGCTGGGAAGGTTTCGAGCTGGGCCGGGCTGAGCCGCATGCGCGAGCTGGTGACGTAGAGGGTGTCGCCAGCCAGCGCGGTGCTGCTGAGATTGGGCGCGGGAACCGGAATGCTGCGCAGCATTGCGCCGTCGGGCGCCAGCTCGGCGACGCAGCCGCCACCCCACATCGCCACGAAGAAGCGGCCGTCGGGCGCGCGGGTCATGCCGTCGGGCTTGCCGGGGATGTTCATGAAGTCGCTGACGATCACCGGTTCGCGGAGCGTGCCGGCGTCGATATCGGCGGGGTAGGCGATCAGGGTGCGCGAGAGCGTGTCGATGACGAACAGCGTCCTGCCGTCTTCGGAGAAGACCATGCCGTTGGGCACGCCCAGCCCTTCGGCTACGCGGCGCGGCGCGGCTTCGGGGCCGGCGGCATGGAAGATCGCGCCGCGGCCGGCGAGGATCGCCTTGTGCATCGAGCCACCCCACAGGCCGCCTTTGGGATCGACGGCCAGGTCGTTGAAGCGGCAGCCGGAGCCGATGTCCGCAACGGGTCCGGCGGGTCCGTCGAGGGTGCAGAAAGCGCTTTCGAGCGTGCCGGCAATGCGGCCATCCGGCAGCGGCGCCAGGCCGAAGACGGGCTGGTCGGTCGACCGCTCGGACAGCTGGCCATCGGCCAGGCGATAGACCCGGCGGCGTACCGGATCGGTCCAGATGACGGCGTCGCCCTGCACCACCGGGGACTCACCGATGATCGCCAGCGGGTTGACGAGCAGGCGCGCGCGGGGTGCATGGCGGATCGCCTGCACCAGTGCACGGGCGCGGGCTCCGACTTCCTCGGCCGGGCGGCCCGGCTTGTAGAGATCCGATCCGATGCCGAAGCCGCTGCAGCCGGCCTCGTGCAGCGCCGGGATATTGGCCGGGCCGACGCCGCCGACGGCCAGCACCGCGACATGCCTGGGCAGCACGGTGCGCAGCGCGGCGATGTCGGCTTCATGCCCGGCCGCGGGAAAGTACTTCAGGTGGCGCGCGCCGGCGGCGAGTGCGGCGAATGCTTCGGTCGGGGTCGCGCAGCCGGGCAGGGGCACAAGGCCGAGCCGGATCGCTTCGGCGATGACAGCGGCATCCGTGTTGGGCGAGACGCAGATCGTCGCGCCGCATTCGGCGAGGCGGCGAACCTGCTCCAACTCGGTCACGGTGCCCGCGCCGATCGCCATCCGGTCGCCGAACGCGCGGCAGAGCAGCTCGATCGTGTCGAACGGGTCGGGCGAGTTGAGCGGCACCTCGGCGAGGCGGATGCCGGCATCGTACAGCGCGCCGACTACCGCCACCGCCTCCTCGGCGCGCAGTCCGCGTAGGATCGCGACGATCGGCAGTTCGGCCAGCGCCGCGTCGAGCCGGGCGGCCGCGCCGTCGCTCATCCGATGCTCGCCCGGTGGATCGCGCGGAAGCCGAGCAGGCAGGCGCGCCGCGATTCGACCAGCTCTGTCTCGATCTCGACCGATCCGAGCGCGGCGGCATAGAGGCGGGACAGCGGGCCGTTGCCGATCAGCGGCACCACCGCATCGGCCATGTCGGGGAAGGCCGCCATCGCATCGGCGATCTCGGAGCCGATCAGCAGGCCGCGAATATACGATGCCGCATCGGTGCGGGCGAGTTCGCCACGGATCACGCGGGCCCGGGCGCCGAAGAGCAGGCTCGACAGGCCGAGCCCGCCGGCACGGCCGCGTGCGACGCCCTCGCGGAATGCCGGCCCGTTCGCTGCCTCGCCCTCGACGATCGAGGCGAGCAGCCCCTGCGCGGTCAGCCGGTCGAAGATCTCGCCCGACATGGCGGTGAGGAATTCGCCGACCCGCCCATTCTCGCGCCGGACCCATTTGGTATGCGTGCCGGGCAGCGCCGCGACGCCGTCGCCCGGGGCCAGCTCCATCAGGCCGAGCAGTTCGGTTTCCTCGCCGCGCAGGATGTCGGGTGCGGCGTCGAAGTCGCGGTTGCAGGCGATGCCCGGAACGATCCGCACCGGGCTGTCGCCGATCTCCACCGGGATCGCGGCACGGGCGAGATCGGCCATGCCGGCGGGCGCGATTGCGTATGGAGCTTCCGCCCAGCCGATGTTCGATCCGATCATGCCCGATGCGTAGATCGGGCCGTGATCGGGCCAGCGCGCCGCGAGCGCCGCCATCATCTCGGCCATGCCTTCGCGGCTCAGCCCGGCAACGCCCTTCGCCGCGACGATCTCGTCGACCACGCTCCCGTCGCCGGCGATGCGCCAGGCGCGGAAGTTCGAGCTTCCCCAATTGACGCCGACAATCTCGGCATCAGCGGCGTGTGACACGTGCACCTCCGTCCAGGGGATGAATGGCCCCGGTGATCCAGCTCGCCCGATCCGAGGCGAGGAACAGCGCCAGCTCCGCGACATCCTCGGGCGTGCCGAGGCGGCCAAGCGGGTGGCGCAAGATATTGGCGGCACGCGCGGCCTCGGGATCGGCCGCGCGATCGAAGGAATCCTGCAGCAGCGGCGTATCGACTGAAGCCGGCGCGATGGCGTTGACCCGGATGTCGTCGGGCGCGAATTCGAGCGCGGCGGTGCGGGTCAGGCTTTCGATCGCCGCCTTGGACGCCGCATAGGCGGCGAGCGTCGGCGTGGCGAAATCGGCGTTGATCGACGAGAGCAGCATGATCGATCCGCCGCCCCGCGCGCGCATCGCCGGCACGGCATGGCGCATCAGCCGCACCGCGCCGATCACATTGACGTCGTAGATATCGGCCCAGGCGGCGGGATCGGTGTCGATCGTGCCGCCATGGACGGAGATGGCGGCGGCGTGGACGAGGATGTCGATCCCGCCCAGCCGCGCCACCGCTTCGGCCACGCCCGCATCCGAGCGGAGATCGGCGACCAGCGCCTCGTCCATGTCGGCGGCGGGCTGGAGATCGAGCCCGGCGACCCGGGCGCCGGCGGCGCGGAACCGCCTGGCGATCGCCGCACCGATCCCGCTCGCAGCGCCGGTCACCAGCGCCGTGCGCCCGGCCAGTTCGCTATCGCTCACCCTCGATCTCCTCCCGGCAGGCCAACGTCAGAATTTGACGCTGATGCTGGCCTTGTACATGCGCCCGAAGAACAGGTTCGTCCGCAGCGCTTCCGAGGAGCCGTCATAGGTGCGCTGGTGCTCGTTGAGGAGGTTGTTCGCCTCGAGGTTCAGCGAGAAGTTCTTCGAGATGTCGTACCGGAAGGTGGCCGACAGATCGGTATAGGCGTCGTTGTAGATGCCGGTGTTGGCACCCGACAGGCCGACCAGATAGTCGTCGCGCCAGTTGTACGCGACGCGGAACGACACCGGGCCCTTCTCGTAATAGCCGACCAGGTTGGCGTTGTTCTTCGACAGGCCGGGGAAGGCGAGCACGCGGCCCACCGCGTCGCGGATCGGCGTGGTCGAGTCGATGTACGAATAGGTGGCGACGATGCCGAACCCGTCCAGCGCGCCGGGCAGGAAATAGAAGGGCAGCTGGAGCAGCGCCTCGATGCCCTTCACCTTGGCGCCGTCGCCATTGATCTTGCGGTTGATGAGGTAGTTGACGTTGTTGAACGTCTCGGGGCTCTGCTTGGCGACGATGAAGGTCGAGACGTCCTTGTAGAAAAGCCCGACCGAGAACAGCGCCTGGCGGCCGAAATAATATTCGAGCGAGGCGTCGAACTGGTTGGCCTTGAACGGATTGAGGTTCGGCGCGCCGCCGCTGCCGGTGCCCGGCGTGGTCTGGACGCCGTTCACGAACACCGCGGTGTTGTTGAGCGTGACGCCGTTGTTGAGATCGGCGGTGTTGGGGAAGGCGACGACCTTGGCCGCGCCGAGGCGCAGGATCAGCCCGTCGGACAGGTTCATCTTGATCGTGGCCGAGGGCAGCCATTCGTCATCGGTGCGCAGGAAGGTGGCCGGCGTGACGCCACCGGTTGCGCCGATCAGATTGCCGATCGAGGTCATGTCGCGGTGGAGGTAGCGCACGCCGATATTGCCGGCGAGATCGAGCCCGCCTTCGACCTTGAAGTCGAGCTTGGCATAGCCTTCGGTGAACTTCTCCTTGATCCGGTAGGTGCCGGCTAGCGCGGTCGCGGTACCGGTCGGATTGAGGCAGGCGGCCGCCTGCGAGACCGCGGTGACCGTGGTCCAGACGCCGCAGCCGCCGGCGATGGTGTCGTTCGCCGCCAGGAAGCTGCGCGGCAGGCCGGCGAAATCGCCCTGGGCGAAATCGGGGTTCGAGTGCAGCGTCAGATATTGCGAGATCGAGGTGGCGACGATGCCGCCGGTCGGGCGGATATCGGCCAGCGACGGGTTCACCCGCGTGTCGAGCTTCTGGTAGCGCACGCCGACGCTCAGCTTGTCGAGGAAGCCTTCGCCCAGGTCGGCGCTCCAGTCGGTGCGCGCGGCGGTCGCCTCGGTCTTCGCCCGGTAGAGATTGTCGAACAGGATGGTGAAGCGCAGCTGCGACGGATCGCTCAGGTTGATGCCGCTGATCGAATAGGCGCCGAGGTCCCCCTTGGAGAAGTCGAAGCTGGTGCTCGGCGTGATCGTGGTGAGCGGCTGGAGCCGGAGGTAGTTCTGGTCGTAGCTCGAGGTCGAGCGGTTGTACGACACTTCCGCGCTTGCCTTGATCCGGTCGGTCACGTCGAACTTGCCGTTCAGCGCCGAGGACCAGGTGTCGGCCTTGGTATAGGCGAATTCGCTGTTGGTCAGGATCGGCGCGGTCGAGGTGCCGGACAGCAGCACGTTGTTCGCCGAATATTTGGCGTTGGTCAGCCCGGTCTGCGGGTTGAACGAAATCCAGTAGCGCTCGCGGTCCGAGATCAGTTTGGAATAGAAGCTGTCGAGGGTGATCTCGACGCCCGGGCCCGGCTTCCACTGGAGCACGCCGTCCAGGCCGAACTTGGTGCGCGTCTCCGAGATTTCCTCGGGGCGCACGTCCGAATGACCGAAGTGCGCGGCGCCATTCGAGTCCGTGAAGCGGGTATAGCCCGAGAAGGTGTCCAGGCCCTGCTGCGAGAGCTTGCGCCGGCCATAGGAGGCCGAGACCAGCACCCCGAGCGTGTCGCCGGCGAACTTCTGCGAGACCAGGCCGAACAGCTCGTAGCTCGGCTTCTTGGTCAGGCTGTCATAGCTCGCGCCGGCGCGGGCGGCGATGCTGTTCGGGCCGTCGAGCGGCTTGCGCGTGTTGATGTCGACGATGCCGCCGAGCGCGCCCGCGATGTCGTCGGCGCCGGCGAGCTTGGTGACTTCGAGGCGCGAGATCAGCTCCGAGGGGACCAGCGACAGGATGCCATAGGTCGAGCTGCCGAGCTGATCGAGGCCGACACCGCCGCGGCCGGTGGCATCGACGATCTCGCGGCCGTTGAACAGATAGACGTTCTGGCGAAGGCCGCGGACCGAGACGTTGGTGCCTTCCGCGATGCCGCGATCGACCTGGATGCCCGAGACGCGGGCGAGGGATTCGGCGACGTTGCGGTCGGGCAGCTTGCCGATGTCGTCGGCGACGATCGCATCGACGAACTGGATCGCGTCGCGCTTGATGTCACGCGCGGCGCCGAGGCTCTGGCGGATGCCGGTGACGATGATGGCGCCGTCGTCCTGCTGCGCTTCCGGCGCAGGATCGGCTGCTTGAGTGGCGGGCGCGGTCTGCGCCACGGCGGGCGTGGCGAGCAAGGCCGCCGACCCGAGAATGGTGGACACCAGCAGACGCTGGACGGTGCGATTCTTCATATCCTCTCCCCTTATCAACCCGGCGGTTGGCGGGCCCGGCTTTTCGCCTTTGGCTTCCGCTTGACGTAGCTACTAAAGCAACAATAGGGATCGCGCAACACCCTCGTTGAAAGGGGGGTGTTGCCGTGACAACGGCGCAACACTTGAGTTGACAAGGGTGAATTTGCGGGCGCATATGACAAATATAGCAACAAAATATTCGGGAGGGGATGTGACCCAGCTGCAAGGCGTGCTGCCGATTCTGCCGACGATCTTCACCGAGTCGGGCGCGGTGGACGAGGCGGGCATGCGCCGCGTGCTCGACTATATCGTCGCGGCCGGGGCGCAGGGCGTGGTCTTCCCCGGCCTCGCCAGCGAATATGACATGCTGAGCGTCGAGGAGCGGCTGCACCTCACCGCGCGAATCGGCGAATGGCTGGATGGCCGGGTGCCCTTCGTAGTCGGCGGCAGCACCGGCGATACCGGCGAGGCGATCGCCTATGCCGAGGCCGGTGCGAAGGCCGGCGCCTCGGCGGCGATGATCCTCACCCCCAAGACCTTTGCCGGCGATCTCGGCGCGATGGCGGACTTTTTCCGCGCCGCGCATGAGGGATCGGGCATTGCGATCATGCTGCAGAACGCGCCGGCGCCGATGGGCATCGGCATGCCGCTCGAGCAGGTCGCCGAGCTGGCGCATCAGGTGCCGGGGATCAAATACGTCAAGGAAGAGGCGCCGCCCTCGGGCCAGCGGATCACCCGGCTGACCGAGCTGGCCGGCGATTCGCTCGATGCCGTGTTTGGCGGCGCCGGCGCGCGCTATGTGATCGACGAGCTGGCGCGCGGTGCGCGCGGCACGATGCCGGCCTGCGAGATCACCGAGCTGCACGTCCGCATGCTCGCCGACTATGCGGCGGGCGAGGAGGGCAAGGCACGCGACCTGTTCGAGCGGACCTTGCCGCTGCTCAACATGCAGGCGATCTTCCGCTGGCGGCTGACCAAGGCGGTGCTCCAGCGCCGCGGGCTGATCGAAAGCACCTATGTGCGTGCGCCGGGACCGGAACTCGATCGCTATGACCGGGCGGAGCTGGACGCGCTGCTTGCCCGGCTGGCAGACTTGCTGCCGATGGAAGCACCCCAGGGGGCACTCGCCTGACCATGCGCATCGCCGCGATCGACACGTTCATCGTCACCGTCCCCCGCGACACGCCTTATCTGGGGCCGCTCGCGGAAGGCGAGCATGTCAATGCGCGCGGCTATATCGTGCGCAAGGGCAATGGCACGATCTACCCGACGGTCGACCGCTCGATCGTGGTGCGCGTGACCTCCGAGGATGGCAGCGTCGGTTGGGGCGAGACCTATGGCATTTGCGCGCCCAGGGCGACCTGCGAGATCGTCAACGACCTGCTGGCGCCGGTGCTTGTCGGCGCGGAGGTCAGCGACATCGGTGCGACCTGGGACCTGCTCTATGGGCTGATGCGCGTGCGCGGGGCGTGGGGCGGCTTCCATGTCGATGCGATCGCCGCGATCGACATCGCGTTGTGGGACCTCAAGGGCAAGGCGGCGGGCAAGCCGGTCCGCGACCTGATCGGCGACACGGCGCATGCGACGATCCCGAGCTATCTCTCGGGACTTCCGGCGGCGGCGCTGGAGGACCGCGTGGCGCTGGCGAAGCAATGGCAGGGGCGCGGCATCGACGCGTTCAAGTTTGCCGCCGTTGTCAGTCATGAGGGGATCGTCGCCGAGATGGCGGCGCTGCGTGAGGCGCTGGGGGATGGTGCCGAGATCCTGATCGACCTGCACTGGAAATTCTCGCCTGCCGAAGCCGCCGACCTGATCGCGAAGCTGGCGCCCTATCGCCCCGGCTTCGTCGAGGCGCCGGTGAAGCCCGAGGACATTGCCGGGCTCGCCCATCTCGCGGCGACCAGCCCGGTTCCGGTGGCTGCGGGCGAGGAATGGTACACCGAATATGAGGCGACCAACCGCCTCGCCGCCGGGCCGCTTGCCTATATCCAGCCCGAGATGGGGCATACCGGCATCACCCAGTTCGTCCGCATCGCGCGCCTTGCCGCCGCCAAGCGGGTCGCGGTGGCGCCGCATGCGACGGTGGGCACTGGCATCTTCCTTGCCGCCAGCCTGCAGGCTTCGGCAACGATCCCGGGCCTGTGGAAGCATGAGTGGCAGCATTCGGTGTTCGAACGGAACCTGGCGCTGCTCGACACCGACATGGGGCATGGCGCGGGCGGCTATGCCCTGCCTTCCGCGCCCGGCCTTGGCGTCGCGCCCAATGCGCGGTTCTGGGATCATGCGGAGCAGGTGGCGTGAGCTATGCGGCGCCTCCGCACGGGTGCATAGGATGCAACCATGCGCGCTAAACTCAACGCTCAGCCGAACCAGAGCCTGATCGACGGCATTGCCACGCTCCAGGCGCTCGCCACCTCGCCCGAGCCGGTCGGCTGCCGCGAGCTGGCCCGGCGGCTCGATGCCGATCCGACCAAGATCAATCGGCTGCTCAAGACGCTCGCCTATCTCGGCATCGCGCGGCAGACGGCGAACCGGAAGTATACCGCCGGCGCCGGCATGCATGTGCTCGCCGCGCAGAGCCTGTTCGCATCGGGCCTGATCCGGCGCGCGCTGCCGGTGCTCGAGGGGCTGCGCCGCTTCGGCCACACGGTCGCGCTCGGCGTGCTGTGGGGGGACAGCGTCAGCTATCTGTTCCACGCCCCGCCGGGGATCGAGGCGTCGCGCGGGCTCGGCCGTATCGGCCTGCTGCCAGCCACGACCAGCGGCATCGGCATGGTGCTGCTCTCGGAGCTTGAGGACGACGAAGTCCGCGACATCTACCGCGACAAGGACATCCCGATGTTTCCCGAAGGGATCGAGCAGCTGCTCGCCAAGCTCGCCGAGATTCGGCGGCTGGGCTATGCCCGCGTCCATGTCGCCGACGAGCGCGACCATCATGTCGTCGCCGTCTCGACCGGCGATCCGGCGCATGCCGGCATCGCGCTTTCCGGCTGGATTCCCGAAGCGGCGACCGAGCCGCTGGTTGCCGCGCTGCGCGAGGCTGCACCCGAAATAGGAGGCTGAATGTCCGATCCGGCTGTGCCCATCGGCGAGACCAAATCGCCGAGCCCTTTGCGCTGGGCGATCCTCGCGCTGCTCTTCGCTTCGACCGTGCTCAACTATGTCGATCGGCAGACGCTCTCGATCCTGGCGCCGATGGTGCAGCGCGACCTCGGGATCGACGACATTGGCTATGCCCATATCGTCCAGCTGTTCCTGATCGCCTATACGATCGCCTATCTCGTTGCCGGCTGGCTGACCGACAAGCTCGGCACGCGGACGGCGCTGGCGCTGTTCGTCGGCTGGTGGTCGCTGGCCAATATGGCGACCGGTTTTGTGCGCAGCGCCGCGCAGTTGGGCGGCGCCCGCGCGATGCTCGGGCTGGGCGAGGCGGGTAACTATACCGCTGGGCCCAAGGCTGTCTCCGAGCATTTCCCGCCGCGCGAGCGCGGCTTCGCTTTCGGCACCTATACCGCCGGCGCGATGGTCGGCGCGACGATCGCGCCGCCGCTGATCGGCTGGCTGGCGCTGACCTATGGCTGGCGAGAGGCATTCGTGGCGACCGGCGCGCTGGGCTTTGTCTGGCTGATCGCCTGGCTGGCCATCTATCCGCGCGGCAAGGAAAAGGCGGCGGGTCCGGCCGAGCCGACGCCGTGGCGGGCGATCCTGCGCGAACGGCCGCTCTGGGGCTTTGCGCTGTCGCGGATGCTCGCCGATCCGGTGTGGTATTTCTACCTGTTCTGGTTCCCCAAATATCTCGCGGACCAGCGCGAGCTGAGCCTGATGACGATCGCCGCGACAGCGTGGATCGTCTATCTCGCGGCGGACATCGGCAGCATCGGCGGCGGCATATTCTCGGGCCAGCTGATCAAGCGCGGGATGACGCCACCCAACAGCCGGCTGGTCGGGCTTGCGGTGGCGGCGGTGCTGGCGCCGGCGGGGATGCTGATCTCGACCAATCCGGGGATCGAAGTGACCTTCGCGCTGGCGGCGCTGGTGGCGTTCGCCCACCTCGTCTTCCAGATCAACATCAGCACGCTGGTGGTCGATCTCTACCCGACCCGGGTGGTGGCGACCGTGTTCGGCATCGTCGCGGCGGGCAGCGGGCTGGGCGGGATCTTCTCGACCCAGCTGGTGGGGCACCTCGCCCAGTCGGGCAATTACGGGCAGATCTTCCTGCTGATGGGCTGCCTGCATCCGCTGGCGATGCTGATCGCCTTTGTGGCGCTGCGCAGCCAGCCGAAGTCCGAACTGCGGCCGGGTTAATCTTCTTCCGTCACCCCGGGCTCGACCCGGGGTCCCGCTTCTTCGTGCGAGAGGTAGATAGCGGGACCCCGGCTCAAGGCCGGGGTGACGTGTGATCTGGCTCAGGCCAGCCCGTTCCGCAACTGCCAGCGCCGGGCGAGGTTCGGCCAGTCGGACATCGGCCAGGCCGGATCGCCGCGCAGGCCCAGGCCGTGGGCGCCATCCTCGAACAGATGCATGTCGATCGCCCCGCCCGATCCGCGCACCGCGCCGAACAGGGCAAGGGCATGATCGACCGGCACCACCCGGTCGTGCACCGCATGGCCGAGGAAGATCGGCGGGGTGATCCCCGGCAGCCGCTGGTCGAACGACCAGGCTGCGGCATCGGCGGGCGAGGCATCGGGGCCGAGCAGCGCGAGCTTCGAGCCGGTATGCGCGCCCGCGCCCATCGACACGACCGGATAGAGCAGGATCGCGCCATCGGGCCGGGTGAGCAACCGGTCGGCCGCGTCGATCGCCGGATAGGTGCGGTCATAGACCTTCACGCACAGGCTGATCGCCAGATGCCCGCCGGCCGAGCCGCCCCAGACGGTCACGCGTTTCGGATCGACGCTCCATTTGCCGCCCGCCCGGATCAGCCGCATCGCGCGCTGGGCATCCTGTAGCGCGACCAGCGCGCCGCCGCCCCAGCGATCGGCCGGCAGGCGGTAGCGCAGCACGAAGGCGGCGATGCCCTGGGCATTGAACCAGCGCGCGGTCTCATAGCCCTCGCGGTCGATGCCGACGCGCGAATAGCCGCCGCCGGGCAGGATCAGCACCGAAGCGCTGGTCGGATTGGTTGCCGCAAAATAGGCGAGCGTCGGCCGGGTGACATGCTCGGCGACGCGGTAGCGCAGCCCGGCATTGTCGGTCTGGTCGTCCACGCGCTCGGTGATCGCCGGGATCGGCCCGCCCGGCATTTTGCCCTCGGGCCAGAGCGGCAGGACGAGATCGGGCTCGCGGGTGTCGCGGGCAAAGGAGAGGAGATCGGCCGGCGTGGCGACCTGCGCATGCGCCGCGCTCGCTGCGGCGACAGGCAATAGCGCGGCTGCCTTGAGCATGGTCCGGCGGCTGCCGGCGTCCATGTTGCGGGTCATTTTCCTCTCCCTGCCTGGCCCTGTCGATGCAGGCAGGGACACCCTAGCCGGTGTCGCGATGTCAGCAACGAAAAATGGCAATTCCGCTGCAATATCGCGAATATTGCCGGTATTCGTTGCTATATGTGTTGGTATATCGCGGGTGAACTGGAAACCCCCTCCCAATCCAGCCCGAACCGCGTCAGATAGTTGCTCGGCCGGTCGCGCAGTTCCGCCGATGTCGAAATGCCGATGGCCATGTCGCTTTGCGGTTTTGTGCCGGCAATATATCGCCTATCCTGCAGTGCAGGAGGGGCATCATGGGCATTTTCGACTTCCTTTCGAAGCAGTTCGTCGACGTCATTGACTGGGTCGACGAGCCCGGCACGCTGGCCATTCGCTATCCGATGCAGGATCGCGAGATCCAGAACGGCGCGCAGCTGACCGTGCGCAGCGGCCAGACGGCGCTGTTCTTCAACCAGGGCGAAATTGCCGATGCCTTCCTGCCCGGGCTGCACACGCTGCAGACCGGCAACCTCCCGCTGCTCACCTCGCTGATGAACTGGGACAAGGGCTTTGCCTCGCCGTTCAAGGCGGACGTCTATTTCTACAGCCAGAAGGAACAGACGGGCCTCAAATGGGGCACCACCCAGCCGATCACGGTGCGCGACAAGGAATTCGGGCCGCTGCGCATCCGCGCCTTCGGCAGCTACAGCTTCCGGATCGAGGACGTTTCGGCCTTTGCCGTGAAGATGATGGGCTCGCTCGACCGGCTGACGGTGAGCGATCTCGAGCCGCAACTGCGCGCCGCGATCGCCACGTCGATCGCCTCGGCGCTGGGCACCGGCGAGATCGCTTTCCTCGACCTCGCCGCCAACCAGAGCGCGCTTTCGGAAAAGCTCAAGGCCGCCGTGGAGCCTGCCTTCGCGCAATGGGGGCTGAGCTGCACCAGCTTCTTCATCGAGAGCCTGTCGCTGCCCGACGAAGTGCAGGCGATGCTCGACAAGGCCAGTTCGATGCGCGTGGTCGGCGATCTCGACCGGTTCGTGCGCTTCCAGAGCGCCGAGGCGATCGAGACGGCGGCGGCCCAGTCGGGCGGTGTCGCGGGGATCGGCGCGGGGGCGGCGGCCGGCATGGCGATCGGCCAGAGCATGGCGGGCGGGATCGGTGGCGGCGCGCTGCCGGCGCCGGGCGGCGCTGCGG
>JAEXLC010000201.1 GCA_023445495.1 Pseudomonadota bacterium | reverse complement strand
TCGCCGGGGAGCAGTTCAGTGCGTGTGGCTTACGGCTTCTGGCCGTAGTTGAGCACCGCCATCGCGCCGATATCGAGCGTCTGCTTCGCCGTGTTGATGTGAAGCGCGGCGGCGAGTTCGCCCTTGGCATAGTCGCGATCGGCATGGCCGGCGGCGGTGTAGAGCTTCCACTCCGGCCCCACCGTCACCGGATTGCCGAACACTTTCGTGTAGGGTGCCGAGGCGAGCTGGATCTGGGCATTGGCGATGGTCGCGGTGGTCGCGCCCTCGGCCGGCTTCTCGACCCGGGCGTAAAAGGCGACGACGACCTTGTCGCCCTTCCTGACCGCACCGGTCAAAGGCGAGTTGACCCCGACGCTCCAGACATTGCCGCCCCCCGGCGTCTCGACGCGGATCGCCTTGCCGAACTGGACCTTGGCGTCCTTGATCGGCGTCGGCTTGGCGCCTCCCGGCAGGCCATAGACCTGGAAGCTGTCGGGATTGGCGTTGTTGAGCACTTCAGGCTCCGCCGCCGCGGTCCGCGCGGCGAGCGGGGCGAATGCGAGCCCGGCCGGAATCGCGAGTGCCATGGCGGCGAGCGCCAGTCGCTTGGTCATCAGTTCCTCCCCTCGTTATTTTGCGGGGAGGCTATGCCTGTGTCCGGTTTGTTTCAATGGAAATGTTAGCGGTATCTTGGCGGGCGATCAGAAGAGCCGGCCGCCGTTCGGCACCGGCACGGAGGGGTGGAACAGCACCACCTTGCCGTCTTCGTCGGGGAAGCCGAGCGTGAGCACTTCGGACATCATCTTGCCGATCTGGCGCGGCGGGAAATTGACCACGGCCGCCACCTGCATGCCCGGCAGGTCCGCCAGCGCATAATGCTCGGTGATCTGCGCCGAGGAGCGCTTGCGGCCGATCGTCGGGCCGAAATCGATCAGCAGCTTGTAGGCCGGCTTGCGCGCCTCCGGAAAAGCCTCGGCCTCGACGATCGTGCCGATGCGGATATCGACCGCGAGGAACTGGTCGAAGCCGATCGTCTCGGCGGGCGCGGCGGCAGGATCGTGGTTCATGTGCATGGGCCGATCCATGCCACCCCACCGCCGCGCCCGCCAGTCTCAGCGGCTGGCGCCGTCGTAGAACTGGACCTGCAGCGCATCGAGATCGATCCCGTCGGCGCAGCGCAGGTTGATCTCGACCATCGGCCCGTCCGGCCCCTGCCCCTCGGCAAAGGGCGCGACGCCGCAGACCGGGCAGAAATGATGCGCGATGATGTGATGGTTGAAGCGATAGGTCGCCACCGCGTCGATCGGCGTCTGCAGGGTGAAGCGTTCGGGCGTGGTGAAATGGTGGAGCGGCGCCTTGCGGCGGCAGATCGAGCAATTGCACTGCATCGCCCGGGTCGGCGGATCCTCCTGCACGACAAAGGCGATCGCGCCGCAATGGCAGCTTCCGGTGAACGGCATCGGCTCCTCCCTCTCCTGCTTCTGTTTTCTGGGCCAACGCATCGACGGCCCCATTGCTATTGTTCTCATTATGTTCTAAGCCAAGCCCATGCAATCGGGCTTCGGCTTCTATGGGCATGACGACATAATGGGCTGGCAGCAAGCGCTGGAGCCGATGCGGGCGCTTGCCGGGCCGCTGCCGCGGCGCTCGCCGATCGGCGCGCTGGTCAAGTCGATGATCAGCGGGCGGACGAAGGACGCGGTATCGCTTGCCGCCTATGACCGGCTGGTCTCGCGCTTCGGTACGCCGCGCCGGGTGCTGGCGGCAGGACCGGCGGAAGTGCTGCGCTGCATCGGCGCGGTCACCCATGCCGAGGACAAGGCGCGCCACCTGATCGGCGCGCTCGGGCGGATCGTCGCCGAGCGCAAGGGCTTCGACCTGGGCTTTCTGGGCGCCCTGCCGCTCGACGATGCGCTGGCCTGGCTCGAACGCTTGCCCGGCGTCGGCCGCAAGGTCGCCGCCGCGACGCTCAACGGCAGCACGCTCGACCGGCCGGTGCTGATCGTCGACGGCCATGTGCTGCGCGTGCTCCAGCGCACCGGCTTCGTGCGGCGCAGCGCCGAGGGGCGCGATGCGAGCGCGGCGGTGACCGCGGCGATGCCCGAATGGCGGGGCCAGGATTTCCTCGACTTCCATATCGGCACCAAGACGCTCGGCCAGACTTTGTGCCGGTTCGACGCCACCGACTGCGCCCGCTGCCCGCTGCGGACCGATTGCCGCGCGCGCAGCGATTGACAGCGCGGCCCGGCTTTCGGACAGGAAGCCATGGCCGAGGTGAAACTCCATCCGAGCTGGCTCGAACCGCTGCAAGGCGAGTTCGCCGATCCGTACATGGCGCAGCTGCGCCAGTTCCTTGTCGGCGAGAAGGCGGCGGGCAAGCGCATCTTCCCGGCGGGCAGCGAATGGTTCCGCGCGCTCGACCTGACCCCGCTCGACAAGGTGCGCGTCGTCATCCTGGGCCAGGACCCCTATCATGGCGAGGGCCAGGCGCATGGCCTGTGCTTCTCGGTGAAGCCCGGCGTCCGCACCCCGCCGAGCCTGGTCAACATCTACAAGGAGATGGAGACCGACCTGGGCATCCCGCGCGCGCAGCACGGGTTCCTCGAGCATTGGGCCGAGCAGGGCGTGCTGCTGCTCAACGCGGTGCTGACCGTGCAGATGGGCATGGCGGCATCGCACCAGGGCCGCGGCTGGGAGCGGTTCACCGACGCGGTGATCCGGCTGGTCAACGCCCGCGAGGAACCGGTGGTGTTCCTGCTCTGGGGCAGCCACGCGCAGAAGAAGGCGGCGTTCGTCGACTCGATCGACAAGGGCGGCCGCCACCTGGTGCTCAAGGCCCCCCACCCCTCGCCGCTCTCCGCCCATTCGGGCTTCTTCGGATCGCGCCATTTCTCCAAGGCCAACGCGTTCCTGGAGCGCGTGGGACAGAAGCCGATCGACTGGGCCCTGCCGCCGCTACAGCGCTAGGGCATATTGCCGGTCGACCAGCCTCCAACAACCGAGTTGTGTGTGCCCGTGATCGCTCCGCACAAGCTGGAATTCCTCGACCCGCCAGCCGATCGGCTCGATCCTCGCCCGTGACCTGCCTTCTCCTTTGTAGGCAAGGCTGAGGTGCAGCCAGAAATTGTGCAGCGGCAACTCCACTCCGCAGTTCGACGCCGCACGCCAAAGGGTATGATGGAATGCCTTGGCCACGGATGCTCCGACCCCGCCACGTAGCAGCATGCCATCGATCTCATCGAATACGACATTGAATGGACTGAACTCTACTGCTGCGAGCGCCATCTTCAATCGACCAAGATTCTCCGGGGGCCAGGAGTTGGCGCGACCCAAGTTGAGCATCGTGCTGTGGAATTGATCGGGCGGATAATGCTCGTTCAAGCCATGCGTTCTGCGGCAAGCGCGTAGATGCTGGCCTTGTTCGGCCGGCGCCTTGGCCATGACATACAGCTTCGCCTCGTACATTTCGGCCTCCGACTCAACCAATGTTCCTATTATGTTCATATTTCGGAATGGAGTCGAATCCGGCAATAACAAAGGGATGACTTGCAAATTGCGCGCGCCTAAGCTCGCCTCCAAGGAGACCTCCATGCGTCGCACCCTTACTGCCCTGATCGCGCTTTCCCTTTCCGCCTGCAGCGGCGGGGGTGGCGGTTCGGTGTCCGCGGGCGGCGGCTCGACCGGGAGCGTCACGCCGACGCCCACCACCACGCCGACGCCGACCACCGCGGGCTGCACGCTGCGCGAGCGCCAGCTCTGGGCCGCGGCGCAGCTCAACGAATGGTATCTCTTCCCCGAGACGCTGCCGACCAGCCTCGATCCGGCCCCCTATTCCAACGTCGGCGACTATGTCGACGCGCTGACCGCCACCGCGCGCTCGCAGGGCCGTGACCGCTACTTCACCTATGTCACCTCGATCGCCGAGGAGAACGCCTATTACAATTCGGGCGCGACCGCGGGCTTCGGCTTCCGCCTCTACCTGAGCGGCAACCGGCTCTACTCGGCCGAGACCTTCGAGGGCACGACCGCGCTGAGCGCCGGCATCGACCGCGGCACCGAGATCGTCGCGGTCGGCACCACCACCAGCAACCTGCGCAACGTCAGCGACATCCTGGCGAGCAGCGGCAGCGCCGGGCTGACCGAGGCGCTGGGCCCCAACACCGCCGGCACCACCCGCAGCTTCCGCGTGACCGACGCCGCGGCGGGCACCCGCGTGGTGACCATCGCCAAGACCGACTATACGCTCGACCCGGTCTCGAACCGCTACGGCGCCAAGATCATCGACGATGGCGGCCACCGCGTCGGCTATGTCAATCTGCGCACCTTCATCAGCACCGCCGATTCCCCGCTGCGCGCCGCCTTCGCCAATTTCAAGGCGCAGGGCGTGACCGAGATCATCATCGACGTGCGCTACAATGGCGGCGGGCTGGTCTCGATCGCCGAACTGATGGGCAATCTGCTCGGCGCCAACCGCAGCACCTCCGACGTGTTCGACTATATGTCCTTCCGCCCGAGCAAGGCGACGGAGAACAACAAGACCGCCTTCTTCGCCCCGCAGACCCAGTCGATCGCGCCGACCCGCGTCGCGTTCATCGGCACGTCCAGCACCGCCTCGGCGAGCGAGCTCGTCGCCGCGGGTATGCTGCCCTATCTCGGCACCAACATGGCGCTGGTCGGCACCAACACCTATGGCAAGCCGGTCGGCCAGATCGCGGTCGACAAGAGCGCCTGCGACGACCGCTTCCGGATCATCGCCTTCGCCCTCGAGAATCGCGACCACCAGGGCGCCTATTTCAACGGCCTTTCCAGCATCGTGAAGGCGAGCTGCCGCGCGTCGGACGACATCGCCTATCCGATGGGCGACGCGCGCGAGGCCTCCACCCGCGCCGCGCTCGACTTCATCCAGGGCAAGAGCTGCACCGCGATCAGCGCGGTCGGCGACGCCAGCGCCTCGGCCCGCAGCACCGGCGAGACCGGCAGCCCGGGCGCGCAGGAACTGCTGAGCCCCAAGGCCCCGAGCGTGCCCCAGCGCGACGTGCCCGGCATGTTCTGAGCGTGGGCGGGAGAGCGCCGAATGGCGCCTCTCGACTCTAATTTGCGGCGCCCGGCATAGGCGCGGGCGCCGCGGCTTGCTATCTTGCCCTCCGGACGATGGAGGAAATGATGAAGTCGCTGTTTGGCCGCCTGTTCGGCAAGCGCGCTCCGGAGCAGACGGAGCTGGCGCCTGCTGCGGCCCCGCCTGACGAAAAGGCCGAATGGGTCCGCGACCAGATCCGCCGCGACGTGGCGAGCGGCTTCTATGACGAGGACGCGATCCTGACCAACGCGGCCGACGCCTTTGCCGACGACCTGACCCCCGAAGAGCTCCGCCCGATGGCCCAGCGGGCGCTGCGCGAGGCGCTGGCCGAGCAGCGCGCCGCCGAGCCCCACTGGCCCGACGAGACCGATTGCGACCGGCTCGACGCCGCCTTCGCCGCGCTCGAGGAAAGCGGCGTGATCGCCCGCCAGAATTTCAGCTGCTGCGGCAATTGCGGCGCGACCGAGATCTGGGACGAAGTCCGCGCCATGGAGGAAACCGGCCTCGAGGCGCGGGGCTATGCCTTTTACCACATGCAGGACACCGAGGGCGCGGTGGACGGCGGCGGGCTCTACCTCAACTACGGCGCCTGTGCCGAGGGCGAGGACGCCGCCCTTGCCGTGGCCCGCGACATCGTCGCCGAGCTGCAGGCGCATGGCCTGACCACCCATTGGGACGGCAGCTGGGACAAGCGGATCGGCGTGACGCTCGACTGGAAGCGCCGGCGCGGGCTCTGAGCGGCGCTTGACTCGACTCAGCCGCGCGGGACAGCCTGTCCTCGCCCAGCGAGGAGGGAAGCGGCCATGGCGAAGAAGCACCAGGCGCGCTGCGCCTGCGGTACCGTCCGCTTCGAGTTCGACACCGATCCCGATTTCATCGCGGTCTGCCACTGCCTCGATTGCAAGAAGGCGAGCGGCGGCGAAGCGGCAACCTGGTTCGGCGTGCCCGACAGCGACTTCACCCTGCTGAGCGGCACCACCACCGCCGAGCGCTACATCGCCGATTCCGGCCAGCCGCTGGACCGCAATTTCTGCCCGACCTGCGGCGCGCGGCTCTACACCAGCAACCTGGGCAGCTTTCCCGGGCTGGTGTTCGTCCAGCTCGGCAGCCTGGAGGATCCGAGCGGGATCACGCCGAAGCTGGAGATGTTCGTGAAGCGCCGCCTGCCCTGGGTGACTCCGCTCGACATGCCGCAATTCGAGGCGATGCCGAGCTGAACGCGATCGGAGGCGGGCGGGGAAGCTTGCGAAGTATTGGCTGGCCGGCAGCCCGGCTCGTCCGGATGTTGCGCGCGGGCATCCATCGGAAGGCACCCGTCAATCCCGAGGCGGGGGCAGCGCCTTGCGGGCCCGGCTGGCATGGAGGATCGGCGGCACCGACAACAGGATCGCCGCGACCATCCCGCCGATCGCCAGCAGCCCGACCGGCGTCGCCCGCGCTTCCGCCTCCATCACGAACTTCCCGGCGCGCAGCGTGGCGCGGGCGGTCTGGGGGGTGAAGAGGGGGTGGGGTTCGTCGGGCATGGGCGGCTTCCTTTGCGGGTGACGCTATCACCGATCCGCGGCGAACTCGATCAGGTCCCAGCGATTGCCGTAGAGGTCCTCGAACACCGCGACCTTGCCATAGGGCTGGCTGGCCGGCGGCCGGACGAAATTGACGCCTGCTCCGGTATAGGCCGCGAAGTCGCGCTCGAAATCATCGGTGGCGAGGAACAGGAAGACCCGGCCCGCCGCCTGACTGCCGATCACCGCCTGCTGCTCGGGCCCGACCGCGCGGGCGAGCAGGATGGTGGTGGCGTTCTCCGGCGCGCCGGGCGGGCGGATCGTGACCCAGCGCTTGTCCTGCTCGGGCTGGTAACTGTCCTCGACCAGCGTGAAGCCGAGCTTGCCGATGTAGAAGGCAAGCGCTTCGTCATAGTCGCGGACGATCAAGGCGATGTGGGCTAGGTGGGGCACGAGTTTGCTATATCGCTTGCCTCCAATCAGACCATCATTAGAAAAATATCAATTGAATCAATGCCTTATTAGAGACGTAAGAACTTCCCTAGAATTCCTATCAGGCTCCCCTTTGAAAGACTCCAATATAGCTAGAGCCTTTTTTTGCGGAATCTTGCACTTTAAGACGGCGTTCAATGTCGGCGTCATTCGCCGCGTTCTGTAGCGCCAAAGCAGCATGATAAAAGATGAACGGTTGCTCCGCCTGGAATCTTTGAACTAGCCAAGGCAAGTCGGCTTTATTCGGTTCCATCTGCATCATTGCCACCGCGGCCAAGCGACTGCCCGGCGATCCCGACGATTTGTAGGCGTCAATTCGATCGGATATCGAAGGGCCAAGTGCTCGCATCCGAACCAGTATCCGCGTCATTGCGGTCGTGCGCGCTCCACCCGCTGGCATCACCCTCCGAATCGTGTCGTATTCAATACATAGCCTATCCAGCTGAAGTGCCAGCGCTGGCTCACCAAGTGCTTCAGATTCGATTGCGATCTTTGCGGCGGCCTGCACTTCAACCGCACTCACATTCCCGTTTGGAATAGGCTGAGCGGCCAAACGATCAGCGACTTCTTCAAGCTCCGCCTCGACCCCTCCAATCTTAATCGCCTTCACGCGATCCATGATCCCAGGCACCTTGACCAAGGCCTGACGCACCTCTTTTCTGTAGGAAAAAGCCACGGCAGCGAATACTGCAGGTCATGCCATCGCAGCCACCAGCGCAGATACTGCCGTTATTGTCCCAGCCAAGATAAATACCTCGCCATGTGATTTTATTACTTCATAGTTACGGGGCTTTCGCAAGATCAAATGGAGTAACGCTCCTACCAAACCTCCACCACTGCCTCGAACGGCTTCCCGCCGCGGCTGTGCGTCGCCGTGTAGTGGAGGCGGCTGGGGATGATGCTGGCGCCCTTGTATTCCGCCTGCACGTCGAGCGCGTCGATCAGGTCCTCCTCGGTGAAGCGGCGCAGGGTGCCGATCAGGAGCTGGCGGGCCTCTTCCACGGCGGGCGGGATATAGACGAAGTTGTGCGGGTCGTTCGGGCCGCCCAGTTCCTTGGGGAAGATGTGGATCTTCACCAGCCGGCCTTCGCGGACCAGCCGGTTCGCCGCCGCCTTGCTGGTGATGCCCGAGAAGTCCGGGGCATTGGCCGCCTGTCCCGCGCCCTGCGCCGTGGCGGCGGGCGCCAGTGCCAGCGTGCCGAACAGCAGCAATGCCCCGGCCAGTCCCTGCCATACCCCCGTCATCGCCGCCTCCCCCGTGCCGGTTGATCCGCGCCAGCCTATCGCGAGACGCATCCGCTTTGGCGGCAGGCGCATCCGTTTCGGACATGTCTCCGGCGCGGCGCCGCGCGAGCCCGGTGAAAAGGCCCGGACCTCCGGGGCTTGGCCCGATTTAGCCCCGAAACGGCTCTGCTCCAAAGCGGCCCATGCCGCGATTGCCGAGTGGCCCCGTGCGGCGGAGCCTTGGCGGGTCGAGTCGATCTCCGGCCCGATGCGCCATGCAGCGCGCACTTTTGGGGAGGCCCTCATGACCACCGATACGCAGACCATCGAGCCCGGCCGGCAGGCCGCCGATCTCCAGCAGCTGTTCGACGGAAAGGTGCCGCAACAGGTGCTGGAATCGGCCCGCGCCCATCTCGAAAGCCGGCCGCTGGTCGCCGGCAGCAGCAGCGACGCGACCCTGATCATCAGCGGCGGGATCACCGGCCAGCTCCAGTGCGGGGTCGATCGGGGGCCAACCTTTCTCGGGCATTTCTGGGGCGGTGGGCACGCCACCCGCACGCCCGGATCGATCTACACCGACGATCCCGAGCGGCTTTACAGCGAGTCCACCAGCTTCATGCTGGTCGCAACCCCGGTCTATGTCAGCCTGATCTTCCTCGACGATAGCGGCAATGCGCTGGGCAGCTTCCAGGGCCACGCGATCGGGACGGTTTCGGGCAACTATGGCGGCACCGGCAGCTGGTCCTGAGCGCCGGTTCGCGGGCGGCGCCACGCCGCCCGCGGCGCGAGGCTGGTCCGCTCCGGAGCCATTCCGGAGCGTGCCGGCACGCCACCGGCCCGAAACGCCAGCAATTCCGGCGAGTCGGCGATGAAGCAGCCGAAACGGTTATGCTCCGATCCGACCCAAGCCGTGGTTGTGCGCGGTCGGGCACAAGATCAGCCTTGGACCATCGAGGCGATCCTCGCTTCGATTTGACCGATCCAAGTGGGGAGGACTTCACATGACGGACACCGTTACCGAAATCGACCGCGACCAGATCGCCAGCGACTTCAGGAAACTGCTTGCGGACCATCTGCCGCAGGAAGCGATCGACAATGCCGTGGCGCATCTGGAGCGCGCGCCCCAGGCGGCGGCGACGACGGCCTATCCCGCCAATGGCAGCGTCGCCTCGCTGATCGTCTACACCAAGTGCCAGTGCACGATCCTGAACGGCGGCAAGACCTTTGACGGCTCGGCCTGGGGCGTGACCTTCCCCGGCGGCGGCGCGCTGAAGGGCGACGTCTATACCGACGACATCAACACGCTGTACGCGAAGACCTCCAGCTTCACGCTGGTGGCGACGCCGGTCTATACCAGCTTCATCTTCATGGACGACAGCGGCAACACGCTGGGCAGCTTCCAGGCCGGATCGATCTCGACCGTGGGCGGGATCGGCGGCGGCAGCGGCCACTGGCACTGAGCCGGACGAAGGGGGCGGCCGAGACGCGCACGGCCGCCCCGCTTCGCATCAATCGTGCTCGCGGTCGCCCTGGCCCATGTACAGTTCGCGGCCGGTCTCGTTGTAGAGCTGCGACATCGCGGCCATGCCGGCCTCGGCATCTTCCGCCGCGAGGAAGCCTTCTACGGGCGCGTTCTGCTTCGCCGCGAAGTCGCGCACTTCCTGGGTGATCTTCATCGAGCAGAATTTCGGGCCGCACATCGAGCAGAAATGCGCGGTCTTGGCGCCTTCGGCCGGCAGCGTCTGGTCGTGATACTTCTCCGCCGTGTCCGGATCGAGCGACAGGTTGAACTGGTCGCGCCAGCGGAATTCGAAGCGGGCGCGGCTCAGCGCATCGTCGCGGACCTTGGCCGCGGGGTGGCCCTTGGCGAGATCGGCGGCATGCGCGGCGAGCTTGTAGGTCACCACGCCGACCTTGACGTCGTCACGGTCGGGCAGGCCCAGATGCTCCTTGGGGGTGACGTAGCAGAGCATCGCGGTGCCGTACCAGCCGATCATCGCGGCGCCGATGCCGCTGGTGATATGGTCGTAACCGGGCGCGATGTCGGTGGTGAGCGGCCCCAATGTGTAGAAGGGCGCCTCGCCGCAGCTCTCGAGCTGCTTGTCCATATTCTCCTTGATCTTGTGCATCGGGACATGGCCCGGGCCCTCGATCATCACCTGGACGTCCTGCTCCCAGGCGCGCTTGGTGAGCTCGCCCAGCGTGTAGAGCTCGGCGAACTGGGCTTCGTCATTGGCATCGGCGATCGAGCCGGGGCGCAGGCCATCGCCGAGCGAATAGGCGATGTCATACGCCTTCATGATCTCGGTGATCTCGTCGAACTTCTCGTAGAGGAAGCTCTCCTTGTGGTGCGCGAGGCACCATTTCGCCATGATCGAGCCGCCGCGGCTGACGATGCCGGTGACGCGCTTCGCGGTGAGCGGCACGTACGGCAGGCGAACGCCGGCATGGATGGTGAAATAGTCGACGCCCTGCTCGGCCTGCTCGATCAGCGTGTCGCGGAAGATCTCCCAGGTCAGGTCCTCGGCGATGCCGCCGACCTTCTCGAGCGCCTGGTAGATCGGCACGGTGCCGACCGGCACCGGGGCGTTGCGCATGATCCATTCGCGGGTGTCGTGGATGTTGCGGCCGGTCGACAGGTCCATGATCGTGTCGGCGCCCCAGCGGATCGCCCAGACCATCTTGTCGACTTCCTGCGCGACGTTCGAGGCGACGGCGGAGTTGCCGATATTGGCGTTGATCTTGACCAGGAAGTTGCGGCCGATCGCCATCGGCTCCGATTCCGGATGGTTGATGTTGTTCGGGATGATCGCGCGGCCGCGCGCGACCTCGTCGCGGACGAACTCGGGCGTGACGTAATCGGGGATCGACGCGCCGAAGCTGTTGCCGTCGCGCGTGTACTCGGCGAGGCGGGCGCGGCCGAGATTTTCGCGCTCGGCGACATATTCCATCTCGGGCGTGATGATGCCGCGCTTGGCGTAGTACATCTGCGAGACGTTCATGCCCGGCTTGGCGCGCAGCACCTTCTTGCGGACGTTCGGGAAGGGCTGGACGCCGCCCGAGCGATCGGGGCCGAGCTGGCCATTGTCCTCGGGGCGGACTTCGCGCTGGGTGACTTCCTCGACGTCGCCGCGCGCGCGGATCCAGTCGCGGCGCAGCTCGGGCAGGCCGGCCATGATGTCGATCCGGGCATCGGGATCGGTATATGGGCCCGAGGTGTCGTAGACGCGCACGGGCGGCTCGCCCGACGACGGCTCGAGATGGATCTCGCGCATCGCGACCTTGAGCGGGCCGACATGGATCTTCTTCGAGCCGCGGATCGCGCCGGTGGTGACGGCGAGTTCGGTCTTGGCAGGGATGTCGGCCATTCGTCACTTCTCCATTCGGGGAGAGGACGGACGTCTGCTGGCGGCCGCTCCCTCCCTACGCCGGTCTCAACCGGATCAGGTTCAGCGGGTCGGAGGCTGCGGCCTCCCTCTCAACCGCGACATAGCGGTCCCCCGGGGATGGCGGGACTCTTACGGCGTAACCGGCGCGCTTCCAAGCATTTGTTCAGCGCCGCCGAACAGGCGGTCGACGAGCATCGGCACGCCCGTGACCGGTTCGAGCCGGCGCTTCGCCAGACGGCGGATCGCCGGGCGCTCCGTCCGGATCCCCTGCATGTTCGGCTTGTTCTGCCTGCCGATGCTGTTGCCGAGCGGCGGCAGCGGCGCTCCGGGCGCCGCCCCGAACCAGCGATATTCGGCGATCGCCAGCGTCCTGAGATCGTGGATCATGAGAACGACGCAGGCGGACGGCTTCTCCTCGAGCCGTGCCTGCACCGGGAACTCGGCGGTACTGCTGCGCAGGTGCATCGCCTTGAGCTGGACATGCCGCGTCACGCCCCGCGCCTCGAGGATCAGGTCGTAGCCGCTATTGTCGACCTCGCTGTGCGACACGGCGAAATCGAATATCCCGCGCGCCCAGAGCTCCGCCGTCACGTCCGCGATGAAGCGGTGTTCGAGTATCTTCTCGCGCGTCGACGACCAGGTGGAAAGGGCGGTGACCCAGAGATCGTCTGCAGGCATCGCCGCAATGGAGCAGCTTCAGAAGGTAAGCGCCAGCCCCGCCGCGCCGGTCCACTGGTTGCGGTCGCCGGCGATGCTGACCAGCGGGCTGTCGGCGAAGTCATTGACCAGCTTGCGATAGGTGCCGCCGGCGACCAGCGACAGGCCCTTGGTCAGGTTGCCGGTGAGCGCATAGGCGAAATAGCCGCCAAAGGTGATGTCCTTCTGCCCGCCCTCGGGCCGGAAGATCGGCAGGCCGCTGGCGATGCTCTGCGCCGGGGTGACGCCGAAATAGGTGCGGGCATAGCGATCCTCGACGATCTCGGCCGAGGCGGACAGGCTGACCATCGCCTTGGTGCTGAGCGGCGTCGAATAGGTGACCACCGGGTTCCAGATGCCGGCCTTGTGCACCCGGGTGACGTCGCGGCGATAGGAGACGGTGACCGAGAGCTTGTCGAAATCGCTGGTGATGAGCCCGGTGCGGCCGATGCCGAAATAGCCGCCGACCTCGAGCGCCGAATCGACTTCGCCGAGCGCGCGGACGCGGGGATCGCGGATGGAATCGCGGTTCGAGCGGTTCATGTTGTAGACCGCGACGGGGCCGAGCTGGATGTCCCAGCCGAGCCCGGTGCCGTTCGGGATCACGTCGAGCTGGGCGCGATTGCCGACCAGAGTGAAGCTCATGCCCGCGACCGTGCCGTTGGCGACCGGGATCGGCGTCCAGCGATTGTGGCTGGAGCCCTCATAGTCCGGGAAATAGGCAGCGCCGACGCCGAGCGTGAGCCGTGCCGCACCTTCGCTGGCAGCCTCGGCGACTTCGGCGGACGCGCCGCTCGACTGGGGCGCGGCCTGGTCCTGCGCGCAGGCCGGGGCGATGGCGAGGAACGAGGCGGCAAGCGCACCGCAAAGTCGGATCATGGGGGCACCCTCTGTTATGTTGCAGGCGCGAGAACGCCGCCCGGGATGCGCAAGTTCCTATAACAGATAGCGAATTCGGACCTGTTGCCGCTGTGCATCAGCGCCGAGGGTGAAGCGCGCGTCCTTGTAGCGCGGCGGACCGAAGCGGATCGCGGGGTTGCGCGAGAAGCCGAAACCCTCGCGCGGGATGCCGAGCATCGTGTCGAGCTTCGAATTGCCATTGGCATCATGGATCACCGCGATCGCATAGTCGCCCGCCGGCAGCCCCTCGAGGCGGATGCGCGGATTGGCGGCCGGCAGCGTGCGCTTGAGCGCGCCCTTGCCGTCGCGGCAATCGGGGAAGTCGCCGGCATCCTGGACCAGGCAGAGCCGCACCACGCCCTTGGTGGAGCGCAGCCCGGTCATCTCGATCTCGAGCGGACCGCCGGTCTCAGCCAGGGGCGCCGCGGCGCCGAGCAGCAGCATGGCCGCGATCGAAATCCCCAAGGCCCTTGTCGGTGCCGCAAAGCCGGTCCCAATGGCGGAAATAGAGTCCAAAATTACACCCATAATGTTGGTGGTGACGCTGGTGGTGGCTGGCGGTGATCAGCCAGCCGCCGAGCGGCCCCTGCCAGACGAAACGGGGCCAGATCTCCCAGCCCATGTGATTGGTGACGCCCATCACCGTCATGACCGTGAGCACCAGGCCGAGCGCGCCGACATGGATGGGAATGACGAAGACCAGCGCCGGGATCACCACCGCGCCGGTGACCGCTTCCCAGGGATGGAAGCTCATCGCCGCCCAGGCGGTGGGCGGGCGGCTGGCATGGTGGACGGCGTGCATCCGGCGGAACAGCGCGGGGCGGTGCATCCAGCGATGCGTCCAGTAGAACCAGGCATCGTGCGCGAGCAGATAGAGCAGCACCGAGACCGGAAGATACCAGAGCGGCAGGGCATGGACATCGGTGTAGATCCGCGTCCAGCCATGGTTCTGCCAGCCCCAGGCGACCACGCCGGCGGGCACGCCGTAGATGGCGGCGCTGGCCAGGCTCCAGCCGATCTCGCGGCGGATCTGCCGGTCGAGCCCGGCATAGAGGCCGGGATGCCGCACCCGCGTCGCCAGCGCGAAGCCACCGCTCGCCAGCAGATAGCGCACGCCGACGATCAGCGTCATCGCAAGTGCGGAAAGGGCGATGGCGAGCATCATATGCAGTGGCTTACCGCATTTTCCGGCCAAAGGCGCGGCGGGGCGAATTAATTGTGCAGCACAGCTTCGGGTACGTAACGAATCCTGCCCGTTTTTTGGGCACACCTTCGCATCTGCACAAAAATTTACCCATGGGTAATATTTGATTGCGCGGGAATCCCGCGGAATCGCGCGATTCTTGCGCTTGGCACGCTGCTTGCGACGAACGCCCTCGGGATAACCGCCAACGAGGGGGCGACATGAAGCTCATCATCGCCATCATAAAACCGTTCAAGCTGGACGAGGTCCGCGAGGCGCTCACGGGTGTCGGCGTCGCGGGGATGACCGTGTCGGAAGTGAAGGGTTTCGGCCGCCAGAAGGGCCAGACCGAAATCTATCGCGGCGCGGAATACAGCACCAACATGGTGCCCAAGATCAAGATCGAGGTCGTGGTGGGTGCCGATCTGGCCGACCGCGCCGTGGAAGCGATCCAGGCCGCCGCCAGCACCGGCGCGATCGGCGATGGCAAGATTTTCGTCCTCGATGTCGGCCAGGCCGTGCGCATCCGCACGGGCGAGACCGACGAGACGGCGCTGTAAGATGGGGGTCCAGATGAAACTAGCGATGAAGATTGCCGCGGGAGCGGGGCTCGGCGCCCTGTTCGCCGCGATGCCTGCCCTCGCGCAGGCGCCTGCCGCCGCGGCGCCGGTCGTGCCGACCGACGCGATGGTCAACAAGGGTGACGTCTCCTGGATGCTCGTCTCGTCGGCGCTGGTGCTGATGATGTCGGTGCCTGGCCTGGCGCTCTTCTATGGCGGCCTGGTCCGCACCAAGAACATGCTCTCGGTGCTGATGCAGGTGCTCACCATCGTCTGCGTCGCCGGCCTGCTCTGGGTCACCATCGGCTATTCGATGGCGTTCACCAATGGCGGCGCGCTCAATCTGTTCGTCGGCGGCTTCTCCAAGGCGCTGATGAAGGGTGTCGACGCCAACACCTTCGCCGCGACCTTCTCGAACGGCGTCTATCTGCCCGAGACGACCTTCGTCGTCTTCCAGATGACCTTCGCGATGATCACCCCGGCGCTGATCGTCGGCGCCTTTGCCGAGCGCGTGAAGTTCACGCCGCTGATCCTCTTCGTCGTGATCTGGTCGATCCTCGTCTATTACCCGATGGCCCATATGGTCTGGTACTGGCCGGGTCCGGACTTCACCGCCGGCCTGCCCGACGACCATGGCTTCCTGTGGGGCAAGGGCGCGCTCGACTTCGCGGGCGGCACCGTGGTGCACATCAATGCCGGTATCGCCGGCCTGGTCGGCTGCCTCGTGATCGGCAAGCGCACCGGCTACAAGAGCGAGCCGATGGCACCGCACTCGCTGACCATGACCATGATCGGCGCGTCGCTGCTCTGGGTGGGCTGGTTCGGCTTCAACGCCGGCTCCAACCTCGAAGCCAACAAGTTCGCTTCGCTCGCCTTCATCAACACCATGGTGGCCACTGCCGCCGCGGGTGCCGCCTGGGCGATCATCGAGCAGGTGATCCACGGCAAGCCGTCGCTGCTCGGCGCAGCCTCGGGCGTGGTCGCCGGCCTGGTCGCGATCACCCCGGCCGCCGGCTTCGCTGCCCCGATGACCTCGGTGGTGCTCGGCATCGTCGCGTCGATCGGCTGCTTCTTCTTCGTCACCACGGTGAAGAACGCGCTCGGCTATGACGACACGCTCGACGTGTTCGGCGTGCACTGCATCGGCGGCATCATCGGCGCGATCGGCACCGGCATCGTCGCCGACCCGGCACTGGGCGGCCAGGGCTGGATCGACTTCACCGTGATCCCGGCGGTTGCCGGCAAGTACGACATGGCGTCGCAGCTGGTCACCCAGGCGACGGGCGTGGGCGTGACGCTGCTGCTCTCGGGCGGCGTGTCGGCGGTCCTGTTCCTGGCGCTGAAGTACACGATCGGCATCCGCCCGAGCGTCGAAGTCGAGATGGAAGGTCTCGACATCAACGCGCACGGCGAGCGCGCCTACAACTACTGACGAGCTCGGGCGCCGCGCACACCTCTCCTTAGCGCGGCGCCCAACCGAGGTTCCTCCTGCGGACGACTGGGCCGGTGGTTTCGACCATCGGCCCTTTTTTGTGTTCTGAGTTTCCTCTCCCATTGGGAGAGGGTGGGAGCCGCGCAGCGGCGGAAGGGTGAGGGTCGAGAGGGAATACTACCCTCACCCTTCCCACTCGCTACGCTCGCGGGCCCCTTCCCGCTCCCAAAGGGAGCGGGAGTTAGTTGGCCAGATCTTCCTGGATGAACCGGGCGCAGCGTTCGCCAATCACGATGCTTGGCGCATTGGTGTTGCCGCCGACGAGGCGCGGCATGATCGAGGCGTCGGCGATGTAGAGCCCTTCGACCCCGCGGACCTTGAGCCGCGGGGTGACCACCGCGCCTTCGTCCGAGCCCATGCGGGCGGTGCCGACCGGATGGTAGATCGTGTCGGCACGGGCGCGGATCAGCCGTTCGAGCGCGGCATCGTCGTCCAGGTCGATCGGATAGCGGTCGCGGCCCTTGTACTGGGCGAGCTGCGGCGCCTCGAGCACGCGGTACATCGCCCGCGTGCCCTTCTTCAGCAGCTCCAGGTCACGCGGATCGCCGAGGAAATCGGGATCGATCAGCGGCGCCGCACGCGGATCGAGCGACTGGAGGCGGACGGTGCCCCGGCTCTCGGGCCGCAGCACACAGGCATGGCAGCTGAAGCCGTGCCCGGGCACCGCGGTGCGGCCATGATCCTCGACGATGGCGATCAGGAAATGGAGCTGGAGATCGGGCCGCTCCAGCGCCGGATCGCTGCGCAGGAACGCGCCGGCTTCGGCATAGGGGGTGGTCATCCGCCCCTTGCGGCTGACCATCCAGCGGCCGATCGAGCCGAGCGACTTGAGCGTGCCGGGCAGCGAACGGCCGAGGAAGAAGCTGCCCTCGGTCTCGAAGGCGGCGACATAATCGACATGGTCCTGGAGATTGCCGCCGACCGCGGGGCGATCGATCCGCACCGAAAGGCCCATCTCGCGCAGATGCTCGCCCGGGCCGATGCCGGAGAGCATCAGCAGCTGCGGCGTCTGGAAGGCACCGGCGGCAAGCACAACGGCGTGGCGGGCGCGGATCTCACGCGCCTGGCCGTCGCGCTGATAGGCGACGCCCCAGACGCGGCCTTCCTCGAACAGCACGCGCTCGACCATCGCATCGGTGATGATCTCTAGATTGTCGCGGCGATCGAGATAGGCGCGCGCGGCGGTCCAGCGCTCGCCATTCTTCTGGGTGACCTGGAACAGGCCGGCACCCGATTGCCCGGCGCCGTTGAAATCGTCATTGCGCGGGATCTGGAGCTCGCCGCACGCATCGATGAACGCCTCCGAGCCCGGATGCGCCCAGAGCTGGTCGCTGACCCAGAGCGGGCCCTTGTCGCCATGATAGTCGCTGGCGCCGCGGACATTGTGCTCAGCCTGTTTGAACCAGGGCAACATGTCGTCCCAGCCCCAGCCGGTGCAGCCGAGGTCGCGCCACTCGTCATAATCCCGGTGATGGCCGCGGACATAGAGCATCGCGTTGATCGCGCTCGAGCCGCCCAGGCCGCGGCCACGGGGCTGGTAGCCGCGCCGGCCGTTGAGCCCGCGCTGCGGCACGGTCTCGAACGCCCAATTGGCGCCGGGGCGCTGGAACGGCATCATCCCGGGCATGCGGGTCTTGATGCTGGTGTTGCGGCCACCCGCTTCCAGCACCGCGACGCTGTACTTGCCACCTTCGCTCAGGCGGCCCGCGACGGCGCTCCCGCCGGATCCCCCACCGATGACGACGATATCGGCTGCTTCCACGAATCCCCCCGTAGCTGCTCCCGCGCCTCCCAGCGCGCCTTTATGGTCTCGGATGTATCGCGGCTGCCATCGTGGCTCCAGCCCGGCGGCGCGATCATATAGCCAATTCGGGACTTCCAGTCCGGCGCGGCCCACACGTCCCTGGCGATGCCGATCCATTCGTGGAAGGCGGCCCAGAGGATGTTGAAGCTGCCCAGGTCCTTGACGATGCCGTAGCGCGGCCGGTCGTCGGCGCGCTCCTCGACAAAGGTACCGAACATGCGGTCCCAGACGATGAAGACCCCGGCATAATTCTTGTCGAGATAGCGCGGGTTGGTCGCGTGGTGGACGCGGTGGTGCGACGGCGTGTTCATCACCGCCTCGAACCAGCGCGGCATCCGGCCGACCATCTCGGTGTGGATCCAGAACTGGTAGATCAGGTTGATGCCGGCGCAGAAGAAGATCATCGCCGGGTGGAAGCCGATCAGGAACAGCGGCAGCCGGAAGGCGAAGCTCACGCTGATGAACCCGGTCCAGGTCTGCCGCAGCGCCGTGGTCAGGTTATAATGCTGGCTCGAATGGTGGATGACATGGCTCGCCCAGAACCAGCGCACCCGGTGGGCGGCGCGGTGGAAGGCGTAATAGGCCAGGTCGTCGAGCACGAAGGCGAGGACGAACCAGTACCAGGCGAAGCCGATGGTGAAGAGGCGGAACTGGTAGAGCCACATCGCCAGCGCATAGACCAGGCCGGTGGTGAGCAGCCCGGCGACGGTGCTGCCGAAGCCGAGCGCGAGGCTGGTCAGCGTGTCCCGGGGGCAGAAGCGGCGGCGATCGCGAATGCGGGCGATGACCATCTCCGCCAGGATCAGGACGACGAAGCCGGGAATGGCATAGGTCACCGGATCGGGAAGATGGGGCACCAGCATGGGCCCTTGCTTACCCTGTTGTAAGTAACCTGTCACGCCTTGGCGTTGCGCGTGCGTCGCCCTAGGAAAACCCGATGATCCTGCTTCCGCTTCTGTTCCAGGCCGCCGAATGTCCGGCTTTGCCCGGTGGCCCCGCCGAGGGCATGTGCCTGGCCCTGGCGCCGGACCAGATCCATGGCCGCCAGCTGGTCCCGCTGCTTCCCGCGGCAAAGCCCGGCCGGCCGATCCCGGCGGAAACGGCAACGCTCATTGCGAAGGCGATCGCGGCCTATCACGCGGAGCAGCCGATCCCCCGGGAGCTGCGCACCGAGAACGCCACGCTGTTCTTCTGCGCCGAATATGGCGCCGGCTGCTTCACTCCCGCGCCGATGGCCGGCTGGGCGATGCCGCGCGGCCTCGACCACAACGCACCCTATCTGCTGGCGAACGGAAAGATACGGGTCGAATGGATGCGCGACGGCAAGCTCGCCTATCTCTCGATCCTGACGCTCCGGGGCGACCGCATCGACGCGATCGGCACCACGCCCGCTGCGATCCCCTTCCAGGCGCGCTGAGCGTCAGACCGCGCTGATGCCGCGCAGCAGCACGGCGCCGAAGCGCTTGTCGCCGCTGTCGATACGCAGGCCATCGGGCGTGGAGACGGTGGTGAGCGGCAGGCGAAGGTGCCGCGCCGCGACGCGGGCACCGTGCATCTTCAGCAGCGCCGCATCGCCTGCCTTGCCATGGACGAGCGCCGCCCTGCCATCGCTGCCGACCAACGCCTCGCCGCCATCGAAGCCGGAGATCATGCCCTCCGCCGTCTCGCGCGCTTCCGCGGCGCTGGCGATCGCGGCGCCGCGGCCGAGCCCCAGCGCCCAGGCAACCAGCACCATCACCAGGATGGCGCCGATCGAGCCGGCGGAAACGTAGAGCTGGTTCACGCCTTGCCGGAGAGCTGGTCGAGCAACGGGCGGATGCCCGAGATGTCGTAGCCGGCCTGCGCCGCCTTGGCGGTGATCTCGGCGGGGTCGCCGCCGCGCGAGGCCTCGGCGAGCGCCCAGAGATTGCACGAGCGCGTGCCCGAGCGGCAATAGGCGAGCACCGGGCCCTTGGCCTCCGCCAGCGCCGCCGCCATCGCCTCGACCTGGGCGGAGGAGAAGCCGGCATGCGTCACCGGGATCGCGGCATAGCCGAGCCCGGCGGCCTCGGCCGCGGCGCGGATCGCCTCGCCCTCGGGCTGGCCCATCTCCTCCTCGTCGGGGCGGTTGTTGACCACGAAGCTGAAGCCCTGCTCGGCAAGCAGGGGAATGTCCCCGGCGGCGATCTGGGGGGCGACCGAGATGCTGTCATCGACGCGGCGCAGGTTCATTGACGTTCCACCTTCTGGGTTTCGAGGATCGGCTGGTTGGCAGCCAAGGCAGCGACCTTGCGCTCGGCGGCAGTGATGCCCTTGAGCACTTCCTCGGTCGCCTTGTCCTGGCAGCCCAGGTCATAGGTCAGGTGCGCATCGCCCCAGCGGACGGTACCGTAATATTGATCGGTGATCCGCTCGCCGCAGACCAGCTCCCGGCCGGCATGCGCTTCGCCGGTGGCGAGCAGCTTGCGGATCTCGGCAAAGCCTTCGGGCCCGGCGGAAAAACCGCGCGTCACCAACCGCTCGGCGTTGAACACGTCGGGCTCGGGCACCGTGTAGCGGCCCTTGCCCGCTGCATCGATCGTCCAGCGCGAGACCGGGCGGCCCCAGCTGTTGCGGTCCATCGCGATGCTCGACAGCGCAGGCGCGGTCGTCGCGACCGGCGCGGCAGGCACGCAGGCGGCGAGCAGCAGCGGAAGGGCGAAGAACAGTCTCACGCGGCCTCGCGGATCACTTGCAGGAAGGCGTCACCATAGGCATCGAGCTTGCGCGCGCCAACGCCCGAGATGTTGCCCATCGCCGCGATGCTCTCCGGCTTGAGCAACGCCATGTCGCGCAGCACCGAATCGTGGAAGATGACATAGGGCGGCAGCCCAGTTTCCTGCGCGATCTCGCGGCGCTTGGCGCGCAGTGCCTCGAACAGCGGGTTGCCGACCGGATTGTCCCCGCCTGCCCGGCTGCCCCCGCGCCGGCGGCGCTCGCGCTTCGGCGGCAGCACCAGCGCGACCTTGGCCCCGCCCTTGAGGATCGCGCGCGCCTCGGGCCCGAACTCCAGCCCGCCATGCTCGTTGGCGCGCAGCGCATCACGCAGCAGCAGCGCGCGGGCGACCGGCTTGATCAGCGCGACCTCCTCGCCCTCGACGATGCCGAACACCGACAGCGCTTCATGCCCGTTCGAAAGGCTCCGGTCGGTGGACTGGCCGAGCAATATGCTCTCGATATAGCCGACCCCGAACAGCATGCCGGTGCGGAACACCGCCGAGAGGAATTTCTGCGCGGTCACCGTCGCGTCGATCGCGGCGGGCGGGCTCAGGCAATTGTCGCAATTGCCGCAGTTCTCCGGCGCTTCGTTCTCGCCGAAATGCTTGAGCAGGATGCGGCGGCGGCAGGTGGCGGTCTCGACCAATGCGCCGAGCGCGGTGAGGCGGGTACGCTCGCCGGGCTGGCGCGACGGCTCGACTTCGCCGATCCGCTGGCGGGCGCGGGCGAAATCGTCGGCACCCCAGAAGAGATGCGCCACCGCCGGATCGCCGTCGCGCCCGGCGCGGCCGGTTTCCTGGTAATAGGCCTCGATCGACTTGGGCAGACCGGCATGGGCGACGAAGCGCACGTCGGGCTTGTCGATGCCCATGCCGAACGCGACGGTGGCGACTACCACCATGTCCTCGCTCGCGACGAACGCCGCCTGGTTGCGGCGGCGGACCTCGGGATCGAGCCCGGCATGATAGGGCAGCACCGGGCGGCCGGTCTCGGCGGCAAGCTTTTCGGCAAGCTTCTCCACCCCGGCGCGCGTTTGGGCATAGACGATGCCGGGGCCAGGGGTTTCGGCGATCAGGTCGATCACCTGGCGCGTGGTGTTCTCGCGCGGGGCGATCGCATAGCGGATATTCGGCCGGTCGAAGCCGGCGACTATCAGCCCGTCCTGCGGCAGCCCCAGCTGCTCGAGGATATCGGCGCGGGTATGCGCGTCGGCGGTGGCGGTGAGCGCCAGGCGCGGCACGTCCGGGAAGCGATCGAGCAGCGGGCGGAGCAGCCGGTAATCGGGACGGAAATCATGCCCCCATTCGGAGACGCAATGCGCCTCGTCGATCGCGAACAGGCTGAGCTTGGCCTGGGTGAGCAGGTTGCGGAAATATTCGTTCGAGGCGCGCTCGGGCGCGACATAGAGCAGGTCGAGCTCGCCGGCGCGGAACCGCTCGATCGTCTCGGCGCGGTTCTCGTCGACGCTGGTGAGCGTCGCGGCACGGATGCCGACCGCCTCGGCGGCGCGGAGCTGGTCGTGCATCAGCGCGATCAGCGGCGAGACGACGACGCAGGTGCCCTCCAGCATCACCGAAGGGAGCTGATAGGTGAGCGACTTGCCGGCGCCGGTGGGCATCACCGCCAGGGTGCGCTCGCCGGCGAGCACGCGCGCGACCACCTGCTCCTGCACGCCGCGGAAAGCGTCGAAGCCGAAGACCCGGCGGAGCGTATCGGTGGGGACCATCGCGCCCGGTTAGCGGGCGAGGCCCCGGAAAGTCGAGGCTATTCGCAGCCGATCGGGTGGCATTCGCCGCAAGCCTCGCCTAGCCTGAGGCCATGGACTCCTTCCGCATCGGCCGTCGCGGCCTGATCGCCGGTGGCGCGGCCGCGCTGCTTCCCCTGCCCGCCACGGCCAAGGAGGACTGGCGCGCGCTCGCCGGCGAAGTGCGCGAAAGCATGCGCTGGGCCTGGCGGAACTACCGCGAGAAGGCCTGGGGCAAGGACCAGATCATGCCGGTCTCGGGCGGAGCCGAGAGCTTCTCGATCAAAGGGAAACATGTCGGGCTCAGCCTGATCGAAGCGCTCGACACGCTGTGGCTGATGGAGCTCGATGCCGAGTTCAAGGATGGGGTGGACTGGATCCACGCCACTCTCGATTTCGATATCGACGGCGAAGTCTCGGTGTTCGAGACGATCATCCGGCTGGTCGGCGGGCTGCTCTCGGCGCATCTCGCCAGCGGCGACAAGCTGCTGCTCGCCAAGGCGAAGGACCTGGCCGACCGGCTGATGCCGAGCTTCACCCATTCGCCGATCGGGGTGCCGCACCGCTTCATCAACCTGAAGACCGGCGCACTGCGCGATCCCATCACCAACCCGGCCGAAGCAGGCAGCTGCATCACCGAGTTCGGCACGCTGAGCCGGTTGACCGGCGATCCGCGCTATCTGAAGGCGGCCAAGCGGGCGATGGTCGCGCTGTTCGGGCGGCGATCGGATATCGGGCTGATGCCCGATGCGTTCGACTGCATGACCGGCGAATGGAAGAGCCGGCGCGCGACGATCGGCCCGCCCTCGGACAGCTATTACGAATATCTGTGGGACGCCTGGCAGCTGTTCGGCGACCGCGACTTCCTGGTGATGTACAAGAGCTGCACCGCGGCGATCCTCGAGAACCAGAAGGCCGAGTTGAACGGCGATATCTGGTTCGTCGATGTCGATTTCGAGACCGGCAAGCGGATCAACTGGGAGCAGGACGAGCTTTCGTCCTTCTATGGCGGGCTGCTTGCCCAGGGCGGCGATACGGCAGCGGGCGAAGCCTATACGCGCAGCTGGGACAAGGTGCAGGCGAAGTACGGCATCCTGCCCGAGGGCTATGACCCGGAGAAAGGCGCGCCCACCTACAAGACCAACGCGCTGCGCCCCGAGCTGGCCGATGCCGCGTTCAACCACTGGCTGCTCGATCGCAAGGACGAATGGCGCGAGCTGGTCGCCCGGCATTTCCGGGCGATGCAGCAATGGAACAAGGCCGCGTTCGGCTATGCGACGATGGCCGACGTCACCACCAAGACGAAGGCGGACCATTGCCCCGGCTATTGGTGGTCGGAGCAGATGAAATATTACTGGCTGATCTTCTCCGATTGCCGGCGCTTCGATTACCGGAAGAATTATCTGTCGACCGAGGGGAATGTGCTGCTGGGGTTCAAGCGTTGAGCCTTACCTCGTCATCCCGGGCCTGACCCGGGGTTCCGCTGCCTGATATCGCCGCCAGAAGCGGGACCCCGGCTCAAGGCCGGGGTGACGGAAAGTTGCGCTAGCATATCGCCCACAATTTTTCCCGTCGTCGAGCTTCCCCCCACGCCTCCCATGCGCCAAAGCGGATGGGATGACGATTAGCGTGGACATGGGGCAGGACGGCAAGGGTGATGCCGTCACCATGGATCTTGAGGAGCTGCTGGCGACGCGTTTGCTCGTCCAGGGCAATTCGGGGTCGGGCAAGTCGCATCTGCTGCGCCGGCTGCTCGAGAAGAGCGCGGGCCATGTCCAGCAGGTAATCATCGATCCCGAGGGCGATTTCGTCACCCTCAGCGACCGATACGGCCATATCTCGATCGAAGCCGCCGATTACAGCGAGCGCGAGATCGCCCGCTTCGCCACCCGGATCCGCGAGCATCGCGCTTCGGTCGTCCTCAGCCTGGAAGGGCTGGAGGCCGAGGGGCAGATGAAGTGCGCCGCGGCGTTCCTCAACGCGATGTTCGATGCGCCGCGCGACCATTGGTATCCGGCGCTGGTGGTGGTCGATGAGGCCCAGCTGTTCGCGCCTTCGGGTGGCGGCGAAGTGGCCGAGGATGTGCGCCGCGCCTCGCTGAGCGCTATGACCAATCTGATGTGCCGCGGGCGCAAGCGCGGGCTTGCCGGCGTGATCGCCACCCAGCGCCTCGCCAAGCTCGCCAAGAACGTCGCCGCCGAAGCCTCGAACTTCCTAATGGGGCGCACCTTCCTCGACATCGACATGGCGCGCGCCGCCGAGCTCCTCGGCATGGACCGCAAGCAGGCGGAGATGTTCCGCGAGCTCGCCCGCGGGCACTTCGTCGCCTTGGGCCCGGCGCTCTCGCGCAAGCCGCTGCCGATCCAGGTCGGCTCCGTCGAGACCCGGGCCCTCGGCAGCACGCCGAAGCTGACGCCACCGCCAACCGGCGAGGAGGTGCGAGACCTGATCCTCGCCCCCATGCCGGTCACGACCAAGCCGACGATGGAGCGCCGTCCCACGCCTCCCCCGCCGCCGTCGACCCACGACCTGCTCGCCCAAGTCGTCCGCGCGCGCCAGGAAAGCGACGCCGCCGAGCCGACCACGCCGGCGATGACCGAGGAGGAACGCGAGGCCGTCCTCAGCGAGATCATCACCGACATCCTTGCGGAACCGGGGTCGTCCGGGAAGCCGCAGAATGACCTCTACCGGGACTTCACCCTCCGCTGCCGCATCCGCAAGGTCGGCGGGGAGCCAGTCTCGATCGCCGAATTCAAGCGCCGCCTCATGCTCCTGCAAGGAGGCGAGGCCGCGAGCGACGACGACGAGTGGAAGAAGGCCGTCGACCTCGCCGAAACCCTCGGCGACGAGTTCCAGGGCGCCTTCATGCTTCTCGCCAAGGCGGCCATGAAGTCGGACCCGTGCCCGTCCGACATGGACGTCGCCCAGGTCCTGGGCAGCATGTCCCCTGGCCGCGGGCGCAAGAAGATCGAGAGCATGGAGGCGATGGGCGTCCTGACGATCCGGCTCGACATGCGCAAGCGTCGCATCGTGTCGATTCCCGAGCTCGGCTGGGAGACGACGCCGGGCGACCCCCGCGCCCCGGCCACGATCGGCGCGTTCGCCGCCGTCGGTTGAGCGGCCTTAGGCGACCGCCAGGTCGCAGGCGATGCGCAGCAGCCCCCTCCGGGTCGGCCCGATGTCGCCGGCCATCCAGTGCGGCCGGCACACCGAGACGTAACGGTTGTCGCCGCCGACCTCCACCACGTCCCCTTCCTTCACGGCTACGCCGTCCGGCCCGTAGCGAAGGATCATCGTCGCCTTGCGCCCGCAGTGGCAGAGCTGCTTGAGTTCCTTGATGTCGTCCGACAAGGCGAGGAGCGCCGCGACCGCCGGGCCGAAGATCTCGCCGAAGACGTTGTTCTTGAGCCCGTAGGCCATCACCGGGACGCCGAGTTCGTCGACGACGCGCGCCGCCTGCCAGACATGATTCGCGGACAGGAACTGGGCCTCGTCGATCATGACGCAGGTGATCGGCAGGAGAGCGTGCTCGGCGGCGACGATGGCGAAAAGGTCGTCCGTCCCGGAAAGCGCGTGGGCGTCCGCGGCGATCCCCATCCGCGAGCTGATCCTGCCGATGCCGGCCCGGTCGTCCACCAGGCTCGTGAACAGCATCACCCGTCCGCCGTTCTCGACGTAGTTGTGCCGGGCCTGGAGAAGGGCGGTGCTCTTCCCGGCGTTCATGACGGAATGGGTGAAGTGAAGCTTGGCCATCGTGCACCGGCGAATCCGGAGGAAGGGAATGGCCCAGCGTGGAGCAGGGCGCCCCCGCCCGCCCGCGGGGGTGCGGGGGCGCCCCGGGGG
>JAEXLC010000157.1 GCA_023445495.1 Pseudomonadota bacterium | reverse complement strand
CTGCGGCTGGTCCCCCTCCCCGAGACAAGCTCGGGGAGGATTTGAAACTACATCTGCCCCTGCACCGTAACCCCGGCCGGCAGCCCGACGAACGGCAGCACCGCCGCGCCTTCCGCCGTCATCGAGATCTCCAGCGCGCCGCTCTCGCTGAGCACCGCGGTCATCAGCGTCTTCATCCGCTGGGCCGAAGGCGCCACCCGGATTGTCGTCCGGTCGCCGACATGCTCGGCGGTGATCAGCAGGGCAGGGACCGCCACCGGTCCGCCGCCATTCTTCGCCCGGCAGCTGCCCGGATCGGTGGTGATCTTGCCGTCCGCCATCCGCGCGCCGCCGCCGCTCGCGATCCGCTGCATCTCCACCTGCATCGTCAGGTTGCAGGTGAAGGGCAGGTTCGGCTGCAGCGCCTTGAACAGGCTCGCATCCGCCGATCCGCTGACATGGTCGAGCACCGTCCGCCCGCCGAGATGCTGGAGCATCTGCCCGCCCAGGTCGGTATCCGGCCCCGTCGCCTTCCAGTCGGCGGCAAAGGCCAGGCTGGTCAGCGAGCGCAAAGGCGCCATGTGCCAGGCGAAGCTCGCCCCGCCGGCGATGCCCACTTCGCCGTTCCACACCGTGCCCGCCACGCCCGTCCGCCATGGCGCGTTCCGGAAGATCACGCTCGCCGGCATCGTCACGAGCAGCGCGAGCAGATACGCCCCTATGCCGATCAGGGCGAAGAGGATAATAGACCGGCGTGACCCGCTTTCCCCTCCCAGAGTCGGCAATGGATCGACGGTCCCTGCTGAAGTCGCTGCAATCAGGACTGGTCGCGTCAGCGGCATCGGTCGTGCTTCCCTCTGTCGTCTTCGCAGCGGAGAAGAAGGACAAGCGCCCCATCGCCCTGCTGCTGCCGCTCACGGGGCCGCGAGCGCGGCTGGGCCTTAGCATGCGGCAGGCAGCGTTGCTCGCGGAAAACACGGCCTATGTGCAGAGCTTCGACACCGGCGGCACCGCGGCCGGTGCCGCAGCCGCCGCGGCCAGGGCGATCAAGCTCAAGCCCGCTTTGATCCTCGGCCCGCTCAGCGCGGACGAAGTCCCCGCCGTCTCCAGCACGGTCGCCGGGCGCATTCCCGTGATCGCGTTCAGCAATGACTCGGTTCTCCGCGCGCCCGGCACCTGGATCTTCGGGATCACCGCCGGCCAGGTGACCACCGCGATCCTGCGCTATGCCCGCACCCGCGGCGTCAAGACCGTCACGATGATCGACGACGGCTCGCCCTGGAGCGCCGCCGCCGCGCTCGCCGCCGGCAAGGCGGAAGGCGAGCTCGGCATCACCGTGACCATCCTCCAGGTGAAGCCCGGCCAGCCGCTCCCCAATCCCGGCGAGGCGCCCGACGCGGTGCTGCTCCCCGGCTCGGGCGAGACGGTCCTCGCCGCCGCCCGCGCGCTCAAGGATACCGGCATCCAACTGCTCGGCACCTTCCAGGGGCTCGACAATCGCCCCACCGCGCTCGCCGCGCTCGAGGGCGCCTGGCTCGCCAGCCCGGATCCCAACGCCTTCGGCACCTTCGCCAGCGCCTTCCAGGCCCGCAACGGCGGCGACCCCGGCACGATCGCCGCATTGGCCTATGACGCCGCCGGCATCGCCAACACGCTGCGCGCCGACAATCGCCTCGGCATCGAGGGGCTGATGGACGCCAAGGGCTTCCACGGCGTCACCGGCCCGGTCCGCTTCCGCACCGACGGCTCGGTCGCCCGCGACTTCGCGATCGTCGTCGCCGGCCCGACCGGCTACACCCCCGTGGCGTCGAGCTCGGGCTCCTAGGGTTGTCGTGGCCAGCATCGTCCTCCTCCAGAACCCCGGCGAAAGCCGGGGCCCAGGGTCAAGCAGGGCGTCGCTTGTGACCCTGGATCCCCGCCTGCGCGGGGATGACGAAGGGAAGGGCGAAACCGGCTTCACCCTGATCGAGCTGATGATCTCGCTCGGCCTGTTCGCGCTGATCGCCGTCGCCGGCCTCGCGCTGGTCGACGGCATCATCAAGGTGCAGGGCCGCACCGAGAAGCGCCTCGATCGCCTCGCCGATCTCCAGCGCGCGATGTTCGTGGTATCGAGCGACATCGACCAGGTCTCGGTCGGCCGCATCGCGGGCGGCGGCGACAAGCTCAGCTTCACCCGCGCCGCGCCCGGGTTCGGCGGGCCCGCGGTGCCCCTCCAATATTCGGTCGCCAACGGCAATCTCGTCCGCGGCTCGGGCGCGATGGTGCAGACCGTGGTCGGCGGCGTCGCCAATGTCCGCTGGCGCTTCTTCGACGGTGCCGCCTGGAGCCCGCGCTGGCCGATGCGCGAGGACGACAAGGACAAATGGCCCCGCGCGATCGAGATCGCCCTCCAGGCGACCGGCCCGGGCGGCACGCCGGGCGCGCTGCGCCGCGTCGTCACGCTGCCCGATCAGGCGGAGTATCCCAAGCAATGAGCCGCCGCGAAGACGAAGCGGGGATGATCCTCGTCAACGTGCTGATGTTCGTCGCGATCGCGTCCGGACTTGTGCTATTGCTAATCAATCGCGAAGAAATCGCGCTCGATCGGGCCCTCCGCACCCGCGAAGCGGCCCGCGCTTTGGCCGTCGTCCGTGGCGGCGAACTCTCCGCCGTGGTCGCGCTCCGCCGCGACATGGTCGCCGCCCCCAATGAGGACAACCAGACCGAGCCCTGGGCGAAGCTCTCCGAAAGCGCCGCGCCGATCGAGGGCGGCAGTTTCGATCTCGCGATCGCCGATGCCGAGGGGCGCTTCAACCTCAACATGCTGCGGAACGGCGATGCCGGCGCGATCGTGCTGTTCCAGACGATCGCCAAGGATGTCGGCCTGTCGGCGGAGGATGTCGTCAAGGCGGTCACCTATGTCCGCCTCTACGGGCCGGTCACCGATATCCGCCCGCTGCGCATGGCCGGGCTCGAGCCCCAGGCGACCGCCCGGCTCGAGCAACTGGTGACGGCGCTGCCCGGCACCACCGCGATCAACCTCAACGCCGCCGGTCCCGAAATGCTGCAGGTGCTGTTCCGAGATCCGCTCGCCGCCCAGCGCCTCGCCGAGATCCGCGCCCGCAACGGCAAGCTCACCCTCAAGGACCTGGGCGACCTCAACCTCTCGCTCCCCTGGGGCGCCGGCTTCCGCTCCAACACCTTCTGGGTCCGCACCCGCGCGACGATCGGCAGCACCAGCCAGCAGGCCGCGGTGCTCATCCAGCGCGTGCTGCGCCAGGACGGCAAGATCGCGGTGGGCGTGGTGGAGCGCTGGCGGGGCGCCAGCGTGCCGCCGGATGCGCCGGGGTTTGTGGCGGGGCGGTGATAGTTTAACGCGAGATGCCGGCTGACAGGACCCACGCGCTCCGATAGGCTTTGCCGCGATGGTCGACGCCGCAACCCAAGCGAAGAGAGAACGGCTCATCGCCGATCTCGGTCGGGTTGCTGATGGCGACCAGACTGCATTGCGCTGCATCTATGATGCCACCGCGGCGAAGCTTTTTGGCGTCTGCCTGCGTATCTCGGGAAACCGCGAAGCAGCCGAGGATATCTTGCAGCAAGTGTATATCAAGGTTTGGGACCGTGCCGGGCGCTTTGATGCCGAGCGCGCGAGCCCGATAACCTGGCTGTGCGCGATCGCCCGCAACACCGCGATCGACTGGCGGCGCGCGAATGGCACCGTCTCTTATCTGCCAGAGAGCGCCGCCGCTGCGATTGCCGACGACAGCCCGCTTGCGCCAGAGACAATTGACGCGGCTACGCAACGCGCGCGCATCTTCGACTGTCTGGATGCACTCGAAGACCGACCCCGGCGCGCGATACGGTCCGCATTCTTCGATGGGCTCACCTATGCGCAGCTGGCCGAGGCCATGGCAGTGCCGCTTGGCACGCTAAAGAGCTGGGTACGGCGTGGGCTGATTCAGCTCAGGGAGTGTCTGGGCGATGGCTGAGCCGATGACCGGGGAAGAGCGGGACGCGCTCGCTGCCGAACTCGCCTTGGGCCTGCTTGACGGCGAAGATCGCGCACAGGCGATGCGGCTTGTGCTGTCCGATCCGGCATTCGCCGCCGAGGTCGAGGCCTGGAGCGCGCATTTCGAGCCGCTTTACGAGCGCTTCGAAGAACAACCTTCGCCTGCGCTCTGGCCCGCTATCCAGCGGCGTCTTGCTGGTACCGGCAGTCATCACCTCCATCGGGCGCTGGGTCGTTGGCGTATCGGAGCGCTAGCCAGCGGGGCGCTGGCCGCCTCGCTCGCGCTGGTCCTGCTGGTTCGTCCCGCGCCGGCGCCGGTGGAGATTGTGCGTGCGCCTGACAAGACGGTGGTCGCCCAGCTTGGCGGGAGCGATGCGGCTGCCTTGCTTGCTGCAACCTATGATCCGGCTGCTGGCGTGCTGCGTATCCGGGCGGTGCGCCTGCCCGGCAGCGCGCTTGCCCCGGAACTCTGGGTGATCCCCGCAGACGGTGTGCCGCGCTCGCTGGGCCTGGTATCGGCGGACGGTGTTAGCCGGGTTGATGTTTCGGTGCCTCATCGCGCGCTGCTCACCGATGGCGCAACGCTGGCGATCACGCTTGAGCCGCGCGACGGAGCTCCCCACCGGGCACCAAGCAGCGCGCCGATCGCGGCCGGAAAAATCTCGACAATCTGATTCCGCACTGCATCCGCCGCGCCGGCTGCGCCGTAGCTTCTTCCGCGCCCACATTCGGGTGCCGGAGAAGGAAGCCAAGATGCCCAGCCTCAAGAAGCTCAGCCTCGCGATCGCCGGTTCGGCGCTGCTCGCCACCGGCGCGGTTGCCGCAGTCCAACATTATCCCATGGTCGGCGGCGCGGCGATGTATCCGACGAAGAACATCGTCCAGAATGCGATGAACTCGAAGGACCACACCACGCTCGTCGCCGCCGTCAAGGCTGCAGGGCTGGTGGATACGCTCTCGGGCCCCGGCCCGTTCACCGTCTTCGCGCCCACCAATGCGGCCTTCGCCAAGCTTCCCGCCGGCACCATCGACAAGCTGGTGATGCCCGAGAACAAGGCGATGCTGACCAAGATCCTCACCTACCATGTCGTGCCGGGCAAGATGAGCGCGGCCATGCTGGCGGCCAACGCCAGGAAGCATATGGGCAAGGCGATGCTCACCACCGTGCAGGGCGAAAAGCTCACGGTCACCAAGGGCCCGGACGGTGCCTGGTGGGTGGTCGATGCCAAGGGTGGCAAGGCCAAGATCACTATTGCCGACGTCAACCAGTCGAATGGCGTGATCCATGTCATTGACGGCGTGCTGATGCCCTGAAGCCTTCCGGCGTGAGCCCCCCTTGCGCCGGATCGCGCCTGTCGCCGGCCTGGTCCCATCGGCTGTGTGTTGATGGGCGCACTGTGAAAGCCGCTGCCCGCCCTCAGGCAGCGGCTTTCCTTTATGCGGCACGGTGTTGTCGGGCCTTGCGGAAGAATGCCGTCCTAAATCAAAATCCGGAACACCGCCCCGCCACTCTCGGCATCGCCCACATCGATGCTCCCGCCATGCGCCACCACGATCTGCCGCGCGAGGTTAAGTCCCACGCCGGTGCCGGTCGCGCGGGTGGTGAAGAAGGGCAGGAACACGTCCTGGCGCAGCCCTTCGGGCACGCCGGGGCCATTGTCCTCCACTTCGATCACCAGCGCCTCATGCTCGGCGAACAGGCGCAGCGCGAGGCGGGGCGGGCGGTCCTGGCCGGCCATCGCCTGCGCCGCGTTCTGCAGCAGGTTGATCAGCACCTGGGCGAGCAGGTCGGGGTCGGCCTCCAGCGCCAGCCGCGCCGGGGTAACTTCGATCGTCAGCGGCACCTCGGGCTCGCGCGCCGCGAAGATGCGGCCCAGCTCCTCGGCCCAGGGCTGGGCGGCGAAGGCCTGGCGCTGCAGCTCGGGGGTATGCGCCACCGCGCGATAGGCCTCGATGAAATGCCCCAGCCCATGCGCGCGCCGGGCAAGGGTGGATACCGCCGCGCGCGCATCGCCGATCCGCGGGTTGCCGGCCAGCTCGGGATCGTCGAGCAGATCCGCCGCCGTCGCCGCCAGCGACGTCACCGGGGTCAGCGAGTTGAGGATCTCATGGGTCAGCACGCGCACCAGGTCGGTTTGCGCGGCCATCTCCACGGCATCGAGCGTGCCCTGGATCGGCTGCACGGTCACCGCGCGGATGCTGCGGCCGAGCCGCTCCAGCGTGCCCGAGCGGACCAGCACGCGCTGCGTCCGTCCCTCGATCGCCAGCAACAGGATCTCCTCCGCCGCGTCGCCGCCCGCCAGCCGCTTTGCCAGCGTCGCGCCATAGACGGCATAGTCCTCCGCCCGCGTGCCCGGCGCGCCGCGGAACAGCCGCCGCGCCGCCTTGTTGGCGGGCTCGACATGGCCTTCGCCGTCGATGGTCAGCAGCGCCACCGGCATGTCGTCGACCAGCGCCTCGAGGAAGCGCATCTCCGCCGCGCTCGCCATCTGGCGCTCGCGCAACCGGTCCATCGCGCCGTCCAGCGCTTCGCCCAGCGCTTCGAACCCGCCGCCGCGCGTCCCGCTGAACCGCGCCGAGGTGTCGTCGAAGCGCAGCGCCTCGACGAAGCGGGCGAGCGCGACATTGGTGCGCGATATCAGCCGCCACATGCCCCATAGCGCGCCGGCGACCAGCAGCAGCGCGACGATCCGCGCCGCGCCCAGCCCGGGGGTGAGGAAGCTCAGCGCCGCCGCGGTCACCGCCGCGGCCAGCGCGGCGATCCAGGCGATCAGGCCCAGCGTGAAGCGCCGGTCAAAGCCCATGCTTCTCCATCCGGCGATAGAGCGCGGCGCGCGACAGGCCCAGCGCATTGGCGGCCAGCGAGATATTGTAGCCGTGCTTCTTCAGCGCTTCCTCGACCAGCCGGCGCTCGACCCGCTCCAGGTTGAGGTCGTCGCTCGAGGCAGGCGGGCGGGGCGGGGTGATCGCGGCGGCGGGCACCACGCGCGGCATCGCGCGGACCAGCGCGAAGTCCTCGGGCTCCAGCGCCTCGTCGCGCGCCAGGATCACCGCGCGCTCGAGCGCGTGGCGCAGCGCGCGGACATTGCCCGGCCAGTCATGGTCGAGCAGCGCCATCCGTGCCGCCGGGCTCAGCTGGGGCACCGGGCGCCCGTAGCGCTTGGCGTAATGCTGGAGATAATGCTCGATCAGCTGCGGCACGTCCTCGCGGCGGTCGCGCAGCGGGGGGAGGTCGATCTCCACCGTGTTGAGGCGGAACAGCAGATCCTGCCGGAAATGGCTCTCGTCGCGCAGCTTCTCGGGCGGCAAATTGGTCGCGGCGATCACCCGGATGTTGACCGGCACCGGCTTGTTGGCGCCCACCGGCGTCACCTGGCGCTGCTCGAGCACGGTGAGCAGCTTGGGCTGCAGCCGCAGCGGCAGATTGCCGATCTCGTCGAGGAACAGCGTGCCCCCGTCCGCCGCCTGGATGCGGCCCACCCGGTCGCTCCGCGCATCGGTGAAGGCGCCCTTCACATGGCCGAACAGCTCCGAATCGATCAGCTCCTCGCTCACCGCGCCCAGGTCGACGGTCAGCATCACCTGGTTCGCCCGCAGCGACTGGCGGTGCAGCTCGCGCGCGACCAGTTCCTTGCCGGTACCGTTCTCGCCAAGCACCAGCACGTTCGCGTCGGTCGGTCCGGCGCGGCTGATCAGCGAGTGGACCCGCGCCATCGCCGGCGACCCGCCGAGCAGGGGCGAGGCACCCGCCTGCGCCGCCGGGGCAGGAGCGGCGGCCCCGCCGCTCACGGCCTTGCGCGAGCGCCGCAGCGAAGCGGCGGTACGCACCGTCGCCAGCAATTTCTCGTTCGACCAGGGCTTGGAGACGAAGTCGGTCGCCCCGCGCTTCATCGCCGATACCGCGACCTGCACCCCGCCATGCGCGGTGATCATCACCACCACCATCTCGGGATCGACCGCGAGCAGCTTGTCGAGGAACGCCAGCCCCTCGCTCGCGTCCGTAGCGCCGCGCGCGAAGTTCGCGTCGAGCAGCACCGCGTCGGGCGTGCGCGCCTGCACCAGCGGCAGCGCCTCGTCGGGGCTGCGCACCGCCTCGACGTGCTTGAACAGCCGCCGCAGCAGCAGCCGCGACGCCATCAGGATATCGTCGTCGTCGTCGATCACGACGCAGAAATCGAATTCCGGATCGCCCATGCTGCCCACTCCCGTACAGATACTGTGCGGAACCGGACAATCAAATTGCGTGCCAAAGCCGCGGTTCCCCCCTTGCCGCACTTGGCACGGGACATGCTGACACTGCGATGAACGGCGCATCCGCCGGCGGAGGAAAATCGTGCAGCGGTCGGCAAGGGGAATGCGCAAGGGAGCGGTGATCGCGCTGGCGATCCTCCTCCTGTGCCTGCCCCGCGCCCCGCTGGGGATCGACTTCCGCATGGACGGTGCCGGCGGCCATGCCGAGCTCCGGCTCGGCATCGCATCGTTACGGATAGCGTTCGATTCCGGACGCCTCTGTCCGAAATCGAACACTTGCCACGCCGCGGCCGAAACGCCGCCCGAGAGGAACCGGCTGGCACGGCATTTGCGAGGAATGGGGGCATGACAGTGCTACGGATGCAGAAGGAAAAGGGCGGGGCCGTCTCGGGCAGCGGGATGGACCAGCTGGTCGAGAAGCGCACGCTTTCCACCCGCCTCAAGATCGCGCTCGGCGGAGCGGTTGTCGCGCTCGCCGCCGCCGCCTTCTGGTGGCTCGCTCCCTCGGGCGCCAGCCAGACCGTCACCATGGACCGCGTGACCATCTCCAATGTCACCCGCGGCACCTTCGACGATTTCATGCCGCTGCGCGCCCGCGTCACGCCGCTGCTCACCGTCTATATCGACGCGGTCGAGGGTGGCCGGGTCGAGAAGATGCTGGTCGAGGACGGCGCCACCGTCGCCGCCGGCCAGCCGATCGCCTTGCTCTCCAACGCCGAGCTCCAGCTCTCCACGCTCGCCCGCCAGACCGAGGTCGAGCAGCAGATCAACAACATGCGCAGCCAGGAGCTGTCGCTTGCCCAGACCCAGCTCTCCAACGAGCGCGCCGTGCTCGCCGCGCAGACCACCTATGAAAAGGCCCGCCGCCAGTACGACCGCGAGAAGCCGCTCGCCGACAAGGGCTTCGTCTCGGGCAAGCAGTTCGCCGATACCGAGGCCGACTATGCGCTCGCCCAGCGCAACCTCGCCGCGCTCAAGCGCAGCCAGAGCACCGATGCCCGCCTCCAGGGCAGCCAGCTCACCCAGCAGCAGCAGGCGGCGAAGTCGATGCAGTCCGGCCTCGCCATCGCCCGCGCCAACCTCGACGCGCTCCAGCTCCGCGCGCCGGTCGCCGGCCAGCTCTCGGGCTTCTCGGTCCAGGTCGGCCAGTCGCTCGGCCGTGGTGAGCGGGTCGGCCAGATCGACAGCCCGGGCCGCAACAAGCTGATCGCCGGGGTCGACGAATTCTACCTCGGCCGCGTCCAGCTCGGCCAGAAGGCCGCGCTCGACTGGAACGGCAAGCGCTACGGCGCCAAGGTCACCAAGATCTATCCGCAGGTGCAGAACGGCCAGTTCCAGGTCGATCTCCAGTTCACCGATGGCGAGCCGCCCCAGCTCCAGCGCGGCCAGACGATGCAGGCCCGCCTCACGCTCGGCGATTCCGCCCCGGCGCTGCTGCTCCCCAACGGCGCCTTCTACAGCGATACCGGCGGCGCCTGGGTGTTCGTGGTCGCCCCCGGCGGCGGCTCGGCGGAGCGGCGCAACGTCCGCCTCGGCCGCCGCAACACCGATTTCATCGAGGTCCTCGAAGGCCTCGAACCCGGCGAGCGGGTGGTCACCTCGCCCTATACCGGCCTCACCGACAAGACGCGCCTGGACCTGACCAAGTGACAGAAAAGAAAGGGAATCCGATGCTGCAGATGCGCGAACTCTCCAAGGTCTACCGCACCGACACGGTGCAGACGACGGCGCTCGACGCGATCGACCTCGAAATCGCCCAGGGCGAGTTCGTCGCGATCATGGGCCCCTCGGGCTGCGGCAAGTCGACCCTGCTCAACATGATCGGCATGCTCGATAGCCCGTCCTCGGGTTCCTACCAGTTCAACGGCCAGGAAGTCGCCGGGCTGTCCGAGAGCAAGCTCGCCGATGTCCGCAAGGAGAATATCGGCTTCATCTTCCAGAGCTTCAACCTGGTCGACGAGCTGAGCGTCCGCGACAATGTCGAGCTCGCCCTGCTCTACCACAATGTCCCCGCCGCCGAGCGCAAGCGCCGCGTGGACGAGGTGATGGATCGCACCGGCATCGCCCACCGCGCCAAGCATCGCCCCAGCCAGCTCTCGGGCGGCCAGCAGCAGCGCGTCGCCGTCGCCCGCGCGCTCGTCGCCAGCCCCAAGCTGATCCTCGCGGACGAGCCGACCGGCAATCTCGACACCCAGCATGGCGAGGAAGTGATGCACATGCTGCAGACGCTGAACGCCGAGGGCTCGACGATCGTGATGGTCACCCACTCGCCCGCGCACGCCGATTATGCCGGCCGCATCGTCTCGATGCTCGACGGCCGCGTCCTCCAGGAACGCCGCCGCGCGGCGTAACCCAGTCTCCCGCTCCCCCTCGGGGGGAGGGCCGGGGAGAGGGGCAGTGCGGCGCCCTATCGT
>JAEXLC010000129.1 GCA_023445495.1 Pseudomonadota bacterium | reverse complement strand
GCCTTGCGCCGGGGGCCCGCTGCCTTGCCCGCAAAAGCGAAGAAGCGGGATCCCGGCGCAAGGCCGGCATGACGAAAGATCAGATCTCACCTCAATCCCGGCAATAGCCCTCGCCGGTCTTCACCGTCAGACAGTCCTTCTTGCCGGCCAGGTATTTCAGGCCCGTCGCATCGCCGTCGCTCGGGTGGAGCGTCTGGTCGCCGTCCGGCCGTTCGAACGCGATGCCCTCGGTCGATCCCTTGCCCTCGAACGTCCCCTTGTCGTCGAGCGTATACTGCATCTCCAGCTTGTACATGCCCGGGTCCTTGCCCTTGGACACGACCAGATAGGTGCCTTCCACGCCCTTCCAGCGGCCGACCCAGGCGTCGCGGTCCACCGGCTTGGCGCTGACTTCGTTCTTCAGGTCGGCAGCGCCCTCGCTCACCGCATTGGCGAACGAATCGCCCACCGCCACCGCGGCATTGCCGGCGGTCTCGGTGGCGTTGGCGGTGGCGTCCGCAGCCTTGTCGGCGGCGTTGCACGCGGCGAGCGCCAGCGCGGGCGCGAGGATCAGCAGCGCGCGCATCAGCGAGTCGCCTCGTCGATCGCATTGCCGACATGCTCGGCGCGGTTGCCGATGTCGCTCGCGGTATTGTCGAACGCGTCGCCTGCATCGTCCGCGGCGTTGCTCAGCGTGTCGCCCATGTCGTTCACGCTGTTCTCCAGCGAGTCGCCGGTGCGGTCGAGCGAATTGCTCAGATTGCTCTCGGCGCTCGGCGAACAGGCGGCAACGCCCAGGGCCAGCGCCGGAAGCAGGGCGAAAATCGTCTTGCGCATCTCTCTCTCCGAATAGTCGGTCTAGCCAGCACGATCCTTGCGGCGTAGGGGAGCGCGCATGTCGCACCGCATCGCTATCGCCTCGGACCATGCCGCCTACGCCATGAAGGCAGAACTCGCCGAATGGTTGCGTAACGAAGGGCATGAAGTGCTCGATCTCGGGACCAACGGACCCGAAAGCGTCGATTATCCCGATTATGGCTATCGTCTCGCCAAGGCGATCGAGGATGGCCAGGCCGACAAGGGCGTCGCGCTCTGCGGCTCGGGCATCGGCATCTCGATCGCGGTGAACCGCAATCCGGCCGCCCGCTGCGCGCTCGTCTCCGAGCCGCTTTCGGCCAGCCTTGCGCGCCAGCACAACGATGCCAATGTCGTGGCCCTCGGCGCCCGCCTCGTCGGTATCGAGATGGCCAAGGCCTGCATCACGACTTTCCTCGCAACCGAGTTTCTCGGCGACCGCCATCAGCGTCGGGTCGACAAGCTCAGCCATCCTGAAGGGACCCCTGCATGAGCACCAACCCCGTGAACCTCGGCGCCCAGCCCGATGGCTATTTCACCCGTTCGCTTGCCGAGGCGGATCCCGCGGTCTTCGCCGGTGTCCAGCATGAACTGAAGCGCGAGCAGCACCAGATCGAGCTGATCGCCTCGGAGAACATCGTCTCCAAGGCGGTGCTCGAAGCCCAGGGCTCGGTCTTCACCAACAAGTACGCCGAGGGCTATCCGGGCAAGCGCTATTATCAGGGCTGCCACCCGTCGGACGAAGTCGAGCAGCTGGCGATCGATCGCGCCAAGCAGCTGTTCGGCTGCGAGTTCGCCAACGTCCAGCCGCACTCGGGCGCGCAGGCCAACGGCGCGGTCATGCTCGCGATGGTCAAGCCCGGCGACACGATCATGGGCCTCAGCCTCGATTCGGGCGGCCACCTGACGCACGGCGCGCGCGCCGCGATGTCGGGCAAGTGGTTCAACGCGGTCCAGTACGGCGTCACGCCCGACACCCACCTGATCGACTATGACCAGGTCGCCAAGCTCGCCCGCGAGACCCAGCCCAAGCTCATCATCACCGGCGGCTCGGCCTATCCGCGCCATATCGATTTCGCCAAGTTCCGCGCGATCGCGGATGAGGTCGGCGCGATCTTCATGGTCGACATGGCGCACTTCGCCGGCCTGGTCGCCGGCGGCGTCCATCCGACGCCGTTCGGCCACGCCCATGTCGTGACGACCACCACCCACAAGACGCTGCGCGGCCCGCGCGGCGGCGCGGTGTTCACCAATGACGAAGCGATCGCCAAGAAGATCAACTCGGCGGTGTTCCCGGGCCTGCAGGGCGGCCCGCTGATGCATGTGATCGCCGCCAAGGCCGTCGCGTTCGGCGAAGCGCTCCAGCCCGAGTTCAAGGGCTATGCGGCGGCGATCGTCGAGAATGCCAAGATCCTCGCGGCGACGCTGCAGGAGCGCGGCGCGGCCGTGGTCTCGGGCGGCACCGACACGCATCTCGCGCTGATCGACCTCACCCCGCTGGGCGTCACCGGCAAGGACGCCGACGAAGCGCTCGAGCGTGCGGCGATCACCTGCAACAAGAACGGCATCCCCAACGATCCGCTGCCGCCGGTCAAGACCAGCGGCATCCGCGTCGGCTCGCCGGCGGGCACCACCCGCGGCTTCGGTCCGGCCGAGTTCCGCGAGATCGGCAACATGGTGGCCGACGTGCTGGACGGTCTCAAGAAGAATGGCGAGCAGGGCGATGCCCAGATCGAAGCCAATGTCCGCGAGCGCGTCCGCGCGCTGTGCGAGCGCTTCCCCATCTATCCGGAGCTCTAAGGATTGCGCTGCCCCTTCTGTGGACATGAAGACAGCCAGGTAAAGGACAGCCGCCCCACCGAAGACGGGGCGGCGATCCGCCGCCGGCGCCAGTGCGAGGCCTGCGCCGCGCGCTTCACGACGTTCGAGCGCATCCAGCTGCGCGAGCTGACCGTCCTCAAGAGCGAGGACAAGCGCGAGCCGTTCGACCGCGATAAGCTGGTCCGCTCGATCTCGGTCGCCACCCGCAAGCGCCCGGTCAACGCGATGCAGATCGAGAAGCTGGTCTCGGGCATCCAGCGCCAGCTCGAGACGCTGGGCGATGTCGAGATCCCATCGCAGAAGATCGGCGAGCTGGTGATGCAGGGGCTCAAGGGCCTCGATTCGGTCGCCTATATCCGCTTCGCTTCGGTCTATAAGGACTTCACCGAGGCCAGGGACTTCGAGGAATTCGCCGGCAATGTCAGCGAAGTCGGCCAGGAAAGCGGGAGGGGGCAGTGAGCCAGCCGCCCGTCATCGTCCTCGTCCGCCCGCAGCTCGGCGAGAATATCGGCAAGGCCGCGCGCGCGATGCTCAATTTCGGGCTGGTCGAGATGCGCCTCGTCGCCCCGCGCGACGGCTGGCCCAATCCGAGCGCCGGCCCGGCCGCCTCGGGCGCCGACATCGTGCTGGAAAAGGCCCAGGTCTATGAGACCGTCGCCGACGCCGTGGCCGACTGCGCGCATGTCTATGCCACCACGGTGCGCAAGCGCGGCGTCACCAAGCCGGTGATGACGCCCGAAGAGGCCTCGCGCGAGATCCACCGCGAGGACGGCCGCTCGGCGATCCTGTTCGGCCCCGAGCGCTCGGGGCTGGAGACCGACGACGTCGCGGTCGCCCGCACCATCGTCACCGTGCCGATCAACCCCGAGTTCGGTTCCCTGAACCTCGCCCAGGCGGTGATCCTCGTCGCGTACGAATGGTCGAAGGGCGAGACGCTCGCCCAGCCGACCCAGGAGGAGATCGATCCCCCCGCGCCGCAGGACGAGCTCGACGGGATGATCGGCCAGCTCGACACGATGCTCGACGATTCGGGCTATTATTTCCCACCCGATCGCGTGCCCTCGACCAAGCGTACCCTGCGCACCGTGCTCACCAAGCCGGGCTGGTCGTCCCAGGAGCTGCGCACGCTGCGCGGCGTGCTCTCGGCGCTCGAAGGCAAGAAGCGCCACCGCACCGGCTGATACATTCCCGCAATACACTTCCGCTTTTCGCATATGCGAAAACCCCCTAGGCTTCGCGAATCTTTCGTGGGGGGAGGGGATTCGGTGCGTTTCGTGCCGATGTGATGCCGGGTTCGGTCGTGCGAGGGGCGTGGCGACGGAAAGCGGCAGCGGTACGGAACCCGATCTGCGCGCCAGCTTCAGTGCGGCCTTTGGGCGGGCCGTGCCGGGCTGGTGTCTCCCGCCTTTGCAGTGGAGATGTTGATGAAGTTTGCAATTATGCTCGCGTGCGTTGCTTTCGCCGTTCCCGCCGTCGCCCAGCAGGCCGCGCCCGCGCCCGCTGCAGCGCCGGCCGATGCCAAGCCCGAGAAGAAGATCTGCCGCCTCCTCGACAGCACCGGCTCGATCATGGGCAAGCGCGAGTGCCATACCCGCGAAGAGTGGCGCCAGATCAGCGCCACCAATGCGGAGCGTGCGAACCGCGCGCTCGGCGATCGCCCGCGCGGCAGCCCTTCCGGCTTCAATCGCGAATAAGCCGCCCCGGCCGCGGGCAACAGTCGCGGCCAGGATCCGGGTGGCAGCTGCGCGGCGCTCAGCCGTGCGGCTGTCGCGCGTCGAACTTCACCAGCTCATAGGCGATCGACGCCTCGACCAGCGTCTCCCACATGTCGCCGATCGCCGCGTCGGGGATGCCCGCCGCGCGGGCATGGGCGCGGGCATTGTCGATGACCTGCGCCTTGCGTGCCTCGTCGCGGACATGGCCGCGCTCGGGCTTGATGCGGGCGGCGGCGTCCATATAGCCGAAGCGGCGCGCGAGCAGCGCCACCAGCGCCGCGTCCACCGCGTCGACGCCGGCACGGACTTCGATCATCGTCGTGCAGGCTTCGGGGTCGAGTATCTCTTGCATGCCCGCTCCTTGGCCGGGCAGGGCTCCGCTGTCCAGCGGCCCCGCGCAACTTGACTCCGGCTGCCCCCACCGCTAACGGCGCCCCTTCGCAATGGCCCCGCACCCCGGTGAAGCGGTGGCCCTGCCTTCCTCCGGAAGACCAGCAGGCGGATACCGGGACCAACGTTGTTAGCGATTGCAAGGATTACAAATGTCGAAGCGTTCCAGCGCAAAGTACAAGCTTGACCGCCGCATGGGCGAGAACATCTGGGGCCGTCCCAAGTCCCCGGTGAACAAGCGCGAATACGGCCCGGGCCAGCACGGCCAGCGCCGCAAGGGCAAGATGTCGGACTTCGGCATCCAGCTGCGCGCCAAGCAGAAGCTCAAGGGCTATTACGGCGACGTCACCGAGAAGCAGTTCAAGAAGGCGTATGAAGACGCCTCGAAGATGAAGGGCGATACGTCGCAGAACCTCATCGGTCTGCTCGAGCAGCGCCTCGACATGATCGTCTACCGCGCCAAGTTCGCGCCGACGATCTTCGCGGCCCGCCAGCTGGTCAACCACGGCCACGTCCTGGTCGATGGCGAGAAGTGCAACATCGGTTCGCGCCGCATCAAGCCGGGCCAGACCGTGTCGCTCCGCGCCAAGGCGCAGGAAATGGCGCTGGTCATGGAAGCCCAGAGCCTCGCCGAGCGCGACATCCCCGATTACGTGTCGCCGGACGGCGCCTCGAAGATCACCTTCACCCGCGTGCCGACCCTCGACGAGGTGCCGTACCCGGTGAAGATGGAACCGAACCTGGTCGTCGAGTTCTACTCGCGCTAAGCTTCGGTTCCTTCGGGAACGAGAAAAGAGGGCGGTCCTTCGGGGCCGCCCTTTTTCGTTCAAGGAACCTCATCCCGCTCCAATCCGTCATCCCGGCGAAAGCCGGGATCGCATGCCGGAGCGCCGTTCCCATCCTCCTTCGTCATGCTGAACTTGTTTCAGCATCCAACCCTCCACCGGCGATGTGGCCCGTGGCGCGTTGGACCCTGAAACAAGTTCAGGGGGACGGTTGGAAATAACAGGGCGCG
>JAEXLC010000104.1 GCA_023445495.1 Pseudomonadota bacterium | reverse complement strand
ACAAGCGCCCCCCCCGGGCGCCCCCCCCCCGCGGGCCGCCCCGCCCCCCACCGGATGCCCGGTCAGCCTCTCCGCCTCCGCCGCGCCGAGCATCGATGCCCGGCCGCCGAACTCGGCCTTGGTCTTGGCATTGTCGAGCCGGGCGTCACCGCGGGCGACGACGAGCAGCACGCCCTCTCCCACCCGCAGCGCCAGCGTCTTGGCGATCCGCCCGGGTTCCACCCCGAGCGTCGCCGCCGCTTCCGCCACCGTCGCGGTACTTGCCGATTGCTCGATCAGCCGGAGATCGGGCGCATGTTCGGCAAGCCACGCGCGGACGGTTTCTACGGTCAATCCTCGATCTTCTTCCTGAACGTCTCGGGGAGCAGCAACAGGCCGAGGATGAAGGTGCAGGCCGCAGCCACCACCGGATACCAGAGCCCGTAATAGATATCCCCGGTCGCCGCGACCATCGCGAAGGCGGTCGCCGGCAGGAAGCCGCCGAACCAGCCATTGCCCAGATGATAGGGCAGCGACATCGAGGTGTAGCGAATCCGGCTCGGGAACAGCTCGACCAGCATGCCCGCGATCGGGCCATAGACCATGGTCACCAGCAGCACGAGCGCGAACAGGATCGCCACCACCAGCGGCTTGTTGATCCGGGCGTCCTCGGCCTTGGCGGGATAGCCGGCTGCGGTGAGTTCGGCCTGGAGTTCCTTCTGGAAGGACGCGATCAGTGCCTTGCGCTTGCCCGGATCGGCCAGTTGATCGGTCGCGGGCGCGGTGACGCGCTTGTCACCGATCTGAATCGCGACTTCGCCTTCATGGGTCGGATCGCCGACAGACTTCTCCACATAGGGAATGCCCGCCTTGGCCAGATAGCTCTTCGCCACGTCGCACGACACGCTGTCGAACTTGTTCTTGCCGACGGGGTCGAACTGGAACGAGCACGGCATCGAGGAATCGACCAGCAACACGCTTACCGGCGCCTTGGCCTGCGCCTCGGCCAGCGCCGGGTTGGCCGCTTGGGTCAGTGCATGGAACAGCGGGAAGTAGGTCACCGCCGCCAGCAAACAGCCCGCCAGGATGATCGGCTTGCGCCCGATCTTGTCCGAGAGCCAGCCGAAGAACACGAAGAACGGCGTGCCCAATGCCAGCGCGACGGCAATCAGCACGTTCGCCGTCATCCCGTCGACCTTGAGCGTCTTCTCGAGGAAGAACAGCGCGTAGAACTGCCCCGTGTACCAGACCACCGCCTGGCCGACGACCGCGCCGAACAGCGCTATGAGCACGATACGCAGATTGCCCCAGCGCAGGAACGCCTCGGTCAGCGGTGCCTTGGAGACATTGCCGGTCGCCTTCATCCGGGCATAGACCGGGCTCTCGTTGAGCTGCAGCCGCACCCAGAGCGATACGCCCAGCAGCAGGATCGAGGCGAGGAACGGCACGCGCCAGCCCCAGCTCGCAAAGGCTTCCTCGCCCAGCGCCGAGCGCGTCCCGATCACCACCAGCAGCGACGCGAACAGGCCGAGCGTCGCGGTGGTCTGGATCCAGCTCGTATAGAGGCCGCGATTATGGTTGGGCGCATGTTCCGCCACATAAGTTGCGGCGCCGCCATATTGGCCGCCCAGCGCCAGCCCCTGCAGCACGCGCAGCGTCACCAGCAGGATCGGCGCGGCGACGCCGGCGGTCGCGAAATTGGGGAGCAGGCCCACCGCGAAGGTCGATCCGCCCATGATGCCCATCGTCACCAGGAAGGTATTCTTGCGGCCGACCAGGTCGCCGATCCGCCCGAACACCAGCGCGCCGAACGGCCGCACCGCGAACCCGGCGGCGAAGGCGGCGAGCGCGAAGATGAAGGCAGTGGTGTCGTTCACCCCGGCGAAGAACTGCGCCGAGATCGTCGTGGCGAGCAGACCGTACAGGTAAAAGTCGTACCACTCGAACACGGTGCCCAGCGACGATGCCGCGATCACCATCTTCTCGTTCTTCGTGGCTGTGTGATGATCGCCCTCGGGCGCCGACGGGGTGTCGGACGTCAGATCCTGGCTCAAGCTATCTTCCCCTTATATTGTTAGCGCTAACCAACCACAGTCCTGCCGCGGTTGGAACCCCCGTCGCTTCGCGCGCTCTCCGGCACGCCTCGCCGACAGGTTCGGCCAAGCCTCCCTCAGGGGCAAGCCCTTTTCCGTGCAAAGCCCAGCTTGGGATTGCAAAAGCTGTACTTCACAGCTTCGCCGCAGCGCGGTAGAGTCCGCCCCATGTTCGAGCGCTTTTTCCTCTCCCACCCGCGCGCCGTCGGCGAGACCTATGGCGAGCATGCCGCAACTGCCGCGCGATTCGGCTTCACCATGATCGTCGGCGGCGCTGCCTGCGTCGTCCATTCGATCTTCCCCTCGCTGTTCGCCCGCACCGCCAGCGACGCGGTGAAGCGGCTCTACGCGCAGATGATGGCGCGCCAGCCGGGCATGAACGCCAAGCCGCTCGCGCACCAGCAGCCCGAGTGGCAGATCGAATACGAAATCTGAGCGGGGGGACCGCCTGACATGATCGAGCACGTCGCCATTATCGGCGCGGGCTTTTCGGGTACGTTGCAGGCGATCAACCTGCTCCGCCACGAAGGCCCCCGCGCAACCCTGATCGAGCGCGCACCCGTGGCCGGCCTCGGTCTCGCCTATGGCGCTGCGCATCCCAGCCATGTGCTGAACGTCCGCGCCGCCAATATGAGCGCCTTCCCGGACGATCCCTCGCACTTCGTCCGCTGGCTCGAAGCGCGCGGCGTCGAGAACGCGCCGAGCGCCTTCATCCCCCGCGTCACGTACGGCGAATATCTGCGCGAATTGCTCGATGCCGCGCTGCTCGAGCATCCCGAACGCCTGAAGCTGGTCCGGGACGAGGTCGAGGATCTGGAGTTCGGCGACGGCGTGACCGTCCGGCTCAAGGGCCGCACGGTAGAAGCCGATGCCGCCGTGCTCGCGGTCGGCAACCTGCCCCCGCACGATCCCCCCGGCCTCGATCCCGAGGCGCTGTCGGGCGACCGCTACAAGGGCGATCCCTGGGACGCGAGCGTGCCCGAAGGCCTTGGCCCCGACGACACTGTGCTGGTGATCGGCACCGGCCTGACGATGATCGACGTCGTGCTGCTGCTCGATGCACGCGGCTTCCAGGGCAAGATCGTCGCCCTCTCCCGCCGTGGCCTGCTCCCGCGCAGCCATGCCCCGGGCAGCGACTGGAAGAAGCTGCAGGAACGCCCCGCCACCACCGCCTCGCGCCTGCTCCAGGCCGTCCGCAACCGCGGCGAGGAGATCGGCTGGCGCAACGCGGTCGACGAGCTGCGTCCCTTCACCCAGGCGATGTGGGGCAATGCCAGCGAAGCCGAGCGCGGCCGCTTCCTGCGCCATCTCCGCCCCTGGTGGGACGTGCATCGCCACCGATTGGCGCCCGAGGTCTATGCCCGGCTGATGGCGGTGATCGAGCGCGGCCAGCTCGAAGTGATCGCCGGCAAGACGCTCGGCTTCGAGGAAAAGCCCGAAGGCATCGAGGTCAAGCTCCGCCGCCGCGGCGCCGATGCCGCCGAAACGATGACGGTCCAGCGCATCGTCAACTGCACCGGCCCCCTGGGTGACCTCAACCGCACCGAGGAGCCGCTGCTCCAAAAGCTCGCGGCGCGCGGCGTGATCCGTCCGGACGCGGCGCATCTCGGCATCGATGTCGACAATCAGGGCCAGACGATCAACGCGAGCGGCGGCCCCAACGGCACTCTCTACGCGCTCGGTCCGATGACGCGCGGCGCCTTCTGGGAAATCGTCGCCGTGCCCGACATCCGCACCCAGACCTGGAGCGTCGCCCGCCGCCTCTCCAACGCCCACTGGGTCGGCGGCGAGGGGCTTTGAGCCCAGCCACCACCGCAACACCCACCGTCACCCTGAACTTGTTTCAGGGTCCAACGCGCCACAGCGGATATCGCCTGGGGAGCTTTGGATGCTGAAACAAGTTCAGCATGACGGATACCGAGCTCGACCCAACTAGTATCAATTGACACTACCTCCGCATCGGACTAGCGCACGCCCATAATCCTGGAGCGTGCCCCATGACCGATGCAGCGAATCCCCTCGGCCTCAACGGCTTCGAATTCGTCGAATTCACCTCGCCCGATCCCGAGGCGATGGGGAAGCAGTTCGAGCAGCTCGGCTTCGTGCCGACGCATCGGCACCCGACCAAGAACATCACCCGCTACAAGCAGGGCCGCATCAACCTGATGCTCAACCGCGACGAGGCCGGCCGCGTGGCGGCGTTCCGCGGCGAGCATGGCCCCTCGGCCAGCGCGATGGCCTTCCGCGTCGCCGATCCGGCCAAGGCGATGGAATGGGCGCTCGCGCACGGCGCCAAGCCGACCGAGGAAGACGACACCGTCATCCAGGGCATTGGCGGCTCGTACCTCTATTTCATCCAGGACGGCACCGATCTCTATGCCGACTGGGCAGCGTTCGACGGCTGGGAAGCCGCCGAGGCCGAGAACAATGTCGGCCTCGACCTGCTCGATCACCTCACCCACAATGTCCGCCGCGGCCAGATGCGGGTGTGGTCGGAATTCTACAAGACGCTCTTCGCCTTCGAGGAGCAGAAGTATTTCGACATCAAGGGCCAGGCGACCGGCCTGTTCAGCCAGGCGATGATCGCCCCCGACAAGGCGATCCGCATCCCGCTCAACGAGAGCCAGGACGACAAGAGCCAGATCGAGGAGTTCATCCGCGAGTATAAGGGCGAAGGCATCCAGCATCTCGCGCTGACCACCCCGGACATCTTCGACACGGTCGAGCGGCTGCGCGCCCGCGGCGTCAAGCTGCAGGACACGATCGAGACCTATTACGAGCTGGTCGACAAGCGCGTCCCCGGGCACGGCGAGGACCTTGAGCGCCTGCGCAAGAACCGCATCCTGATCGACGGCAATGTCGGCGACGAGGGCATCCTGCTCCAGATCTTCACCGAGAACATGTTCGGCCCGATCTTCTTCGAGATCATCCAGCGCAAGGGCAATGAAGGCTTCGGCAACGGCAACTTCCAGGCGCTGTTCGAAAGCATCGAGCTCGACCAGATCCGTCGCGGCGTGATCAAGGTCGACGCCTGAACGCTTTCTTCACTCGGACACGCGAAAACGGCCACGATTGCGCGGCCGCTTTCCGTAGCGTAATGCGCTGAGCCGAGTGAACCATTTCATTCCACCCGCGTTAGGGTGGACGAAAGTTTGGAGAGGGAAGCCGGGGGGAGCGACGCTTGTAGCGTAACGCGCTGCTCCACCCCGGCCAAAACCTTCAGGCCCCCAAAACCTCAGGCAAATGCGGGTTCGCCCCGCACTTCTTCCCCGGCCCCTTCGCGGAACCGCGCTTCGTCGAGCAGCCCTTCGCGCTTGGCGACGATCACCGGCACCAGCATCTGTCCCGCCACATTGGTCGCGGTCCGCCCCATGTCGAGGATCGGGTCGATCGCCAGCAGCAACCCGACGCCGTCGAGCGGCAGGCCGAGCGTCGACAGGGTCAGCGTCAGCATCACCGTCGCACCCGTAAGGCCGGCCGTCGCGGCCGATCCCAGCACCGATACGATCGCGATCAGCGCGTAGTGTTCCAGCCCGAGCGGAATGCCGTAGAATTGCGCGACGAAGATCGCCGAGATCGCCGGATAGATCGCCGCGCAGCCATCCATCTTGGTCGTCGCCCCCAGCGGCACCGCAAAGGCGGCATAAGCCCGCGGCACGCCCAGCGCGCGCTCGGTGATCTCCTCGGTCACCGGCAGCGTGCCGACCGACGAACGCGAGACAAAGCCGAGCTGGATCGCCGGCCACGCCGAAGCGAAGAAGCGCAGCGGGCTCAGCCCATGCGCCGCGAGCAGCACCGGATAGACGACCAGCAGCACCAGCCCGAGCCCGAGATAGACCGCCCCCGCATAGGTGCCGAGCGCCGCCAGCGACTCCCAGCCATAGCGGACGACCGCGTCGCCGATCAGCGCGGCAGTGCCGATCGGGGTCAGCCGGATCACCCAGCGCAGCAGCAGCCTGAACACGGACAGCGCCGACGCATTGAAGTCGAGGAAGCGATGCCCCGCCTCGCCCGCCTTCACCGCCGCCGCGCCGATCGCGACCGCCAGCACGATTATCTGCAGCACATTGAACGACAGGCCCGTGGTCGCGCCGCCGTCATTCAGCCTGGTCGAGGCCGCGATGCCGAGGAAATTGGCCGGCACCAGCCCCTTGAGGAAATCGAGCCAGCTGCCCGTGCTCGAAGGCGCCGATGCAGCGGCCGCCGCCACCGCGCTGTGATGCCCCGGCTGGAGCACCAACCCCAGCGTGATGCCGATCGCCACCGCGATGCCCGCGGTGATCGCGAACCACAGCAAGGTTCGCACCACCAGCCGCGCCGCATTGTTCAGATCGCGCAGCGCCGCGATCGATGCGACGATCGCGGTGAACACCAAAGGCGGCACCAGCACCTTGAGCAGCTGCACGAAGATCTGCCCGATCGTCTGCAGCGCCTGGGCCAAGCCATTGGCCGTCTCGCCGTCGCTGCCGAGCGAGCGCGCCGCGAGACCCAATGCGAGACCCGCAACCATGCCGATCGCGACCTGCACGCCGAAGCTTGGTAGGCGCCGCGACGGTGCGGCTGCGCTGGTTGTGGCCATTGGTTACGACTCCGGAATTAAACCCACTAAAGAAGTAGGAATTAACTCGCAGGGGCCCAACAAAGTTTAGGTTCGCGCCGATAAAGCTGCCCCGTATCAAGCGCGTCGCCAGATAGTAACATTTGACACTTTATGTGCGCCGCTACAGAGAGTCCGGCATGGAGAGGATGCGATGACCGACTATTTCCCCGGCTTCGGCAACCATGTTTCGACCGAGGCGGTCCCCGGCGCGCTGCCGGTCGGGCGCAACAGCCCGCAAAAGCCGGCCTATGGCCTTTATGCCGAACAGCTTTCGGGCACAGCGTTCACGGCGCCGCGCCATGAGAATCGTCGCTCCTGGCTCTATCGCCTGCGTCCCACCGCCGAGCATCCGCCCTTCACCCGCTATCAGGGCGCGCGCCATTTCGCCGCCGACCTGCCCGGCGAGCCCCTGCCCCCCAATCGCCTGCGCTGGAACCCGGTCGAGGCACCCGCCCCCGGCACCGATCTGGTCGATGGCATGGTCACCATGCTCGCCAATCGCGATCCCGCCGATCTCGAAGGCGTCGCGGTCCATGTCTATGCCGCCAACAGGGACATGGAGACCCGCGTCTTCTTCGATGCGGATGGCGAACTGCTCTTCATCCCGCAGGCCGGCCGGCTGACGCTGCTCACCGAGCTCGGCCGCATCGATATTGCCCCCGGCCAGGTCGCGCTGGTCCCGCGCGGCGTCCGTTTCCGCGCGCTGCTGCCCGATGGAACCGCCACCGGCTATGTCGCCGAGAATCACGGCGCGCTGTTCCGCCTGCCCGATCTCGGCCCGATCGGCGCGAACGGTCTCGCCAATCCGCGCGACTTCGAGACGCCTGCCGCCTGGTTCGAGGATCGCGACGAGCCGTTCGAAGTCATCCAGAAGTATCTCGGCAGCCTGTGGACCACCACCCTGCCCCACAGCCCGCTCGACGTGGTCGCCTGGCACGGTAATCTCGCGCCGTGGCGCTACGATCTTGCCCGGTTCAACACGATGAACACGGTGAGCTTCGACCACCCCGATCCCTCGATCTTCACCGTGCTGACCTCGCCGTCGGACGTGCCCGGCCGTGCCAATGCCGACTTCGTGATCTTCCCGCCGCGCTGGATGGTCGCCGAGGACACGTTCCGTCCGCCCTGGTTCCACCGCAACATCATGTCCGAGGCGATGGGCCTGATCACCGGCGCCTATGACGCCAAGGCCGAAGGCTTCGCGCCCGGCGGCCTGTCGCTGCACAACCTCATGGCCGGCCATGGCCCCGACGTGACCAGCTGGCAGGGCGCGACCAACGCCGATCTCAAGCCCCACAAGATCGCCGGCACCATGGCCTTCATGGTCGAGACCTGCTGGCCCTACAAACCGACCCGCTACGCCCTCGACCGCGCCCAGCCCGATTATGACGCGGCCTGGGAGGGTTTTCCGAAGGCCAAGCTGCCATGAAATTCCTCCCCGAGCTCGTCTCGGGGAGGGGGACCGCTCGCGTAGCGAGTGGTGGAGGGGCCGCCGCGGAACG
>JAEXLC010000085.1 GCA_023445495.1 Pseudomonadota bacterium | reverse complement strand
GCTCCACGCGGTGGAGGCTCGACGAGGGGTAGAGGATCGCATGCCCCGCCGGCAGCTTGACCGATTGCGCGCCGAACTGCCCCTCGATCAGCAGCTCGCCGCCGTCATAGTTCGCCGGATCCTCGAGAAAGACCGTCATCGACAGGTCGGAGCGGATACGGAAATCGGTGCCGCGCTGGATGCGCACCGCATTGTCGACATGGGTGCCGAACCTCTGCCCGCCGCCATAGCGGTTGAACAAGGGCGGGAAGACCTTGAGCGGCAGCGCCGCCGCGACGAACAGCGGCGAGCGCCCCAGCGCATCGAGCACCATTGCACCCGCCCGGCGATGCGCCTCGCTGCCCTCGGGAAGCTGCTCATTGTCCTTGGCCATCGCCGATTGCACGCCCGAGGTGACGTTGCCGTCCACCCATTCGGCCGCATCGATGATGCCGCGCACCTGCGCCACTTCCGCGCTCGAGAACAGGTCCGGAATGGCAATCAGCATGCGTCACTTCCCTTTCGCAGCAGCGCCGAACCTTCGGTGCGCAGCCGCATGTCCGGCACCTGCGCGAGCCAGGCCAGCGCCTTGTCGCGAAACACCGGCCTGGCTTCCGCACCACACCGCCCGATCCACTGCAGCGCTCCATCGACGTCGCCGGCTTCGGCGAGCATCCGCGCATGGTTGAACATGCCGCGGAAATCCCCGCCCTCGGCAGCCCGGGCATAGCAATCCGCCGCCGCCGCCATGTCGCGCGGGAGCAGGTCCCCTTCCTCATGGAAGCTCCCGACGAAGTTGGTGGATTTGGCGTGACCCATGGCAGACGCTTTCTGGAACCAGCCGAGCGCCGCCGCCTTGTCCTGCGTCAAGCCGGCACCGAGCGCGAGCGCCGAGCCATAATTGTACATGCCCCAGTCGAGCCCGGCCTCGGCGGCGACCCGGAAGCAGGCCGCCGCCCGCCCCTTGTCGATGCGCGTGCCCCAGCCGAGGTCATAGCAGCGGCCCAGCATGTTGAGCCCCATCGGATGGCCCTGCTGCGCCGCCTTCCAGAACCAGCCGAACGCCTCGGCCGGCTTCTGCGCATCGAGCAGCATCTGGCCGTACACCGCCTGCGCCTCGGCCAGGCCGGCCTCCGCCCCTTCGCGAATCAACGCCGCCCGCGCCTCCGGCGAACCGGAGAGGCGGGCGGCGATGTCTTCGCTCGACAATGGATCGAGCTGCGTCATGTGCCGGCTATATCAGAACTTGTAGCTGGCCGTCAGGATCGCCGAGCGCGCATCGCCGGGGGTCGCCCAGCCATTATTGGCGCGGATGCGGGTGTAGTAGAGCTTGTCGCCGATATTCTTGACGTTGAGCTGGAGCGACAGCGCCTTGCTGACCTCGTAGGACGCGGTCAGGTTGTGGACGAGATAGTCCTTCGAATAGAGCACCCGCGACAGCGCCCCGCCGACCACGGTGCGCGTCGGAAGATTGATCGCGAACTTGCCCTGATAGGTCGCGCCATAGCCCAAGGTCAGGCCGAACGGCAGGGTATAGGCGGTGTAGAGGCTGCCCGAATGCTTCGGGGTCTGCTGGAGCTGCGCACCGGCCGAGGGATCGAGCGCCGCCCCCTTCGCCACCGACCGGATCAGCTCGCTGTCGAGATAGGTATAGTTGGCGGTGATCTGCCAGGCCGAAGTAATGTGGCCGGTGGCGCCCAGCGCGACGCCGTCGACGCGCGAATGGCCGTCCAGCTGCTGGTCGGGAACAGTCGGGTCGACCGATGGCACCTTGTAGCTGTCGCGATCGGTGCGGAACAGCGCCGCGGTCAGCAGCAGACCGCCCTTGAACAGCTCGGCCTTGCCGCCGATCTCGTAGTTCTTGGCGCTCTCCGGCTTCACATTGCAGGTCGCGGCCGAGCAGCTGCCATTGACCGTGCTCTGCGACGGGGTGCGCGAGTTGCCATAGGCGACATAGAGGCTGATCGGCTCGATCGGCTTGTAGACCGCACCGACGCGGTAGGAGAGCAGGCTGTTGCGGTTGCTCGTGCGGGTCACCGCCGTGATCTGGCCCAGCGTCGCCGCCGTGGTCGAGAGGGTGTAGGCCGCGAACTCGCCGATATTGCGCTCCCAGCGGACGCCGCCGTTGAGCTCGAAATGGTCGGACAGCTTCATCGTGTCGAACAGGTAGATCGCCTTGTTCGCGACTTCGCTGTGGCTCCGCGCGCTGACGATGAAGTTCACCGGACCGCTATAGACATTGCGGTTGTTCAGGTTCGGATCGTTCCACGCATAGGCCGGGATGGTCACGGCCGTGCCATTGGCGTTGCGCTGCGAATTGCCCGAGCGCACGTCATAATATTCGCGCGAGAGCGAGACGCCCAGGTCGAAGCTGTGCTCGATGCCGAAGGTGTCGAACGTGCCCTTCAGGTCGGTCTGGTTGTAGATGATCTGGTTGCGGGTATCGCGGGTGTTGCCGCGCGAACCGCCGCTCGGCGTGAACAGGCCCGGCGTGGTGCAGGCGAGGCCGGCAGCGGTCAGGCTCGTCGGCAGGCAGAAGGTGCCCTCCGGGCCGTCTGCGATCGAATATTGCTCGACGTCCTGATAGCGGGTGAGGTTGCGCAGCGAGATCTTGCTGCTCAGCTCATGCTCGAAGATCGCCGTCGCCTGGTCGACATTGCTGTCCTGCTTGTCGAGGTTACGGAAGCCGTAATAGGCGCTGCGGCTGGTGCCCGGCACCTGGCCCGTGAACCAGTTGTTGGTGCTGCTGACATAGGGCACGCCGAACTGCGGGATGTTGTTGTCCTCCTGGTGGAGGTAGATCAGGCTCAGCCGGGTCGGCGCCTCGAGGCCGAAGGTGACCGCCGGCATCACGCCCCAGCGCTTGTTGTTCTCGACTTCACGGCCGGGCACGTCGTTATGGTGATACATCGCGTTCAGCCGGACGCCGACGCTGTCGCTCAGCTTCTGGTCGATATCGACGGTGGCGCGATAATATTCGTCGGTGCCGATCCCGGCCTGCACCACGGTCTTGTCGCGGCCGGTCGGACGCTTGCTGACCAGGTTGATGTTGCCGGCGATCGAGCCCGCACCCGAATAGACCGAGTTCGAGCCGTTGGTGACTTCGATCTGCTCGATGTTGAAATTGTCCGAGCGGGTATATTGCGCGCTGTCGCGCACATTATCGATCGTGATGTCGTTGTTGGCGCTGAAGCCGCGCAGGTTGATGCTGTCGCCATAGCCGCTGCCGCCTTCGCCGGCGCCGAAGGTGATGCCCGGCACCGTCGCCAGCGCGTCGCGCAGCGACAGGATGTTCTGCTGCTCCATCACCTCGGCGGTGATCACCGTCACCGTCTGCGGGGTGTCGCGCAGCGGGCGCGTGTTCTTCGGGCTTTCCTGCTTCGGCTGATAGACTTGGCCGTTGACCGTGATCTGGTCCTTGTCCTGCACGTCGTCCGACGCCGGGGTGTTCGTCTTGTCGCCGTCCGGCCCGGTGGCGGCATGGGCGGGTGCGCTGGCGACGAAGCCGACACAGGCGAGCGCGAGGAAGGCGGGCGCAGCCGCACCGGTCGAACGATTCACTTGGGAACCCCCTGTTACAAATTGTTTCGCCGCCAGCTATTGCGAACCAATCTCAGAGTCAACGCTAATGCGACTGGATCGCAACATTGTCGTAAAATTGTCGCGAATGCCGTGTCGGTCGAGCGTCAGGGGCGATAGGCCTCGGCGAGCAGCCAGGTGCGGATCGCACTGGCAAGGTTGGGCGGGTCCTCGCCGCCGATCCGGGCATGGTCGATCGCCGCGACCAGCGCATTGAGCGGCAGCGCACGCTCGATAGCCGCCTGCTCCAGCGCCTCCCAGAACAACGGCTCCAGGCTGATCGAGGTCTGGTGCCCGGCAATGGTGACCGAGCGCTTGATCGGCCCCTCGAAGCCGCCGGGGGGCGGATCGATCTTCATTCCCGCGGCTTGCGGGCTGGACATCATTCGGTGTCGAACAGCGCCGCCAGCTGCTCGACCATCGTGCCGGCAAGCTGCTCGGCGTCCATGATCGTCACCGCACGGCTGTAATAGCGCGTCACGTCATGGCCGATGCCGATCGCGACGAGCTCAACCGGCGAGCGCGCCTCGATCCAGCCGATCACCTGGCGCAGGTGGCGCTCCAGATAGGAGCCCGAATTCACCGACAGGGTGGAGTCGTCCACCGGCGCACCGTCCGAGATCACCATCAGGATCTTGCGATCCTCGCTACGACCGATCAGCCGCTGATGCGCCCAGAGCAGCGCTTCGCCGTCGATATTCTCCTTGAGCAGCCCCTCGCGCATCATCAGCCCGAGCGACTTCTTGGCGCGGCGCCACGGCTCGTCCGCCTGCTTGTAGACGATGTGGCGGACGTCGTTGAGGCGGCCGGGCTGGGCCGGGCGACCATCGGCCAGCCACTTCTCCCTGGACTGCCCGCCCTTCCAGGCGCGGGTGGTGAAGCCGAGGATCTCGGTCTTCACGCCGACGCGCTCCAGCGTGCGCGCCATGATGTCGGCGCTGATCGCCGCGATCGAGATCGGCCGCCCGCGCATCGAACCCGAATTGTCGATCAGCAGCGTGACCACCGTGTCCTTGAACTCGGTGTCCTTCTCGCTCTTGTACGAGAGCGACAGCATCGGATTGACGACGATGCGCGCCAGCCGGGCGGCATCGAGGATGCCTTCTTCCTGATCGAAGTCCCAGCTGCGGTTCTGCTGCGCCATCAGCCGGCGCTGCAGCCGGTTGGCCAGCTTGGTCACCGCGCCCTGCAGATGGACGAGCTGCTGATCGAGATAGGAGCGGAGGCGATCCAGCTCCTCGGTGTCGCACAGGTCGGTCGCCGCGACGACCTCGTCGAACTGGGTGGTGTAGGCGCGGTACTCGAACTGGGGCGGCAGGTCGCTCCACGGCCGGTTCGGGCGGACGGGCATCATGCCCTCCTCGCCTTCGTCGCCGGGCTCGCCGTCGCCATCCTCCATCGCGTCGGACTGCTGCTGCTCGCCTTCCTCACCCTGGTCGGACTCGCGCTGCTCGCCGCGCGCCTCGGCCTGGCCCTCGCTCTGGCTCGATTCGCTCTCGCCTTCCTCGTCGCCGTCCTGCTGCTGGTCGTCGGTACCCTCGTCCTCGCCGCCGCCCTCATCGGCTTCGTCGGGAAGCAGGTCGCCTTCGGTCAGCTCCAGGTCCTGGAGCAGCTTCGAGGTGAGCGAGGCGAATGCCTGCTGGTCGTCGATCGCCAGCGCCAGCGCATCGAGGTCGGAGCCGGCACGCTCCTCGATCCAGTCGCGGATCAGCGCCATGCCCAGCGCGGCGGTGGCAGGCGATTCGCGTCCGGTCAGCCGCTCGCGCACCATCAGGCCAAGCGCGGTGGAGAGCGGCACTTCCTCGCGGTTGCGCGCCCGGGTGATCGGGTCGGCGCGCAGCTTCAGCTCCAGCGCATGCTCGAGATTGGCGGCGATGCCGGCATAGCCGCGCGAGCCCAGCGCCTCGACCCGCGCGCCTTCGACCGCGTCGAACACCGCGCGTGCCACCGGCTCCTTGGGCGCACCCTTCAGGTGCAACATATTGTCGTGGTGGCGCATGCGCAGCGCGAAGCCGTCCGAAAAACCGCGCGCCTCGGCGACTTCCTCGGGTGGCAGGCCGCGCGACGGCGCCGGCACCTTGATCTGGCGCCCGTCCTGGCGCGGCGCCTCGCCGGTGAAGCTCAGCTCGGCCTCGCGCTCCCCCGAAAGCGCGCGCGCGGCGCCCCCAAGGACGTTGCGGAACCGGTCGAGCGGAGAGTCGGCAGCCATGGCGATTGTCTTTGTGTGCCTTGTCCCCCAGGATCAAGCCCGAAGGGGGATTGGATGAAGTTTCTAAGCAATATCGGCCGGGTCGGCCGGATGAGCCATGGCGAATACAATGCTAACCTCACCGGGCTCGGCATCTTCTTCGGTGCGGTGCTCGGCTTCGTGATGGCCAGCACCGAGAATCTGACCAACCGGGATTATGTGCTGGTGCTGTTCACCACCGCGGCGATGGTGATCACGATCCTCTATATCTCGTCGAGCAAGCACCGGATCCTCTATTCAATCCTCGCCTTCGCCTTCATCGCGGCACTGCCCTATATACTGGGCATCCTGACATCGCCTGGCGCCCAGCTGCCGCCCAAGCTGCAGCCCACGCTCGCGGTATGGCTGGCGATGACGCTGATCGTCGAGTTCAACCCGCGCGACCGCGAGCCGGACAAGGCCTAGCGGCGGCGCAGCCGGTCACGCAGCCGCTGCCAGAAGCTCTTGGGCAGCGGGGCCGGGGCCTCGAACCGATCGGGCTCCCAATTGCCCACGCCCATCCGGCGATGGATCATGTCCTTGAGATAGGCATATTCATCGCCGGTGATCGGCCCGCCCTCGCCCCCGCGCGCCGTCCAGCGGCGGGGGTCGAGCGGATCGTCGTCGGCGGGATCGCTCAAGCCTTGCCGACCACGCTTTCAGGCAGGTCCTTGCCGAACACGCGCTGGTAATACTCAGCCACCTGCGCGCGCTCCGCCTCGTCGCACTTGTTGAGGAACGACAGGCGGAAGGCGAAGCCGACATCCTTGAAGATCTCGGTGTTCTGCGCCCAGGTGATGACTGTGCGGGGGCTCATCACGGTCGAGATATCGCCGTTGATGAAGCCCTTGCGGGTGAGATCCGCGACGCGGACCATGTTCTCGACCAGCTCCTTGCCGCCCGGCTTGTCGAAATCGCCCGACTTGGCGAGGACGATCTGCGCCTCGACCGCGGCGGGGAGGTAGTTGAGCGTCACCACGATGTTCCAGCGGTCCATCTGGCCCTGGTTGATCTGCTGGGTGCCGTGATAGAGGCCGCTGGTGTCGCCCAGACCCACCGTGTTCGCGGTGGCGAACAGGCGGAAATAGGGGTTCGGGCGGATCACGCGGTTCTGGTCGAGCAGGGTCAGCTTGCCCTCGGTCTCGAGCACGCGCTGGATCACGAACATCACGTCCGGACGGCCGGCGTCATATTCGTCGAACACCAAAGCCGTCGGGGTCTGCAGCGCCCAGGGCAGCAGGCCTTCGCGGAACTCGGTGACCTGCTGGCCATCCTTGAGCACGATCGCGTCGCGGCCGATCAGGTCGATACGCGAGATATGCGCGTCGAGGTTGATGCGGATGCACGGCCAGTTGAGGCGCGCCGCGACCTGCTCGATATGCGTCGACTTGCCGGTGCCGTGATAGCCCTGGACCATCACGCGGCGATTGTGCGCGAAGCCCGCCAGGATCGCGAGCGTGGTATCCGGATCGAAGACATAGGCCGGGTCGAGATCGGGGACGCGCTCGTCCGCCTCGCTGAACGCGGGGATCTCGAGGTCGGTGTCGATCCCGAACAGGTCGCGCGCGCTCACCATCTTGTCAGGCGAGTCGAGGATCGTGGTGCTCCGGCTGTCGGGCTGGGTGTTGGGGATGTCCGCCATGTCTTCGTCCTTCCGTCGCCTGAGCGACTAGAAGCTCCCGTGCCGCACTGCAACGGGCATCGCGCAAAACCTGCGATCGAGAGCCCCGCCCCTTCCCTCGAATCGGCTTTCATGGGATCATGACGTCAAAGCAACGGTCGTGCGTACACCGATTCTTGTCATCACCTGGGGAAGTCGATGAACTGGAAGCTGTTGTTCCTGGCGCTGCTTGCGCCGCTCGCGGCCTGCGACTGGGGCCAGCAGCCTGCCCAGCCACCCCATCGCCCCCAGCCCCCGGTGACCCGTCCGGTCGATCGCGAGCCCGACTGGCTTTCCTCGACACCCTCTTGCGAAGGATCGCTGCGCCGCGGGCAATGGCTGGTCTGCGACAACAAGAGCCTGAACTGGCTGCACCGCACCCTCGCCGACCAATGGGCGGAGGATCGCCAGGGCGCGACCCGCCAGCAGCTCTGGGTGCAGCGCCAACAGCTCCAGGCGCTGGCGAGCGAGCGCGACGCCTGCGAGACGGCGGAATGCGTGGCGACCGCCTATCGCCGCTATCTGCGCAAGCCCGGTCGCTGGACGCCCGAACCTGGTTGGACACCGCCGCCCCGGCCGCGCGCCCGCCCGGTTCATCACCGCCCCCTGGCGCCCAAATATAACTGGCGCGACAATGGCGCGACCTGCGCGTCGAAGATCGGCTGGCAGAAGGCAGCGCTGCTCGCGCGGCAATGCTCGGTGGTCAATCCGGACGGCCAGTGCGGCCCGCAGCGCTCCTGCGGCGCACTCAAGACGATGATCCTCGACGGCTGCTGGGACATGGGCGACCGCAAGCCGGGCTTCTGCGGCCGGGTGTAGGCGCTGCCCGCAGCGCGGGCGGCCGCGCTCGCAATAGAGTTGCGCGCGCGTGATCCCGCATTGCAAGGCACCTCTCGCCCTTCACCGTCATCCCGGCCTTGAGCCGGGA
>JAEXLC010000081.1 GCA_023445495.1 Pseudomonadota bacterium | reverse complement strand
CGGTGCTGCCAGCCGCCGCGCTATGGCGGCACCGATCGCCGCGCTGCGGTCCGCGCCCGGCTCGACAAGCAGCGCGCGCGTCTCGGTGTCGACACGATGATCCAGCTCCCGCTCGATCGCCTCATGGGTGATCCAATAGGCAGCGCGGCCGATCGCGAGGGTGCCGAGCGTCAGCACGATGCTGATCAGCGCTGCGAGTCCGAAGGTGGAGCGGCCGAAGCGCATCAATCCGCGCGCATCCGATAGCCCGCGCCGCGCACGGTTTCGATGGCGTCCTCGTCGAACCCGGCGTTGAGCTTGGTGCGCAGGCGGCTGAGATGGGTCTCGACGATGTTGGTTCGAGGCTCGAAGTCGAGATCCCAGACCCGCTCCAGCAGCATGGTGCGCGTCACGATGCGGCCGGGATGGCGCATCAGTTCGGCGAGCAGCAGGAATTCGCGCGGCTGCAGCGCGACCTTGCGGCCGGCGCGGCGCACCAGGCGGCGCTCGAAGTCGAGTTCGATGTCGCCCACATGCATCCGGACCGGATCGGCCTGGAGGACAGGGCGCCGGGCGAGCGCCTGCACGCGGGCCGCCAGTTCGGAAAAGGCGAATGGCTTGACCAGATAGTCGTCGGCTCCGGCTTCCAGTCCCTCGACCCGGTCGTCGATGCTGCCCATCGCAGTCAGCATCAGGACCGGCGTGGCGCAATTGCCGGTGCGCAGCATCTTGACCAGCGAGAGGCCGTCGAGCGCAGGCACCATGCGATCGATGATCAGCACGTCGAAGCTGCCGTCGGTGGCCTGGAACAGTCCGTCACGGCCATCGGCCGCGGTCACGACGACATGGCCGCTCTCGGTGAGGCCGCGCGCAATGAAGGCGCGGGTCTCGGCATCATCCTCCACGATCAGAATACGCATTTCCGAACTCTATCGCCGGAGCGGCGCCCGATGCCAACCACAGGTGTCGCGCCCGACCGAATGTTCCCTGGCGGTATCGGCCATTTCAGCCTCGATGCCAGACGGGTTGCCGGCTCCCCGGGAAGGGAGCGATCCCAAACATTGGGATAACATTGGCATTTCCATACAACTTCCCAATGTTGCGCTTTGCCGATTGGCAGGCTGGCCGCGAAGCGTAAAGGCGACGCTCAGTTGCGATCAAGTCGCATTAGCTGTCGCAGGAAACCCAGATGCCGCAAGCCATAGCGCTCACCGAAATTGCCATGCGCGGCGCTGCCGCCCGGCGGATTCGGGCTGCTGTGGGCGTCCCGGCAGCCTCTTCGCGCGAAGCGCTATGCGCTGGCGAGGTAATCAAGCGCCTTCGTGGACGCGGTACGGTTTCCGCCGCCGAGTTGCGGGAAGCCGGCATCTCGGCGGCCTATGCGAGCCAGCTGCGGCAGCGCGGCATCCTGGAGCGTGTCGCGCATGGCCGGTCGCGGCTGGCGGCACGCTTCGATCGCGTTCTTTCCTAGAAGTCATTGGAATATCGGCGAAACCTTCGCCCATATCGCTAATGCGACTTAGAATCATGAGTGGCAGTCAGACCATAAGGCCGCTGTCGGGATATTGAGCAAAGGGGTTTCTTCTATGACCGTTTCCGCCACGCGCTCCGGCGTGTCCTTCCTCGCGCTTGCCTGTGTGGGGTTCATCGCCACCTCCGCGACCGCCTATGCGGCGGAGAATGATCCGGCGCCCGCGAACGACAGCAAGGACGGCCAGGACCGCAGCGTGCAGGATCGCGAGCAGATCGTCGTCACCGGCGCCCGTACCGAGTTGCAGGGCCCCAAGGCGACGGCGACGTTGGAGAATACCCCGCGCTCGGTGATCGTCCTGCCCAAGGACGTGATCGACCAGACCGGCTCGACCACGCTCGCCGACGCGCTGCGCACGGTGCCGGGCATCACTTTCGGTGCCGCCGAGGGCGGCAACCCGGTCGGCGACCGCCCCTTCATCCGCGGTTTCGACAGCCAGGGTTCGACCTTTGTCGACGGCGTGCGCGATACCGCGGCGCAGGCGCGCGACACGTTCGCGATCGAGCAGGTCCAGGTCGTGCGCGGTTCGGATTCGACGCTGGGCGGCCGCGGCAGCGCCGGCGGCTCGATCAACATCATCACCAAGACTCCGCAGGCGACCAACTTCGTCCGCGCCAGCGCAAGTGTCGGCACGGCCGACTACAAGCATGCCTCGCTCGACGTGAACCAGTATCTGGGCGGCACCGTCGGCGTGCGCGTCGCGGCGATGTGGCATGATCAGGATTTCGCCGGTCGCGATGCGACCTGGCAGCGCCGTTGGGGCGTGGCGCCATCGGTCACGCTGGGGCTGGGCACCGACACCCGCCTGACCGCATCCTATTATTATCTCGAGACGCACGAGCTGCCGGACAGCGGCATCCCCTATCTCTACACGATCGGCAACGCGCCGGGCACGGGCGAAATCTATTCCGAGCCGGCCATGGGCGATGTGAAGACGATCGCCGGCGTGACCGGCCATGTCGACCGCAGCAGCTTCTACGGCCTGAGGAGCCGCGACTTCCGCGACGCTTATACCCATCAGGCGACCCTGCGCGTCGAGCATGACTTCGGCGCCGTCACGCTGCGCAACAGCAGCCGCTACAGCTATAACGAGCAGAACTATATCTACACCCAGCCCGACGACCAGCAGGGCAATGTCTATGGCACCAATGCCGCGGCGACCGCGACTGCGGGCGGCCTTGTCTGGCGCCGCAACAATACGCGCTACGGCTATGCCGAGACGCTGACCAACCAGACCGACCTGTTCGGCAGCTTCGAGACCGGGAGCATCAAGCACAGCTTCGCGACTGGCTTCGAGATCAGCTGGGAAAAGGCGCGGCGTGGCACCTATGTCACCGCCAGTGGCTCGGGCATCACGCCGGCGCGCTGCACGCCGGCAGCACTGGCGCGCTTCTACTGCACTAGCCTGTTCAACCCGAACCCGAACGATGCCTGGGTCAATTACGCCAACGACACCTCGACCACGGTGGTGCCGGTGGTGAAGGGCGGCCAGGCCACCGAGATCCAGAACGACGCGCACACGCTCTCGGCCTATGCCTTCGACTCGATCACGCTGACGCCGTCGCTGATCCTGAACCTGGGCGGACGCTTCGATCGCTTCACCTCGAAGCTGACGCCGGCGATCCCGCTCGGCGGCCAGGGCTTCAGCCTCGAGCGCACCGACAATATCTTCAACTGGCAGGCGGGCCTGGTGTTCAAGCCGACGCGCAACACCAGCCTCTATGCGAGCTACGCCACGGCAGCCACGCCGCCAAACAGCCTGCTGGGCGAAGGCCAGGAAGCGAATGCGCTGCCGACGACCAACACGACTGCGAACCTCGCGCTGCTCGACAGCCTCAAGGTAGAGAAGACCAGGAGCTATGAGATCGGTGCCAAGGCCGGGCTGTTCGACGACCAGCTCTCGCTGACGCTCGCGGCATTCCAGACCGACACCGACAACGCCCGCGCCACCGGCGAGGACAATACGGTGCAGTTCATCGGCAAGCGCCGCATCCGTGGCATCGAGTTCAGCTTCAACGGCAACGTCACCAAGTGGCTGAACGTGTTCGGCGGCTACACCCATCTCGATCCGAAGATCGTCGATGGCGGCTTCACCGCGCTGACGGCGGCGGCAGTCGGCGCGCAGGCGGCCAAGGTCGTGCTGGTCCCTTCGGTCAACAATGGCCGCCAGGCGACCCAGACCGCCAGGGACAGCTTCACCCTTTGGGCGAACGTCACGCCCCTCAAGGGCCTGAGCATCGGTGGTGGCGCCTTCTACATGAGCCGCGTGTTCGGCGGCTATGCGGACAATCGCACCGCGACCCAGAACGCGGCTGGCGTCGTCACGGTGAACCCCGCCACCAAGGTGCTGGTCCGTACCGTGCCCGAATATTGGCGCTTCGACGCTCGTATCGGCTACACGATCAACGAGCATTTCGATGTGAGCGTCAACGTGCAAAACCTGACCGACAAGGTCTATTTCCCGCAGGCCTATACGGCGCACTACGCCTCGATCGCGCCGGGCCGCTCGGCTTTCGCCACGCTTGGGGTCAAGTTCTGAGCGAGGACCTCAACAGCCTTACCTCCGATGAGGTCGCTGCCCGTCTCTCCGGTTCGCCGGAGGAGCGGGCAGCGCTCATTCGGGCGGGCGCGGAGCAGGGCGTTGCCGAGGCGCAGGCGGTCCTCGGGCAGATGCTGCTCGATGCCGGGGAGGCGCGCGAGGGCTTTGCCTGGTTCAACAAGGCCGCCGCACAGGGGCACCTCATGGGGCTCAACATGGTCGGGCGCTGCTACGACTTGGGCTGGGGTACTCCCGTTAACAAAACACGCGCCGCCGAATGCTTCCGCGTCGCGGCCGAACGTGGTCTCGACTGGGGCATGTACAATTACGCGACCGCGCTGACGCTCGGTGAAGGCGTGGCCGAGGACAAGCCGGCGGCTCTCTCCTGGTTCGAGAAGGCGGCGGGGCAGGGCAATGCCAAGGCGACCAACTATGTCGGCAGCTTCCATGAAGACGGCTGGGTGGTGGAGCGCGACATCGCCAGGGCCGCCGGCTTCTATGCGCAGGCAGCCGCGGGCGGCGATTTCCGGGGCATGTTCAACCATGCCCGGATGCTGCTCGACCAGGGCCAGCCCGTCGAAGCGCGGCGCTGGATCGTCGAATCCCGCAGGACGGCGACCCCCGCCTTCACCGCAAAGATGCGGGGATGGCTCCTCGGTTCGGCCTGGCCCGAGCTGGCGGAGGCGCTCTCATGCTGATCGCCATTCCCGAGCTGTTGACGCGCGAGCAGGTGGCCGAGCTGCGCGCGATCATCGACGCGGCGGAATGGGTGGATGGCAACGCGACCTCGGGTGCGCAGTCCGCCCTTGCGAAAGACAATGAGCAGCTTCCCGAAGGCGGCGAAGCGCATCGCCGCGCCGGGGCGATGGTGCTCGACGCGCTGGGGCGCTCGCCGCTGTTCGTCGCCGCGGCGCTGCCGCTCAAGGTCTTCCCGCCCTTGTTCAACCGCTATGGCGGCGGGCAGAGGTTCGGCACGCATGTCGACAATGCGGTGCGCATCCAGCGCGGGACCGACTTCCGTATCCGCTCCGACCTGTCGATGACGGTCTTCCTCGAGGATCCGGCGAACTATGACGGCGGCGAGCTGCTGATCGAGGGGCAGTTCGGCGCGCAATCGGTCAAGCTGCCGGCGGGGCATGCGATCCTCTACCCCTCGTCGAGCCTCCACCGCGTGGAGC
>JAEXLC010000078.1 GCA_023445495.1 Pseudomonadota bacterium | reverse complement strand
GCGGGTGCGAAGAGCGTCTGGACGACCGAGCCGATGACGGTCGCGTGCTCGCCCTCGCGGTCGCGCTCGACGAGCGTGTAGAGACGGTCCTGCGGCGCCAGCGCCTGCCCCAGCTGCACGTCGCCCGGCATCAACCCGACACCGCATATCCCCCACGCGAGCACATCGGCACGGCGTTCCATCAGGTCGTGGGTGTAGCGCGCCATGTGCGCGCGATGGAAACCACCCATCCCGATATGGACGATCCCGCGGCGCAGCGCTCGCCGATCATAGCCGGGCCGCGAAACCGTCGCCGGAAGGCGGCCCAACGCCGCGGCGGAGAGGCGAATCGGAACGCTCATTCCGGGTTTGCGGGCGCCGTGCGGAGAAATGGCGGAAAACTGCGCAACTTCACACGCAAACAGCCCACGCGCCCGATCCTTAAAGCCACAAAAGCCCCGCATGCGCGTATCGCGACTGTGTCCTTTGTGGCTTTAAGCCCAAGCGGCGATCGGTGGATCATCGGGCAACGCTAGCGCAGCCCGCTTTTGTAGGACAGCGATCGATCCGCCGAATTTCTTTGCCGCGCGAGCATCGCCGGTTGCCCCGAATCGAGCGCCCCGATAGGTGCGAAAGACAGTGAACAGCAGCATCGAAATCGGGACCGACGAGCGGGGGGCCGCCGTTCACGTCAATGTGCAGGAACTCCTCGCGACGCGCCTGCTCGTCCAGGGCAATTCGGGATCGGGCAAATCGCACCTGCTGCGCCGCCTGCTCGAAGAGAGCGCCGGCCTGGTCCAGCAGGTCGTGATCGACCCCGAGGGCGATTTCGTCACGCTGGCCGACCGCTACAGCCATATCGTCGTCAACGCGGGCGACTATAGCGAGCGCGAGATCGCTGCGATGGGTGCGCGCATCCGCGAGCATCGCGCGTCGGTGATCGTCGCGCTCGATACGCTCGACATCGAGGCGCAGATGAGCTGCGCCGCCATATTCCTGAACGCGCTGTTCGACGCGCCGCGCGAGCACTGGTTCCCCGCACTGGTCGTGGTCGACGAAGCGCAGATGTTCGCCCCCAGCGCGTCGGGCGACGTGTCCGACACGGTGCGCCGCGCCAGCCTGTCGGCGATGACGAACCTGATGTGCCGCGGGCGCAAGCGCGGCCTTGCCGGCGCGATCGCGACGCAGCGGCTTGCGAAACTTGCGAAGAATGTCGCCGCCGAGGCGAGCAACTTCCTGATGGGGCGGACCTTCCTCGACATCGACATGGCGCGCGCCGCCGACCTGCTCGGCATGGAGCGCCGCCAGGCCGAGGCGATCCGCGACCTGGCGCGCGGGCATTTCCTGGCACTCGGCCCCGCCGTGTCGCGCCGGCCGATCTCGGTGCAGATCGGCGCGGTCGAGACCAGCGCGCGCAGCGGCAGCCCCAAGCTGACGCCGCTGCCCGAGGCACCCTCGGCCGAACTCAAGGACCTGCTGCTCGCCCCGGCCGAGCCCGAATGGACGCCGCCGGCACCGCCGGCGCCCTCGGCCCCGCCGCAGCTCGCCAGCGACCGGCTGCTCGAAGCGCTGGCCCGCTCGACGCCGGCGCGCGAGGAAATCCCCGACGTCGATCCCGAGGAAGCCGCGCAGAAGATCGCCGACGTGCTGCGCGACATCACCGCCGACGAGGAAAGCAGCTATCGCTCGCCTTCGGTGCTCTATCAGGACTTCCTTGTGCGCTGCCGGATGGTCGGGCTCGCGCGGCCGCCGCTCGACCTGTCCAGCTTCGTCCGCCGGCTCTCGGCGGCGCGGGCCGGCATCCATGGCGATCCCGACGACGACTGGGCACAGGCGCTCGAAGCAGCGCGCGCGCTGCCCGACGACATGCTCGGGCCGTTCCTGCTGGTGGCGCGTGCCGCCCGCGAAGGCGCGCCCTGCCCCAGCGATACCGAGATCGCCGCGACCTATGGCACGTCTTCGCTCGGACGCGTCCGCCGCCTGCTCCAATATATCGAGAGCAAGGAGCTGTTCGTGACGCGCACCGACCTGTCGGGCAAGCGCTCGATCACGATCCCGCGGCTCGGCTGGACCACCCAGCCGGCCGAGATCGGCAGCGCCGGCTAGAGTTTACGCAGCCAGGCCTCGGTGGCGTCGATATGCGTCACCGGAAGCATATGGCCGCCGTCGAGCAGCTCGATCGCGCCATTCTGGACATCCGACGCGGTCTTGCGGCCATGCAGCTCGGGATCGAGCAGCGCGTCCTGCCGGCCATAGAGGATCGCCACCGGGAGCGCGATCTCGCCATAGCGCGGCGCCTGGACCTTCATCGCTTCGGGCGCCATTTCGATCTCGTAGCAGCCCTGCTCGAAGCTTCGCGGGCGGATGGCGAGCGCGCCGCCGGCCCGAATCGCGAAATCCTCGGGCAGCGGATCGGGGGCGAAGACGGCGGTGGTCTTGGCCTTGCCGGTGCGCATCGACAGCGGCACCGCGATCGTCCAGGCGATCAGCGGGCGGAGCGGCGCGGGGACTAGCAAGCCCTTGAGCGGCTCGGGCGGGGTGTCGATCGGCTGGGTATAGGGCGCGATCAGGCCGAGCCCGCGCACTGCCTGCGGATGGCGCAGCGCCAGCGCGAGGCTGACCGCGCCGCCCATCGAATGGCCGACCAGCAACGGCCTCTCCGGCCCGAGCTTCGCGATCGCGGCGGCGACGGCATCGGCCTGGGCGGGGATATCGAGCCGCGGGCCGGTGAGCGTCGAATAGCCCCAGCCCGGGCGATCCATGACGATGACCCGGTGATCCCTGGCGAGGCGGCCGGCAAGCGCATAGGTGAAGACGCGCAGCTGGCTCATGATGCCGTGGATCATCACGATCGCGGGCGCATCGGCGGGCCCCATCTCCAGGACATGCATGCGCACGCCGGGCACGTCGATCTGGCGCCCGTCCATCGGCACCCAGCGTTCGACGCCGCGCGAGACATAGGCCGACCAGAATATCGGCGCCGCGATCACCACCGCCAGCGCAGCCAGGAACCAGATCACATGCCCCTCCTATTCGGCGGGGACTTCCTCCCCGCCCTCGGCCTCGCGCTCCTGCGCCTGCCGCGCCCACATTTCGGCATAGAGACCGTTCTTGCGCAAGAGCTCGGCATGGGTGCCCTGCTCCGCCACCCGGCCCGCCTCAAGCACGATGATCCGGTCGGCATGGACGACGGTCGACAGGCGGTGGGCGATGACGATCGTCGTGCGGCCATGCTCGATCGCTTCGAGCGTCGCCTGGATATCCGCCTCGGTCCGGCTGTCGAGCGCGCTGGTCGCTTCGTCGAGGATCAGGATCGGCGGGTTCTTCACCAGCGTGCGCGCAATCGCGACGCGCTGCTTTTCGCCTCCGGAAAGCTTGAGTCCGCGCTCGCCGACGCGCGTCTCGAAGCCGTCAGGCAGCGACTGGATGAAGCCGGCGATCGCGGCACCGCGCGCGGCGGCGGCGATCTCGTCCGCGCTGGCACCCTCGCGGCCATAGGCGATGTTGTAGCCGATCGTGTCGTTGAACAGCACCGTGTCCTGCGGGACGATGCCGATCGAACCACGCAGCGACGACTGGGTGACGTCGCGGATATCCTGCCCGTCGATGGTGATGCGGCCGCCGGTGACGTCGTAGAAGCGGTACATCAGCCGCGCGAGCGTCGACTTGCCGGCACCCGAAGGGCCGACCACCGCGACGGTGGCGCCCGCCGGGATGTCGAGATCGATGCCCTTCAGGATCTCGCGGTCCGGATCATAGCCGAAATGCACGCCCTCGAATCGGACATGGCCGCTGCCGATCGCCAGCGGCACTGCGCCCGGGGCATCCTTCACTTCGGCGGCGCTGTCGAGCAGGTCGAACATCGATCCCATGTCGATCACGCCCTGGCGGATCGTGCGATAGACCCAGCCGAGCATGTCGAGCGGGCGGAAGAGCTGCGACAGGAGGGTCGAGACCAGCACCACGTCACCGGCGGTGAACTTGCCCGAGGACCAGCCGAACACGATCAGGACCATGCCGGCGCCGAGCATCGTGTTGGTGATCAGCGCCTGGCCGATATTGAGCCAGGCCAGGCTGTTCTCGCTGGTGGTGGCGGCGCGGGCATAGGCAGTGACGGCATTCTCGTAGCGCCGGGCCTCGCGCTCCTCGGCGTTGAAATATTTCACCGTTTCGAAGTTGAGCAGCGAATCGACCGCGTGCGCCACCGCGCCCGTGTCGAGATCGTTCATCTTCTCGCGCAGCTTCGAGCGCCAGTCGGTCACCCAGCGCGTGAAGGCGATGTAGAGCACCACCATCGCCATGGTGCCGGCGACCAGCCACACGCCGTAGCGCGTCCAGAAGATGCCGACGACGAGCGCGAGCTCGAGGATCGTCGGGGCGATGTTGAACAGCAGGAAGTAGAGCATCGTATCGATGCTCTTGGTGCCGCGCTCGACCACCTTGGTGATCGCGCCGGTGCGCCGCTCGAGGTGGAAGCGCAGGCTCAGCTGGTGGAGGTGGCGAAACACGTCCGCGGCAAGGCGACGAGTCGCGTCCTGCCCGACTTTCTCGAACACGGCGTTGCGCAGATTGTCGAACAGCACGGTGCCGAAGCGGGCCAGCGCATAGCCGGTGACCAGCGCCACCACGAGCCACACCGCGTCGCGCGAACCGCCGGCCATCCGGTCGATCGCCCCCTGCAGCGCAAAGGGCGCGCCATAGACCTGGACCAGCTTGGAGATGACGACGAGACCAAGCGCGACAACGATGCGCGCGCGCAGGCCGGCCGCGTTCTTCGGCCAGAGATAGGGAAGGAAACGCCGCAGCGTGGCGAGCATCGGGCGCTCGCCGGCGGGTGCATCGGAATTTGAAGCCATCGCGCGTGATTTGGGGCGCTCGGCGCCGCGATGCAACGGTTGGACGCTCCGCCGCGTTGTTAACCCTTGAAGGAGGCGGCGATGGACCAGGTCTTCTACCTGCTCGCGATTATGGGCTGCAGCGACGACAATCTCGACTGCCGCCAGGCGCGGATCGAGCCCGCGCGCTATACCAGCTATGCGAGTTGCCAGGAGGCGGTGGCCGCAGCGCTGCGCCGCAATACCGACCTCGACTATCCTGTGATCGTCGGTGCCTGCCAGCGCCAGACACCGGAAATGGCAGGCCAGGGCGCCCCGAAACTGGACGGCAAAGGCCGCTAGCACCGCCTTCCCGTTTCATTTATGTTGCAGATGCGAAACTGTTTCGGGGGGAAACGGAATTAAGCAGCTGCTTGGCGTGGTGGTGGGGCTGGCCCTGGGCATTGGCGTGATCCTGGGCCTGCGCTGGATCGGGATGCATTATGCGATCCCCGAGGATTTCGTGCCCGGCATGAACCCGTCTCCGCAGACGATCACCGTCGGCAGCTGGGCGCTCGGCGCGCTGGCGGGCGGTGTGGCGGCAGTGCGGATCGCCGGCACACCGGCGAGCGGCTGGATCGTCGCGCTGCTGGCGATCGGCTTCGCGCTGATCCAGAGCCTGATCGCCCCGCATCCACTCTGGATGCAGTTCGCGGCAGTAGCGGCGCCCTTGCTTGCCGGCGCGATCGTCTCCGGAATCGCGCGGCCGGCCTAGCCCCCGGCTCGCTGGAGCTGCCAGACCTCGCCGTCCGCGGACTGGAGGACCAGAACATTGCCCTGGCGGCGCACCGCATAGACATCGACACGGCCGGCCTCGCGCGTCTCGTCGCCCGTGCCGTCGCAATCGAGGCTGAGCGCCCGGACGGACTCGCTCTTCAGCACCAGCCGGCCATCGGCATAGCTGGCCACGCCGTCGCGACGCGTGCCTTCGCGGATTTCGCAGTCGTTTGTCGGCGACGCGGTGCGGCGCTTCTCGGTCAGCCATTTGAAACGGCCATCGGGCTGGATGCGCAGGCTGACGCTGGAATGGACCTGCATCGGCACGTCCTCATCGCGCAGCACGGTGCTGGTCACCGGCCCCCGCCCGGTGACCATGCCGCGGCCGGCGAGCGAAGCAGTCGGCCGATCGCGGAGCACCGGCACGCGCACCAGCTGGGTGCGCGTCGACGCCTGATCCCATTGCCCGGCAAGTTCGGCGGCACCCTGGGGCGCCGCCTGCGCGGCAACGAGCACCAGGCAAGCAAGCGGGAAGAGAGGGATACGCATGGCGAGCAGGATCGCCCATGCGCGCAGGCCTGTCCTTCCCTCCGCGACCAAGGCGGCGGCCGCCGCGTTCAATCCGAACGCGGGCGGGTCCAGAGATCGGGATCGCGCGGCGCGGCGGGATAGAGATCCCGGCGGCGCAGCGCCTGCCACCAGGCGCGGGCGATCCAGCGGAGCTTCTCGAAGCCCGAGGTCGAGACCCGGTGATCCCAGGCATGTTCGCCGCGCTCGGCGACCTTCTCGGCAATCGCGCCATAGATGCCGGTGGCCGCCAGCACGGCCCAGGCGGAGCGGAAACCCAGCTTCGGCGTGCCGACCCGGGCGCTCGCGGCATAGTCCTCCGCCCCGCGCGCGAGGCGCCCGGCAAGCACGGCGAGGCGCTGGCGGAAGGGCGGCTTCATGTGCTGGCCGGGCGGGATGTCCATCTCGACCAGCCAGTCATCGGGCAGATAGCAGCGCGCCATCCGGTCGTCCGCCTCGATATCGCGGGCGATATTGGCGAGCTGGAAGGCGATGCCGAGATCGCAGGCGCGATCGAGCGTCGCGTCATCCTGCGGCGATACCCCCATGATGATCGCCATCATGCAGCCGACCGAGCCGGCGACATGATAGCAATAGCGATAGAGGTCGGCCTCGTGCCGGGGGCGCCACTCGTCCGCGTCGAGCGCGAAGCCTTCGACCAGGTCCCAGATAAAGCGATGCGGGATGCCCGCCTCCGCGACGACGATGCGCAACGCGTCGAATGCCGGATCGCCGATCCATTGCCCGGCCAGTGCCGCCTCGGTCAGCAGACGGATGCGCGCGAGCCCGGCCTGCCTGTCGCTCTCGCTGGCGCCGTGGCCATGATCCTGCCCGTCGGCGAGATCGTCACAGGCGCGGCACCAGGCATAGAGCAGCCAGGCGCGTTCCCGGGTCTTGCGGTCGAACAGCTTGCTCGCCGCCGAGAAGCTGCCCGAGCCCCGCGCGATCGATTCCTGCGCGGTCGCGACGAGCGCGGCACGCGAAGGAAGATCGGATCTCACAGATCGCCGCGCCGCATCTGGACGATCGTCTCGACCGGCTTGGCCGCGATCATCTTGTCGAGCAGCCCTTCGAGCGTGGTATCGACGATCAGCATGTTCTGGTGCTGCGGGCGGACGAAGCCGACCTTGCCCATATGCTCCCAGAACTCGACCAGCTTGTCATAATAGCCGGCGATGTTGAGCAGGCCGACCGGATCGGTGTGATAGCCGAGCTGGGCCCAGCTCAAAGCTTCCCACAGCTCGTCCATCGTACCGGTGCCGCCGGGCAGGTTGATGAAACCGTCGGCGATGTCGGTGAAGCGCGCCTTGCGCTCGTGCATCGTGCCGACGACGTGGAGCTCGGTGCAGCCGCGATGCGCGACTTCGGCATTGACCAGCAACTCGGGGATCACGCCGATCACCTCGCCGCCGGCTTCCAGCGCCGCATCGGCGACCGCGCCCATCAGGCCGAGCTTGCCGCCGCCATAGACGATGCCAATGTCGCGCTGCGCCAGCGTGCGGCCGACATGGCGCGCGGCCTCGATATAGACGGGATCGGCCGGGCTGGCCGAACCGCAATAGACTGCGACGCGCTTCATATTCTGGTCTTCCCGAAAATCATGGATCACCCCGCCTTCGGCCAGAACGCGCTGCGGGGCAAGTCGATCACTTGCCGTCGCCCAGCATCAGCGCCGCCGTCGCCTTGGCGCTGCCGACCACGCCGGGGATGCCCGCGCCCGGATGGGTGCCGGCGCCGACGAAATAGAGGTTGTGGATCGCATCGTCGCGATTGTGGGTGCGGAACCAGGCGCTCTGGGTGAGGATCGGCTCGAGGCTGAAGGCGGAGCCCAGATGCGCGCCGAGATCGTCGCGGAAATCGGGCGGCGCGTAGCTGAACTTCGTCACGATCCGATCCTTGAGATCGGGGATCAGCCGGCGCTGGATCTCGGAGAGGATACGCTCTTCGAGGATCGGAGTGATCTCGTCCCAATTGGCGGGGAACTTGCCGAGATGCGGCACCGGGGCGAGCGCGTAGAAGGTCGCATGGCCTTCGGGCGCCATCGCGGGATCGCTGGCGCTGGGATGGTGGAGATAGAGCGAGAAATCCTCGCTCAGCACGCCATGCTCGAAAATGTCGTCGAGCAGCCCCTGATAGCGCGGGCCGAACAGGATCGAATGGTGCGGGATGTCCGGGAAGGTGCCGCGCACCCCGAAATGGACAACGAACAGCGACGGCGAGAAGCGCTTGCGCTGGAGGCGCTGCGCGGCGCGCTGGCTGGAGCGCGAGCCCTTGAGCAGATCGCGATAGCTGTGGACGACGTCGGCGTTGCAGGCCACGGCATCGACCTGCAGCTCATGGCCGCTCATCGTGCGTACCCCGGTGACGAGATCGCCAAGCGTCTCGATCCGCGCGACCGGATCGCCGAGCCGGATCGTGCCGCCCAGCCGCTCGAAATGGCGGACCATCGCGGCGACCAGCCGGTTGGTGCCGCCTTCCGCCCACCACACCCCGCTCTTGCGCTCCAGCTGGTGGATCAGCGCGTAGATCGAGCTGGCGGTCATCGGATTGCCGCCGACGAGCAGCGTGTGGAAGGAAAAGGCCTGGCGCAGCTTCTCGTTGCGGATGAAGCTGGCGACCTTGGCATAGACCGAGCGCCAGGCGCCGTATTTGGCGAGCGCGGGCGCGGCGCGGACCATCGACATGAAGTCCTGGAACGCGACATGGCCGAGCTTCACATAGCCTTCCTCGTACACTCCGGCGGAATATTCGAGGAAGCGGCCATAGCCGGCGACGTCCTGCGGCTCGAGCCGGGCGATCTCGGCGGCGAGCGCATGATCGTCGTTCGAATAGTCGAAGCGCGTACCATCGGGCCAGAACAGCCGGTAGAAGGGCGTGACCGGGTTGAGCCTGACGTCATCGGACATGCGGTGGCCGGAGAGCTGCCACAGCTCCTCCAGCACTTCCGGCGCGGTGATGACGGTGGGGCCGGCGTCGAAGGTGAAGCCGTCACGCTCCCAGAAATAGGCGCGGCCGCCGGGCTTGTCGCGCGCTTCGAGCACCACGGTCTCGACACCCGCCGATTGCAGCCGGATCGCGAGCGCCAGCCCGCCGAGCCCGGCGCCTACCACCGCGGCGCGCTTCACCGGTAGGATTCCCGGATCGCCGAGAGCGCACGGCCCACCGGCACCGGCGGCTTGCCCGAGACGACGCGCAGCCGATCGAGCAGCGTCGAATGGCCGGCATAGAAGCGGCCGATCAGCTGGGGATCGAGACGATAGAAGCGCTGCAGCACGCGGTAGCGCTCCTCGGGTTCGGCGGCCTTGAACAACATGGCGGCCAGCATGCGGTAGAAATGACGGCGGCGCCATGTCGATCGCGCGAAATCGTGCAGAAGATTGTGCAGTGCGGCACCGCCGAGATCGCTCGCGGCCGCGACCAGCGTAGCGGTGCGCACCGCATCGGGCAGGCTGTAGCTGGTGAGCGGGTGGAACAGGCCGGCCCGGGAACCCGCCTTGGCGACCTTGTCGCCGCCGGCGCGCCAATAGGCTTCGAAACTGCCCCCCATCACCACCGGCAGCACGCCACCTTCCTCGCGGACGATGCGATCGACCTTCCAGCCGCGCGCCGCGGCATAGGAATCGAGTCGGCCGCCGAGCAGCACGGGATCGAGATCGGGCGTGTCGCTGTAATAGGTGTCCTCGGCGAAAACGCAGGTGGTCGAAAAGGGCAGCGCATAGAGGAAGCGATAGCCGTCGAGCTGCTCCACCGTCGCGTCCATCACCACCGGGCGCTCGAGATGGTGCTCGCCGCGCAGCTCGAGCTCGCGGCCGTAGAATTTCTGCCAGCCGCAATGGAGCATCGACAGGTCGCCGGGCCCCCGGCAATCGATCACGCCCTTCGCCTCGATGCGGTCGCCGTCGGCGAGGAGAACCGCTGTCGGGGTGACGTCGGCCACTTCGCGCCGGGTCATCACCGCCTGCTCGGGCAGGTCGGCGCGGACGACCTGGTCGAACCGGCGCGATTCGATCGAATAATAGCCGGTGCGCAGCGTCCGCGTGACCGCGGGAAAGGCGACGTCGTAGCTGCGCCAGCCATGGCTGATCAGCGGCGCGGTGAGCCAGCGATCGGCCGGCGCGATGTCGCTGGCGAAGAAGGACCAGAGATGATTGCCCCCGAGCCGGCTCCCGCCCTCGACGATGCGGATATCGACATCGGGCCGGCGCCGGTGCAACGCGAGCGCGATCAAGCCGCCGGCCAGTCCCCCGCCGACAATCGCCACGTCGCAGTTGATCGTTGCGGGCATGGCACAGGCCTAACCCAGCGATTCGCGCGATTCCAACAAAAATGCCCCTCCCGCGCGAGACGGAAGGGGCAGGCGTGGTGGGAGCGACCGCGATACGGCCACGCCCGGAGCTTGAAAGCGGGTCAGGCGGCCTTGAGCAGCGGCCATTCGGCAGCCATCGCACGGGCGACCGAGGGCCGCGCACGCAGACGCTCGCGCCAGGCACTGAGCACCGGCCAATCGGCGAGCGGCACCTTGCTGAACTCGGACCAGTTGAGCACCGCGAGCAGATAGGCATCGGCCACGGTGAACCGGTCCTGGAGGAATTCGCGGCCTTCCAGATGCTTCGACAGCACAGTGAAGGGCCGGGCATGGCGGGCACGTGCGGCAACCTGCTCGGCTTCCGAATAGCCCTTGCCGAGAAGGGGCATGTAGACCGCCTTGTGCAGTTCGGTGCTGACGAAGTTCAGCCAGGCGAGCATCCGGTAATGCGCGTCGGAGAAGCCGGTGAAGCTGAGCGACCCCTCGGGCGCCAGCTCAGCGATATAGGTAAGCACCGCCGGCCCCTCGGTCAGGACAAAGCCGGTCCCGGTCTCGATCGCGGGGACATAGCCCATCGGCGAAATCTCGGTGAAGTCGCGCCCGTCGGCGAGGCGCAGGTCCCTGGGCACCTGGACATAATCGGCGTCGAGCCCGGCTTCCTCCAGCGCGATGCGCGCGGCGAGCGAACAGGCGAAGGGGGTGAAATAGAGCTTCATGAAGAGTCTCCCTTGTATTTTTGTACGATCTCGCACAAAAATAACCGGGTCAAGGAATTTAATGCGAACCGATACAAAAATAGCCGGCCGGGGCCGCGGGCGTCCGCGCAAGTTCGACGAGGAAGCGGTGCTGCGCGCCGCGCTCCAGCGCTTCCGCACGCTCGGCTATTCGAACACCTCGCTCGACGACCTGGCCGAGGCGACGGGGGTGAACCGCCCGAGCCTCTATGCCGCGTTCGGCGACAAGAAGGCGCTGTACCTCGCCGGGCTGGCGCGCACCCATGCCAGTGTCGATGCGACGTTCCGGGCGCTGCATGAGGCTGCCTATCCGCCGGAAAAGATGCTCAAGGCGCTGTTCATCGGCGCGATCGAGGGCTTCCTGACCGGCGAGGACGGGCCTTCGGGCTGCATCGCGGTGAACACCGCCGCGACCGAGGCGGTGACCGATCCCGACATCCGCGCCGCGCTCGCGGCATTCGTCGCCTTGCAGGACGGATGGATCGAGCGGCTGATGGTGCAGGCCGGCAGCGGCGACCCGCTGGGCGATGCACAGATCGCCTCCTCGGTGATCCATTCGTTGAGCACTCGCGCCCGCGCCGGCACGCCGCGCGCGGATCTGATCCGGATCGCCAAGAAGGCGACGGCGCTGCTGCTCGGCTAGGCCGCCGCGCCCAGGATCGCGCGGGCCCGCTCGACATCCTCGTCATCGACCATCACGCGCACCGGGATCAGCAGGTACGACCCGTCGGCGATACTGGTGCCGGCGTCGAACACGAAGCTGGGAATGTCCTCATCCTCCAGCCGCCCCTGGACGATGAAGGCTTCCTGCCGGTCGAACCGGCCGATCTCGACAAGCGCCATCAGGCGGGCTCCTCGCTGGGATTGCGCACCGGCAGACCGTCGATGCTGTGGTTGCGCACCGCATATTTGGCGAAACGCGCCGAGGCGCCATGCTTTACGTGATATTTGCTGAGCGTCTCGCGTTCCCGCTCGAAGGTCATGTGCGGCACCGCCCAGCCGCAGCTGTTCTGCGCGCTGTCCACGCGGATGTCGAAGATCTGGCGGGTACCCGGCAACAAGGTGAACTGCGCGGCCAGCCCTGCCCATTCCGGGTCCTGGGGGAGCACCGGCCTGCCATGGCCATAGAGGCGCAGGATCAGTGCGGGACTGTCAAAGGCGCAGAACATGATGGTGATGCGGCCATCAGCGATCAGATGCGCGTGCGTCTCGTTGCCCGATCCCGCGACGTCGAGATAGGCGACGCGGTTGGGACCCAGCACGCGGAAACAGTCCATGCCCTTGGGGCTGAGGTTCACCCGGCTTTCGGAGGCCGCCGTCGCAACGAAGAACATCGGCTGGCGCGCGATGAAGGCGCAGTGATCGTCGGTGAGCGCATCGAAGAACTCGGCCATGCCGCTTCCCTAGACGATACGCGGTTTGCGGGGAACACCCGGCGCGCATTCCAGATGCGCGCGATCCCATTGGCCGAGATCGGCCGCGGCATCATAGGTCGACTGCAGGAAACCGAGCAGCGTCGCACGCGGATCCTCCGCGGTGCGCACCGCGTCATAATCGAGCAGCCATTCGCCAAGGCCGGTGTCGAAATAGGCCGGGGCCGGCACTTCGGCATCGGCATAGCCCCGGGGTGCCGGATAGCCATAGGCGTAGAAGGCCGGTTTCGGAAACGCGTCGGTCCCCGGCCAGAAGCCGGCGCTGGCTTCCTCATGGCTGTACGCTTCGCAGGTTACCGCATCGGGCAGGCCGGGGAAGCCGCCCGGATGCTTCGGCGCGGTGCGGCCCGAGAAACGGGTGACCGCGAGATCGAAGCTGCCCCAGAAGAAATGGACCGGGCTCGCCTTGCCGAGAAAGCCGGTGCGGAACTGCTGGAAGACGCGGTCGATCCAGAGCAGCGCCCGGTGGAAATCGCGCACCGCGTCGCTGTCCCAGGGGCGCTCGGCGGTGTCTTCGACGAAGGACACCGGATCGGGGACTTCGCTGGGGATGCCGTTGAACCCCACCGGCATGCCGAGCGCCGCCAGCGCGGCGACGAGCTCGGCATGGAAGCCGGCGATGCTGCCGGGCCCGAGCGGGATGCTGGCTTCGCCACCGGCATCGGTGGTCAGGCGCAGCACGCTTTCGAGCAGGTCGAGATCGAGCTGGAGCGTGGCGTCGTCGCAGGGAATCGGCCCGGTGGTGAGCCCCCAGGCCGTCGGATAGAGCACGACATGCCAGCTATGGTTGAGCCAGGGCGTATGCGCGAGGCGGACCTTGCCGACGATCTGGGTGATCAGGTGAAGATGCTGCGCGGTCTCGCGCCAGCCGGTCCAGTCAAGCTCGGGGAGTGTCATGCCAACTCCTTGACGCGCATCAGGCATGCGCATAATTTCTGCGCATGAAGCATGATGCTCTTTCCTCCGGCAAGCGCAAGGCTGTCAACCTCTCGCTCGATACCGGCGTGGTCGCGGCTGCGCGCGAGGCGGGGATCAATCTGTCCCAGATCTGCGAAGCCGCGCTGCGCGACGCGGCGAAGACCGAACGTAACCGGAAATGGACGGAAGAGAATCGCGAGTGGATCGAAGCGCATAGCCGCTGGGTCGAGGAGAATGACCTGCCGCTCGAGAAATACCGCATGTTCTGATGGCGCAGTTCGACGTCTATCGCATGCAAAGCGGCGGCCTGGTGCTCGACGTTCAGGCAGACATCTTCGCGGAGATCGGCACCCGCCTGGTCGTGCCGCTGATGCGCCAGGAGGCGACGGCTCCCACCACACCGCGCCTCCATCCCCGCTTCCTTGTCGGCGGCGAGGAGCTGATCCTGATGACCGAACTCGCCGCGGCAATCCGGACATCGGACCTGCGCGAGCGAGTCGCCTCGCTGGCGGAGGAGCGCTTGCGGATCATCGGCGCAATCGACGTGCTGTTGGGCGGTGTTTGAGCTCACACGCCACGGTAACGTCCCGTCGAGCATCTACAGAGAACGGGACGCTCACCCCTGTTCGATTGCGTATGCCCGGTAGGCGTCGACGCTTGGCCAAGAGCCATTGTAGGAAAATATGTTGCCATCCGGCATCTGCACCACAACCCGATCGTGATCCGTGTCAAACGTTCCATATGGAAGCACAGGCACCACTTCGTCCTGCTTGTTCACAATCCAACCGATAATTGGCTCTCGCTGAATCTCATCCTCGAAATATGAAATAGCATATGTGCCGGGTGCAGCCGCAAAAGATGTCATAGGAAATCCGTCAAGCCTATCAATTACTCCGCGACTTACTATTATCTCGCTTCCGTCGTTGAGAAACACCCTTAGCTTATCGAAATAGTGATGCTCATCCTGCCCACTTTGCCGAAATGGGCGCACGATGCGGGCAATCGCAGAAACCGGGTAAGTATCTCCGCCGACATCTCGAAAGAACATCTTCTTGCCTCCCCTTTTCGCGTCACGCCGCGGTGCCGCCCACCGTCAGCCCGTCCACCAGCAGGGTCGGCTGGCCGACGCCGGCCGGCACGCTCTGCCCGCCCTTGCCGCACATGCCGACGCCTTCGTCGAGCGCGAAGTCGTTGCCGATGCCGGTGACCTTGTTGAGCACGGTCGGCCCGTCGCCGATCAGTGTCGCGCCCTTGATCGGCGCGCCGAGCTTGCCGTTCTCGATCAGATAGGCCTCGGTGCAGGAAAAGACGAACTTGCCCGAGACGATATCGACCTGGCCGCCGCCGAACGACTTGGCGAAGATGCCCTTCTTGACGCGCGACAGCAGCTCGGCCGGATCGTCCTTGCCGCCCTTCATGAAGGTGTTGGTCATGCGGGGCATGGGGGCGTGCTGGAACGACTCCCGACGGCCGTTGCCGGTGGGCTCGACGCCCATCAGCCGGGCGTTGAGCCGGTCCTGCATATAGCCCTTGAGGATGCCGTCCTCGATCAGGATCGTCTCGCGCGTCGGCGTGCCTTCGTCGTCGATCGACAGCGAGCCGCGGCGATCCATCAGCGAACCGTCATCGACCACGGTGACACCCGGCGCCGCGACGCGCTCGCCGATCCGGCCCGAAAAGGCCGAGGTGCCCTTGCGGTTGAAATCGCCCTCGAGCCCGTGCCCAACCGCTTCGTGGAGCAGCACGCCGGGCCAGCCGGGGCCGCACAGCACGGTCATGTCGCCCGCCGGCGCATCGACCGCGTCGAGATTGACCAGCGCCTGGGCCAGCGCCTCGTCGATCGCGCGGTTCCAGGTCTCCGGCTCGAACAGATTGTCGTAGAGCGTGCGCCCGCCCAGCCCGAAGCTTCCCGTCTCCCGCCGGCCGTTCTGCTCGACCACGATCGACACGTTGAGGCGCACCAACGGACGGATATCGGTGGCGATGAAGCCGTCAGGCCGGACGATCTCGACCACGCTCCACGAGCCGGTGAGCCCGACCGAGACCTGCTGCACCCGCGGATCGCGCGCCCGCGCCGCCGCGTCGATCGACTGGCAGAGGTTCACCTTGTCGGCGAACGGCACCAGATCAAGCGGATCCTGATGCGTGTAGAGATGGCGGTTATTGCCCTGGGGCGGCGGCGCCTTGCCGGCCTTGCCCGGCTCGATCAGCGCCATCGTCTCCGCCGCGCGGCGGATCGCAGCGGGGGTAATCTCATTGGCATGCGCAAAGGCCGTGGTCTCGCCCGACACCGCGCGCAGGCCAAAGCCCGACTGGGTGTCGAACGACGCGGTCTTCAGCCGGCCATCGTCGAAGCCGAACGCCTCGGTCTTGCGATACTGGAGATAGAGCTCGCCATCTTCGGCGCTGGCCAGCGCCTCGGCGGTGAGCTTCGCGGCGGTCTCGGGATCGAGGCTGTCGCGATAGATGTAGCTGCGCGGATCGGAGGGAATGCTCATCCCTCCGATATAGGAGCTTTAGATGCTCGCGCCAGCCGGGTGATCGGGAAGCTGGCTCTGGTCGGCGCCGTCGGCCGGGCCGCCGATCAGGACGAAGCGGCGGTCGCAATAGCCGCAATCGACATAGCCATGCTCGTCGATCTGCAGGAACACGCGCGGATGGCCCAGCGCGGCGGGCAGGCCGGGGCCGGTGCCGTCACAGGCGACGCGGGCGGAAGCGGTGCGGATAAGCTCGGGCAGGTGCGCGGTCATGCCGCGCCTATAACGCCGCGCATCGCCCCTCGCAACGCACAGCATGACCGGGCGGGATGACAGGGTGGTGCCCTATCCCCTATAGACACCCCCGCGTCGAGAAACGGAAGAGGTATGAGCCGTACCCTGGAGATCGTCGCGCCCGCGCCCCGCGAGGCGGCGCAGCTTACCATTGTGCTCTGGGCCGCCGCCCTCTCGGTGATCGTGCCCGGCATCGCGGTTTCCGGCCAGATGGCCGGCCTGGGCGAATGGATCACGCTGATCTGGGGCACGCTGGCCGCGATCCTGCTCGCATCGCTGATCTATCTCGCGCTGCGCTGGGCGAGCGGCCGGCCGCTCTGGATCGCGCTGCCGCTCGGCCTTGCCGCGCTACTGGGGACAGCGCTGCTCCAGATGGCGGCAGACTTCGGCGGCCAGTTCTTCGTCCATGCCTTCATGGACACGCGCGTGCCCGATCACTCGCCGCAATCGCTGCTGCTGGTGACGGTGATCTATTTCCTGATCGACGGCTGCACCGCCGCGCTGTTCGTGATCCTAGGCACGGTGCGCCGCATCCGGCTGCGCGAGCAGGAACTGGCCGCCGCGCGGGTAGCCGGGCTGGAAAGCGAGCTCCACCTGCTGCGCCTGCAGCTCAACCCGCATTTCCTGTGCAACTCGCTCAACGCCATCTCCAGCCTGATCCTCACCGCGCGAATCGCCGAGGCGAACCAGATGGTCGAGGGGCTGAGCGGCTTCCTGCGCGCGACGATGGACCTCGAAACCGGCATGGTGGCGCTGGCCGACGAGCTGGAGACGGTGGAACGCTATCTCGAGCTGGAAGGCGCGCGTTTCGGCAGCCGCCTGCAGGTGACGATCGCCGCAGCGCCGGAGCTGCTCGGCCGGCAGGTGCCGAGCTTCCTGCTCCAGCCGCTGGTCGAGAACGCGATCAAGCATGGCGTGGAGGCCACCGCCGGCGATTCGACGCTCGACATCGCCGCGCGGCGCGAGGGTGATGCGCTGCTGCTCGTCGTGGAGAATCGCGGCGCCGGGCCCCGGCGCGCGCCTTCCCGCCCCGGCCATGGCATAGGCCTGGCCAACACCAGGGCGCGGCTGGGGATGCTCTATGGCGCCGACGCCCGGCTGGACGGGGCGCCGATCGAGCAGGGCTATCGGGCGACGATCCGGCTGCCGCTGGCCGAGAAAGGCATGCACGCCCACGCCGCCTGACCTTTGCCGCGGGCGCGCAAGCGTCTATGCGGCGGGCATGACTCAGGCGGCCATTGCGATCGACTCTCTCTGCAAGACCTATCAGGGCGGCAAGCGCGCGCTCGACGGCGTGACCTTCGACGTGCCGCGCGGGCAGATCTTCGGGCTGCTTGGCCCGAACGGCGCGGGCAAGTCGACGCTGATCAACATCCTGGCGGGGCTGGTCAACAAGACCGGCGGCAGCGTGTCGATCTGGGGTTTCGACATCGACGCACATCCGCGCAACGCCAAGGCGAGCATCGGTATCGTCAACCAGGAGATCATCTTCGATCCCTTCTTCACGCCTAAGGAGACGCTGGAGATCCAGGCAGGGCTCTACGGCGTGCCAAAGGACAGGTTCGACGCGATGGCGCTGCTGCGCGCGGTGCATCTCGAGGACAAGGCCGACGCCTATTCGCGCACGCTGTCGGGCGGCATGAAGCGCCGGCTGATGGTTGCCAAGGCGATGGTGCATTCGCCGCCCGTGCTGGTGCTCGATGAGCCGACCGCCGGCGTGGACGTGGAATTGCGCCAGCAGCTCTGGGCCTATGTCCGCGAATTGAACCAGCGCGGCGTGACGGTGGTGCTGACCACGCACTATCTCGAGGAAGCCGAGGAGCTGTGCGACCGGATCGCGATCATCAACCACGGCAAGCTGATCGCCAACAAGCCGACCCGCGAGCTGGTCGGCATGGCGCAGGAGAAGGTGGTCGAAGTCACCGTCGACCGCGACGTGGCGAGCGTGCCGGACAATACCTGTTTCCAGAAGGTGGAGATGAAGGGCGAGCGCACGCTGGTCATCACCTACCGCAAGGACCAGGCGAATGCCGGCGAGGTGCTGGGCGCGGTGCAGGGCGCGGGCCTGGGCATCGTCGATGTCTCGACGCGGGAGGCGGACCTGGAGGATGTGTTCCTGAACCTTACCCGGGCTGCGAACGCTTGAGTTCTCCCTTGCTGTTCCCCGGCGAAAGCC
>JAEXLC010000072.1 GCA_023445495.1 Pseudomonadota bacterium | reverse complement strand
GGCTTTCGCCGGGGAACCAAGGGGGCTGGGAGCAGGAGGGCCTGTCTCTACCCCCTCAATGCTTGTCTTCGGCCTTGCGATACACATCATGGCACGCCTTGCACGTACCCCCCACCACCGCGAACTGCGCCGCGAAGCCCGGCTTGTCGCCCGCGCGCGCCAGGTCGGCGAGCTTGGTCGCGGCCGCGGCATAGTCCGCTGCCTTCGCTTCAAACCCTGCCCGGTCGCTCCACACCGCGGGCAGCGCTTCGGAAGGTGCGCCGCCGCTGCCGGCGGGGAACATGCCGGGTAGCGCGCTCGCCCAGCGCGACAGCGCGCGGGCGGCGAAGCCCAGCGTCTTGGGATCGTCGCCCCGGTCGACGCCCGCCTTGATCTGGCCGAACAGCGCGCCGGACATCAGGAACGCGGCCTTGCGTCCGGCGATCAGTTCCGCGTTCGGATCGGCGGCGGCAGGCAGCGCGCGGCTGGCGGGGGCGGTGGCGGCGAGGCTGGTGAACAGGGCACCGGCGGCGCCGAGTGCGAGCATGGACTTGCGCATGGATAGCTCCCTTGGTCGGAGGCGCATCAGGCTAGGCCCGCCCGGGCGGCCGCGCAACGGCCGGGCAAACCTTCTCCATTATGGAGGGGGTTGCCGCCGAAACGGACCGGGAATCGCGTATCGTCCCGGGCGTGGCAGAAGGCGATGCTCCTCGGGTCGAATATGCATGCGAGCGTTGCGGCGGTGTTGCCGTCACCCGCGACGCCTGGGCCGAATGGGACGCCAGTTCCCAGGCCTGGGTGCTCAGCGAGACGTTCGATTTCGCCTTCTGCCACCAATGCCATCGCGAGACCCGGCTGCTCGCCCGGATCACCCGGGGGGAGGGCTAGGCTCGCAATATCCTCCCCCGGAGGGGGTAGGTGGCGGGTACTCGGCCGTACCCTCCTGGTTCTCCGGCGAAGGTCGGGGCCCAGCTCCGGCGCAGCGGGTTGGGGTGGTCAAACCTCGCGAACGACATTGCAGCTGGACCCCGGCCTTCGCCGGGAAACTGCTTCGCGTCGCCCGAGCAATCCAGGGCTGGGTCCGGCTGGCCGAGGCGGCCGGTGCGATGCCCGGCCGCTCCCTGCCTTTGTCGAACCAGCCGGGCTCAGCCCTTCACTTCGGTCGCGCCCAGCTGCCACAGGACGAACGCCATCTCCTCGGCGGCTTCCTTCAGGCTCTCCCAGCGGCCCGACTTGCCGCCATGGCCGGCGCCCATGTTGGTCTTGAGGACCAGCACATTGTCGTCGGTCTTGGTCGCGCGCAGCTTGGCCGCCCATTTCGCGGGCTCCCAATAGGTGACGCGCGGGTCGTTGAGGCCGCCCGAGATGAACAGCGGCGGATAGGCCTGGGCAGTGACATTGTCGTAGGGGCTGTACGAGCGGATCAGCGCGAAGGCCGCCGCGTCCTCCACCGGGTTGCCCCATTCGGGCCATTCGCCCGGGGTGAGCGGCAGCGTCTCGTCGAGCATGGTGTTGAGCACGTCGACAAAGGGGACGTCGGCGACGACGGCGGCCCAGAGCGCGGGGTCGGAATTGACCACCGCACCCATCAGTTCGCCGCCCGCGGAACGTCCTGCAATGGCGATCCCGCCCTCATGGGTGAAACCGCGCTCGATCAGCCCCTTCGCTACATCGACGAAGTCGTTGAACGTGTTGGTCCGCTTCTCGAGCTTGCCGTCGAGATACCATTGCTGGCCGAGATCATCGCCGCCCCGGATATGCGCGATGGCGAAGGCGACGCCGCGGTCGAGGAAGGAGATGCGGCTGGTCGAGAAGCCGGGCGGGATCGCATAGCCATAGGCGCCATAGGCATAGAGATAGAGCTTGCCGCTGCCGTCCCGGGGGAAGTCCCTGGGATAGACGATCGAGACCGGAACCTCGGTGCCGTCCCGGGCCGCGATCTTCAGCCGCTCGGTGCGGTATTTGCTCCCGTCATAGCCGGACGGGATCTCCTGCACCTTCAGCGTCTCGAGCCCGCCGGTGGCGACGGTATAGTCATAGACGGTGCCGGGCGTGACCATCGACTCATAGCCGATGCGCAGCTTGTCCATGGCGTATTCGGGATTGTCGCCCAGCCTCGCGACATAGCTCGCCTCGGGGAATTTGAGGCGGACGGGGGCGATGGCGGGGTCGTAGCGATGCAGCTCGATCTGATCGAGCCCGTCCTCGCGGCCCTCGACGATGAAATAGTCGGCGAAGCAGGTGACGCCGGTCATGTAGAAATGCGCAGACGGGCCGATCCGCTCGACCCAGTCGCCGGGATTGTCGACCGAAGCGGTCACCAGCCGGAACTGCGGGTCCACATCGTTGGTGTGGATGAACAGGGTGCCGCCATGCTCGTCCACGTCATATTCGCGGCCGGGCTTGCGCGGCGAGACGCAGACCATCGGCTTCGACGGATCGGCGGGGTCGAGCAGATAGATTTCGCTCGTCACATGGTCGCCGGTCGAGATCAGCAGGTAGTTGCGCGACTGGGTCTCGCCCACGCCGACGCGGTAACCCTCATCGGCTTCCTTGTAGAGCTCGACATCGCTGTCCACCGGCTCGCCGAGCACGTGCCAGCGGGCATTGTCGGTCCGCCAGTTCTCATTGGCCAGCCCGTAGAGAAAGCCCTTGGAGTCCGTGGTCCAGACGATCTCGGAGAGCATGCCCGGGATCACGTCGGGAAGCAGGTCGCCGCTCTCCAGATCCTTCACCCGGACCTCGAACCGCTCGGAGCCGTTGTCGTCCACGGCATAGGCAAGCAGCTTGCCGTCGGGGCTGACCGAAAAGGCGCCGAGCCGGAAATACTCCTTGCCCGCGGCCAGTGCCGGTTCGTCGAGGATCATCACATCCTCGCCGCCATTCACATGCCGGCGCCACCAGCGCGGATATTCGCCGCCGGTTTCGTAATCGGTCCAGTAGAGCCAGTCGCCGTCCTTCTGCGGCACGGTCGCTTCGTCTTCCTTGATCCGCCCACGCATCTCCTTGAACAGCGTGTCGGAGAGCGGCTTCAGCGGCTCCATCACCGCCTCGAAGAACTTGTTCTCCTCCTCGAGATAGGAAAGCACGTCCTTGTCGGTGACGGTCGGATAGGCGGGATCCTTGAGCCAGGCCCAGGGATCCTCGATCGTGACACCGTGCGCGGTGAAGCTGTGCGGGCGGGTAGCGGCGACGGGCGGCTTGGGAAGATCGGTCATCGCCTCTTCCTAGCGCCCGCCCCGTCGTCAGGCCAGCGCTGCCGCGCGCCGGCGCACCAGCCGGGGGCTGAGCACCATCGCGAGGCTGACCAGCGCCATCGCGGCGGCGGCGAGCGAGACCGCCGGATAGCCCAGCCCCTCGCGGATCACTTCGCCGCCGAGAGCCGCGCCGATCGCATTGCCCAGGTTAAACGCGCCGATGTTCATCGCCGAGGCGAGGTTGGGCGCCTCATGCGCGGCATCCATCACCCGCATCTGCAGCGGCGGCACCAGCGCGAAGCTGGCAGCGCCCCAGAGCGGCATCAGCACGATCGCGACCGGCAGCGAGAACATGCCGAAGGCAAAGGCGACCAGCAGCACCGCCAGCGCCGCCGTCATCGTGATCAGCGCGCCTTCCACCGACTTGTCGGCATAGCGCCCGCCCAGCCAGTTGCCCGCGGTCAGGCCGATGCCGAAGACCACCAGCGCCACCGTCACCCAGAAGGTCGAGGCATGCGCCGCCTCGCGCAGGATCGGCGCGATATAGGTGAACACGGTGAACATCGCGCTGAACCCGACCATGGTGAGCGCGAGCGCGAACAGCACCGGGCCGCGGCCGAGCACGCGCAGCTCGGCCATCATGTCGGCGTCCTTCTCGGCTGGGAGCGCGGGGACGAACAGGCGCAGCGCGACCATCGTCACCACGCCGATCGCTGCGATCGCGCCGAACACCGCGCGCCAGCCGATCGCTTCGCCCGCCCAGGTGGCGAGCGGCACGCCGCCGATCGTCGCGATCGTCAGGCCCATGAACATGGTCGCGATGGCACCGGCGCGCTTCTCGGGCGCGACCAGTCCGGCGGCGACCACCGATCCGACGCCGAAAAAGGCGCCGTGGTTGAGCGAGGTGACGATCCGCGCGGCCAGCAGCATCGCATAGCTGTCGGAGAAGGCGGCCATCAGATTGCCCAGCGTGAAGATCGCGGTCAGCGCGATCAGCAGCGTCCGGCGCGGCACCCGCCCGGTGGTAAGCGTCATCAGCGGCGCGCCGATCAGCACGCCGATCGCATAGGCGCTGACCAGCAGACCGGCGGTCGGGATCGACACGCCCAGGTCGCCCGCGATCACGGGCAGCAACCCCATCGGGGTGAATTCGGTTACGCCGATGCCGAAGGCACCGATGGAAAGCGCGGTAAGCGCGAGGCGGGGACTCATGGATGCAGCTCCGATTTGTGCGGCAGCGCAAATGGACTGGCGGCCCCGCTTCCGGTAGACGGCCAAAAGGCGAAACATCTGTGCACTGGATTCACGAATGACGCGTGCCATGGCCGATCGCTCGGGCGAAATGGAGATCTTCGTCACCGCCGTGCGCGAAGGCAGCCTGTCGGCGGCGGCGCGCCGGCTCGACCTGACCCCCTCCGCGGTCAGCCGCGCGCTCGGGCGGATCGAGGCGCGGCTGGGCGTGCGGCTGATCACCCGCACCACCCGCCGGCTGGTGCTCACCCCGGAGGGCGATGCCTATCTCCACGCCGCCCAGCGCATCCTCGCCGATATCGCCGAGGTGGAGGAGGAGCTGGCCGACCAGGCGTCGCCGCGCGGGCGCCTTCGGGTCAGCGCGGCGCTCGCCCATGGCAGGCTGGTGATCGTGCCGCTGCTCGGCGCGTTCGTCGCGCGCCATCCCGGCATCCTCGTCGATATCAGCCTGAGCGATACGCTGGAGGATGTCGCCGGCGGCCGTGCCGATGTCGCGATCCGTTTCGGCCCGCTGGCGGACAGCGCGCTCACTGCCCGCAAGATCGGCGAGACCGGGCGTTCGATCGTCGCCTCCCCCGGCTATCTCGCGCGGATGGGCACGCCGCAGCTGCCCGAGGACCTGCACGCGCATAATTGCCTCAACTTCAACTTCCGCCGCGCCGAGCCGGTCTGGCCCTTCCGCCGTGACGGGCGGGACTATGCGCTGCCGGTGGGCGGCAATATCGAGGCGAACAATGGCGAGACGCTTGTCGAGCTCGCGCTTGCCGGGGTCGGCATCGCCCGGGTCGGCAGCTTCAGCGTGGCTGGGGATATTGCCGCCGGCCGGCTCGTCTCCCTGCTCGATCCGTTCAACCCGGGCGACCGCGAGGATATCCATGCGGTCTATGTCGGCGGCGCCACCCGGCCGGCACGGGTGCGGGCGTTCGTCGATTTCCTGGTGGAGAAGCTCGGGCGCTAGCGATCCGGCCGGTCGTACAGCTCCCACACCTGCTCGCCGGTGACCATATCGGCATAGGGCCGCCCGCTGGCATCGCGGCTCGGCGCATAGCGGAAGCGCTTCTGGATCAGCCGGCAGGTCGTCTCGTCGAGATCGGCGTTCCCGCTCGATCGCGTCACCCGGCAATCGGTAACCCGGCCATTGACCCCGACCGTGAAGCGCAGCCCCACCGTTCCCTGCGCGCCCGCCCGTGCCGCCGCCTTGGGATAGTCGCGCCCGGTAATGTCGCCCTCGAGCAGCCGCAGCACGGTGCCGCCGCCACCGCCCGCACCATTGCCGCGCCCGCCACTGCCCGTGCCGTCGCCGATCCCGCCCGATCCCGTCCCCGGCCCGGCGATCGGGGCATTGCCCGAGCTCGCGTCGCTGCCTTGCGCCGGGGTTGTCGCGGCGGGGATCGGCTGGGGGAGCGGCGTCTTCACCGGTGCCGCCACTTCGGTTGCGCGCGATAGCTTGTTGGGCGGGGAAGCCTTGCCTTCCTCCTTCGGTGCGCGTGGCTTGGGGGCGGGCGGCTTTTCGGGTTCGGGCGGCGGCGGTGGCGGCAGGGTGAAGTCGAGCAGCTGCATCGCCGGACTGGGCACGATATGCAGGCGCACGCCCAGCCCGCTGACCAGCAGCCACAGCAGCAACGCGACGAAAGCGAGCGCGCCCGCTGCGCTGCCCAGCCGCTCGCGCGGAGTCGGGATTCCGGCGCCTGTCATGCCCGTCCAATGCGCCGCATCCGCCGAACGATCCCATGAACGCCTTGTTGTTTTCGGTTCATGCAACCGCGCGGGCACCAGACAAGTTGTTGCTGCATCGAATCAAGGAAGGGATGGAAATCATGCGTAAGCTCATTGCGGCCACTGCCGCTCTCGCGCTGGCCATGCCCGTCGCAATGCCGATCGAGGCGGCGCAGGCCCAGAGTCACTACAAGGGCAAGAGCTCGAAGAGCCGGACCTATTACAAGAAGTGCCGCCGCTCGCCGGGCCATGCCGGCCTGATCGGTGGTGCCGCGGTCGGCGTGCTCGCCGGCCCTGCGATCATCGGCCACGGCCTGCTCGGTGCGGCGGTCGGCGGTGTCGGCGGCGCCTTTGGCGGCCGCGCGATCGATCGCACGATCAGCGCCAAGCATCGCTGCTATTACGTCCGCCGCTAGGACCTGAACTGGTCCGGCTAGGTGGAACGGCCCCTGGCGGTCACCGGCCATGCGCCGGTGACCGTCTCGCCCGCCACCAGCCAGTAGCGGTCATAGAGATTCACCGTCGGGTCGCAGTGCGGCGGAACGAGCGTAACGCGTTCCGTCAGGCCCGGCAGTGCTTCGCCGAACAGCGCTCCCTGCTCGTCGCCCATGAAGGCGTAGCGCGCGGAGCCTGACGCGGTCGCGGGCACCCCGGCATCGGTGGCGAAAGACTTCAATCCCGCATCGATCGTCACCATGCCGGGCGTGTTCGCGCTGACCACCGTAGAATCCACCCACAGCGCCTGCTCGAACCGCGGCCCCGCCAGCTCGCAGTCGCGATATTCGCGGTCGAGGAAGATATAGCTGCCAACCTGCAGCTCGGTCAGCACCCCCAGCTCCGCATCGATCGCGAAGGTGCCGGTTCCCGCGCCGGTCACCACCGGAATCGCGAACCCCGCATCCGCCAGTGCCGCCAGCACCGTGCGGAGATAATCGGTCTTCTCCGAAATCGCGGCATGCCGGTCCGAAAGGCGCGTGATGTGCTGCTCGGATCCGCAATAATATTGCACGCCGCCAAGTGGCAGCCCTGCTTCGAGGATCGCCCGTGCCAGCGCCACCGCCGCTTCGGGCGAAGTCACGCCGGTGCGATGCTTGCCGGGATCGACATCGACGAAGATCGTCGCGCCGCACCCTGCCAGCGCCCGCACCACGTCCGGATGATCCGCCACCACCGAAAGCCGGATCTTGCCCGCCAGCGCGGTCAGCCGCGCGATCCCCTCCCGGGTCACCACCGGCGAGGTCAGGTGGATGTCGCCCACGCCGTCGGCCGCCAGCGCCTCGGCCTCGCCGAGCTTGGCGCAGCATATGCCGACCGCGCCGGCCGCGATCTGGCGCTTCGCGATCTCGCTGCTCTTGTGCGTCTTGGCATGCGGCCGCAGCGCCAGGCCCTTCGACCGGGCGAATTCGGCCATCGCCGCGATGTTGCGGTCCATCGCCGCCACATCGAGCAGCAGGGCGGGAGTGGCCAGGTCGGCGCGGGGCAGGGGGAAATGCGTCATCGCCCTCGACTAGCGCAGGATGTGACTTTTGCCGAATATCGGCGCAAAGCAGCCCCATAGAGTCCAGCAATAGAGTATATCCCATGTCCAGCTATGCCGACCGCCTCAAGGCTCTTCGCGAGCAGCTGAAGCGCGACCGTCTCGACGGGTTCGTCGTGCCGCTCACCGACGAGCATATGTCCGAATATGTCGGCGCCTATGCCCAGCGCCTTGCCTGGCTGACCGGCTTCCAGGGGTCGGCTGGCACCGCGGTGGTGCTGCCCGAAGCGGCGGCGATCTTCACCGACGGGCGCTACACGATCCAGGTCCGCCAGCAGGTCTCGGCCGATCACTGGGAATATGTCGGCGTCCCCGCCACCAGCGTCGCGTCCTGGCTCGGCGCGCATGCGCCCGATGGCGGTCGTATCGGCTATGATCCGTGGCTGCACACCCGCGCCTGGGTCGAGGAAGCGCGCAAGGCGCTGGCCGAGAAGGGCGCCGAGCTGGTCGCGGTCAACACCAATCCGATCGACGCGGTGTGGCCCGACAAGCCCGCTCCGTCCGACGCGACGCTCGCCGTCCAGTCCGACGATCTTGCCGGCAAGTCCTCGCCTGCCAAGCGCGCCGAGATCGCCGACTGGCTGGCCGAGCGCAAGGCCGACGCGGTCGTCCTGTCCGCGCTCGATTCGATCGCCTGGGCGTTCAACATCCGTGGCACGGACGTGAGCCACACCCCGGTCGCGCTCGCCTATGCGATCGTCAATGCGGACGGCACCGCCGATTTCTTCGTCGCCCCGGAAAAGGTGACCGACGAAGTCCGCCAGCATCTCGGCAATGCGATTCGCATCCATGACCGCGCCGCCTTCGCGCCGGCGCTTCAGGGCTTTGCCGGCAAGCGCGTCGCCGCCGATCCGGGCAGCGCGGTCGCCGCGGTGTTCGATGCGCTCGACGCGGGCGGGGCGAAGGTGCTGGCGCTGCGCGATCCGGTGATCCTCGCCAAGGCGATCAAGAACCCGGCCGAGATCGCCGGGCAGAAGGCCGCCCAGGCGCGCGACGGCGCCGCGCTCAGCCGCTTCCTCAAATGGTTCGAGGAAACCGCGCCGCAGGGCGGCCTCACCGAAATGTCCGCCGCCGACAAGCTCCAGTGGTTCCGCGAGCAGACCGGCGTGCTCAAGGACCTGAGCTTCGACACCATCTCGGCGACCGGCCCGAACGGCGCGATCCCGCACTACAAGGTCACCGACGACTCGAGCCTGCCGATCGAGCTCGGTCAGCTCTATCTCGTCGATTCGGGTGGCCAGTACGCCGACGGCACCACCGACGTCACCCGCGTGATGCCGGTGGGCGAAGCGAGCGACGAGATGAAGGACCGCTTCACCCGCGTGCTCAAGGGCCATATCGCGATCGCCACAGCGATCTTCCCCGACGGCACCACCGGCGCCCAACTCGACAGCTTCGCGCGGCGTCCGCTCTGGGAAGTCGGCCTCGATTACGGCCATGGCACCGGCCACGGTGTCGGCTCTTACCTGTCGGTGCACGAGGGCCCGCAGCGCATCGCCCAGCCCTATTATCCGGGCGGCCAGAGCCTCGAGCCGCTGCGCGAGGGCATGTTCCTGTCGAACGAGCCCGGTTACTATAAAGCGCAGGAATTCGGCATCCGGATCGAGAACCTGGTGCTGGTCACCAAGCAGTTGATTTCGGGTGCGGAACAACAAATGCTGGGGTTCGAGACGCTGACCTTCGCGCCGATAGAGCGAACGCTGATTAAACCATCTTTGCTAACCGAGCAGGAACGCCGCTGGCTCGATAGTTATCATGCTGAAGTGCTGCGGATTTTGGGCCCGCAGCTGGGCGGGGACGAGTTGGTATGGTTGGAAGCGAAGTGCGCGCCCATCGGGTGATGTGGTTCCTGGCGGGTGCGGTCACGATGGCGATGTATCTCGTCGGGCCGCACGCCATCATGCGCAATGCCTATGATACGGCTCAGGGCTTGTCGCTCTGGTTCGGCTCGCTCTGAGGCGCAGCCGGATCGTCGGGCAGGTCGCCGCTGGCGGCCTGCTCGCGCGCCTGTGCCTTGCGCCTGCGCAGATTGGCCCGCAGCGCCTCCGCTAAACGGGCCTGTTTTTCCGTATTGCTCATTTTCCTGCGATAAACCGGCCATTAGCAGGTTGACAATCGCCCGCACCCAAGCACATAGGCGCCTCCCGCTTGGGACCCGGCGCTGCCGGATCGTTCGGGCGAGTGCTGCCGTAGCTCAGTGGTAGAGCGCATCCTTGGTAAGGCTGAGGTCGTGAGTTCAATCCTCACCGGCAGCACCATTTTCCCGAAAACCGAAATGGAAGATCCCACCCCCTTGCGGGGACGCCCGCTCAGCGGCGCACGATCTCGCCGTCTTCCTTGACGAATTCGGCCGGCATCCGGTCAAGCAGTTCCAGCACCATCTCCGACGGCCGGCACAGCCTGGTGCCCTTCGGCGTCACCACGATCGGCCGGTTCACGAGAATCGGGTCGGCGAGCATCGCCTCGACTATGGCCGCGTCCGAGGTTGCCGTATCGAGCAGCCCCAGCTCGGCGGCCGGCGTGCCCTTCTCACGCAGCAGGTCGCGGGGCGCCGCGCCCATCGCCGCCAGCAGGCCGAGCAGCTGCGCGCGTTCCCAGCCGACACTGCGATATTCGACGATTCGCGGCGCATATCCCGCCGCCTCGATCATCGCGAGCGCGTTGCGCGAGGTGCCGCAGTCCGGGTTGTGATAAATGGTGATCGGGAAAGCGTCGGTCATCGCGCGTGTACCTCTTCGTAAAGCCATGGGAATGTCGCAATCGCCGCAAGCGTGCCGGCCAGCTGCGCCGCGACGAACAACGGCACCGAGTGCGGGGCGATGCCGGCAAAGGTGTCGGAAAGGCTGCGCGCTATCGTCACGGCCGGATTCGCGAAGGCGGTCGATGCGGTGAACCAATAGGCAGAGACGATGTAGAGCCCGACGGCCGTCGGCGTGAAATCCGGGCGGGTGCGCCGGGTAGCCAATATCGTGCCGATCAGGCCGAAGGTGGCGATGCACTCGGCAAGGCCCTGGGGAAAGCCGTCACGCGCCTTTCCGGAGAGTTGCAGGATCGGCTCGGCGAACATCGCATGCGCCGCCCATGCGCCGAGAATGGCCCCTGAGAGCTGCGCCACGGCATATAGCATCGCGATACCCGCGCGGGTCTCACGCATCAGCAGTGCCGCCAGGGTGACGACCGGGTTGAAATGGGCGCCGGATATGGGGCCGAAAAGGTGAATGAGGACGATCAGCCCGGCACCGGTCGCGATCGTGTTCCCGAGCAGGGCGATAGCCTGGTTCCCGCCGGCGAGCCGCTCGCCCATGATGCCCGAGCCGATGACGATCGCGAGCAGCATCGCCGTGCCCATGCCCTCGGCAAGCAGGCGACGGTGCAGTTTCATGCGCAGCAATCGCTGCTCGCGGTGAGGTCGCCCAGCGCGCCGCATATCTCCGGATGCCCCGCGCAGCAGTCGGCAACGAGGAAGCCGAGGAGGTTGCGCATCCCGTCATAATCGGCCGAGTAGATCACCGAGCGGCCTTCGCGGCGCGACCCGATCAGCCCGGCATTGCCGAGGATCGTCAGATGCGTCGAAAGCGTGTTGGGACGCGCACCTATCTCGCGCGCGATGTCTCCCGCCGCCATGCCGTCCGGACCGGCGCGCACGAGCAGGCGGAACACGGCAAGGCGGCTGGCATGGGCGAGGGCGGACAATGCCTCAACGGCTGCGGGCAACTGCATCAGCAGCACGCCCTGGTGGTCGGGATCGCTTCATCCTCCCCATAGGCGGTCGCATCGCCATGGGTGAAGAAAGTCTCCCAGCGCACCCCGGCCGTGTCCGTCACCCAGGACTTGTCGGATTTCGCATAGCAGCAGGTGGTCGCTTCCTGGTCGAAGGTCGTGGCGCCGGCCGCTTTCAGCCGTCCCGCGAGCTCGCTCAGTGCATCGGCGCTGTCGACCTGGATGCCCACATGATCGACGCCGGTGCCGCGGCTACGTGCCGAGATGGCGAGGTTGACCCGCGGATCCTCAAGCATCCACTTGGCATAGTCGTCCTTCACCACCGTGGGCGGCGCATCGAACAGGGTACCGTAAAAGGCGATTGCCTGATCGAGGTCGGGAACGCTGATGTGCAGGTGCAGGCGCTTCATGGCTGCGGTCTCCAATGTTTCGATATTTCGACTATTCCAGAAATATCGATTCGACAAGAGAGCGCATCAGTTCGACAAGAGAGCGCATCAGAAGGCGAACAGATCCCCCATCCGGGGTTCGCGCTCCAGGAACTCGCTGATCGTGCCATAGACGGCGTCGAGATCGCTATCCTCGATGCAATAGGGCGGCATCACATAGACGGTGTTGCCCAGCGGGCGGAGCAGCACGCCGCGTTCCATCGCGAAGGCCTTGAGCCGCGTGCCGACCGAATTGAGATAGGCCGATTCGCTCCCGCCGATCTCGGCCGCCACGATCGTGCCGAGCCGGCGCGGATTGCGGATCAGGCCGTGGGTGGCAAGCCGGTCGAGCCGGTCCTGCTGGCGGTCGCCCAGGTCGTCGATCCGGTCGAGCACCGGCTCCTCGCGCCAGATCGCCAGATTGGCGTTGGCGGCGGCGCAGGCGATCGGATTGGCGGTGTAGCTCGACGAATGGAAGAACATCCGGGCGCGATCGTCGGACAGATGCGCGTCGAAGATCGCCGCCGTCGCCATCGTCACCGCCAGCGGGATCGCGCCGCCGGTCAGCCCCTTGGACAGGCAGAGGATGTCGGGCACGACGCCCGCGCGTTCGCAGGCGAGCAGCGTGCCGGTGCGGCCCCAGCCGGTCATCACTTCGTCGGCGATGAACAGGACCTCGTGCGCCGCGCAGATCTTGCGCATCTCGGCGAGCAGGCTGGCCGAATAGAATTTCATGCCGCCCGCGCCGAGCACCAGCGGCTCGACCAGCAAGGCGGCGGGCTTCTCGCGGCACTGCGCCTCGAGCGCGTCGAGCGTCGCCTGGCTATGGCCGGGCTCGGGGAAGGGGATGGTCGCCACGTCGAACAGCAAGGGCTGGTAGGGCCGGTTGAACACGCCGCGCGCGCCGACCGACATGCCGCCGATCGTGTCGCCATGATAGCCATGCTCCATCACCACGATGCGGTGGCGGGGCTCGCCGCGATTGTCCCAGAAGCCGAGCGCCATCTTCAGCGCGACTTCGACGCTGGTCGAGCCGCTGTCCGAATAGAAGACATGCCGCAGCGGCTCGGGGGTGATCCGCACCAGCTCGGCGGCCAGCGTCTCGGCCGGTCCGTGCGTCCAGCCGGCGAAGATGATCTGGTCCGTCCGCCCCGCCTCTTCGGCGATCGCCGCCATGATGCGCGGGTGGCAATGGCCATGCGTCGTCACCCACCAGGATGAGATCGCATCGACGAAGCGGCCGCCATCCGCGGTGTGCAGCGCCGCGCCTTCGGTGCGCACCACCTGCGGGATCGGCTCGCCCAGCCCGTGCTGGGTAAAGGGGTGCCAGACGGGCGACGTCATGCGGTAAAGTCCGAAAGGTCGAAGGCCTGTGCGAAGGCGGCCCTGAGTGTGGCGCCGTCGAGCGGATCGAGGATCGGCAGGCGGCCGAGCCGCCGGACCTTGCCGATCGCGGCGATCGTCGCCTCGCTGTCCTCGTTCGCCTCGCCGACGAACGCGACGCCCAGGATCGGCACGCCGCGGCTGCGCAGCGCCTCGATCGACAACAGGCTGTGGTTGATCGTTCCCAGGCTGGTCCGCGCGACCAGCACGGTCGGCAGGCCCCAGCGCGCGAACAGGTCGGCATAGAGCAGCTCGCGCGTCACCGGCACCAGCACCCCGCCCGCACCCTCGATCACCAGCGGATCGACCACCAGGGGATCGCGCGGCGGCGGGGTCAGCTTGTCGGGATCGATGACTATTCCGTCGATCTCGGCCGCCAGATGCGGGGAGCAGGGGGTGGTCAGGCGATAGGCTTCGGGCAGCACCACCGCGGCGGTCAGCGCCGCGATCCGCTCGCCGTCGCTGCCGCCGTCGAGCCCGCTCTGGATCGGCTTCCAGTAGCTCGCGCCCAGCGCCCCGGCCAGGCCGGCGGCGAAGATGGTCTTGCCGATATCGGTATCGGTGCCGGTGACGACTATGCGCATGTGAGCCCTCCAATTGCCCGGGCGAGCGCGGCGATATCGTCCTCGTCCACATTGAGCGTCAAGGAGATGCGCAAGCGGGACGTGCCTGCGGGGACGGTCGGCGGACGGATGCCGCGCACATCGAAGCCCAGGCGCTGCAGTTCCGCCGCCATCGCCATGGTCCGCCCATCCTCGCCGATCACCAGCGGCAGGATCTGGGATCCCGTCGCCCGTATTCCGGCCGGCGCGAGCAATGCTTCGGCGCGGGCGACCAGCGCATGCAGCCGCGCGCGTCGCTCGGGTGCCGCGATCAGCTTGAGCGAGGCGCCCACCGCCGCCGCCATCAACGGGGAGGGAGCGGTCGAGAAGATGAAGGCGCGCCCCCGATTGACCAGGAAGTCGCGCACCACCCGGGGGCCACAGAGCAGCGCGCCTTCGCAGCCCAGCGCCTTGCCGCAGGTGTGCAGCGTGATCAGGTTCTCGCGCCCGGCCAGGTCGGCCGCCAATCCGCGGCCCTTGTCCCCGAACACGCCGGTGGCATGCGCTTCGTCGACCACCAGGACCGCGTCATGCCGGTCGGCGAGTGCGGCGAGATCGGCGAGCGGTGCCTGGTCGCCGTCCATCGAATAGAGGCTCTCGACGGTGATCCATATGCGGCCGGTGCCGCCTTCGTGCCGCCAGTCCAGGATCGCGTCCTCGAAGTCGCCGACGTCGTTATGCGCCGCGCTGCGTGCCTCGGCCCGGCTCAGCCGCATGCCTTCATGCGCGCTGGCATGGATCAGCGCGTCGTGCAGGATCAGGTCGCCGCGCTGGGGCAGCGTGGAGAGCAGGGCCGCATTGGCCGCATAGCCGGTCGAGAAATAGAGCGCGCTCTCCGCCCCGAAGAAGGCGGCGGCGTCCGCTTCGAGCTGCTCGTGCGCCGCATGGTTGCCGCGCAGCAGCCGGGATCCGCCCGATCCGATCGGCACGCCGGCATCCATCGCCGCGCGCACCGCATCCGCCAGTGCCGCGTCGCCGGCCAGCCCCAGATAGTCGTTGGAGGAGAAATCCCGCCCGGCCCGCACGGCAAGCTGCCGGGCGCGGCTGCGCGCCGCCAGTTCGGAAAGGTCGCGTCGCTGGTCTTCGAAGAACGCCATCCCGCGGCCCATAGGCGCAACCGGGGCGATCGGCCAATGTCCGGCTTGTCCCTGCAGGATATTGGTGTATTATTGAATTAATACACAAGGGAGAGACGAGATGCAGCGCTCCTTCATCGGCGCCAGCGGCCGGCCTTTCGGCACCGTCGCCGCGCTGTTCTGCCTGTTGCTCACGATCGCGCTGATCGTTCTCGGCGATGTCGCGCATGATCTTGCGGGCGGCGCGGAGCCCTTCTCGGCGATTGCGCGCGGCAATCTCGAGGCTGGCCGCGACTATTGGGGGCTGCTCCTCGCCGTCGAGATCGTCCGCTGCGTGCTCGCCGGCGCGCTGCTGCTGGCGATGCTCACCCTGGCCGGACCGGTCGGCCCGCGCACGATCGGGCGCGATACGGCCTTGTTCGCCGGGATCGCCGGTGTCTTCTGCCTTGCCGCCACCGCGCATTTCTCGATCGAGGCGGCCGCCCTGCTCGGCCAGGGCCGCGGCTCGCCGCGCGGCTACCTTGCCGCCGCGCTCACCCTGCTTGGCCATGCCGGTGTCGCGCTCTGGGCGACGCTTACCGTCCGCGAGGCCCGCGCCGCGCGCAGCCTGCCCGCCTGGGTGCAGCTTGCCGGCCTGCTCTTCGCCGGCCTCGCCTTCATCTCCGGCTTCTCGCGGCCTTTCCTCGAATTCGCGGGCTTTGCCGGCATCCTCTGGTGGGGCGGCATCTTCCTCACCCTCTACCGGCCCGAGGACCGTATCGCGCGCTGACGCCTTGCAACCGGGCGGCGTTTCCCCGATCACGCCGCCAAGCAAGGAGTAAGCCCCCATGAAGACCCGCGCCGCCGTCGCTTTCGAAGCGAAAAAGCCCCTCGAAATCGTCGAGCTCGACCTCGAAGGCCCCAAGGCCGGCGAAGTGCTGGTCGAGATCATGGCGACCGGCATCTGCCACACCGACGCCTACACGCTGGACGGCTTCGACTCGGAAGGCATCTTCCCCAGCGTGCTCGGCCATGAAGGCGCCGGCGTGGTCCGCGAAGTCGGTGCGGGCGTCACCAGCGTGAAGCCCGGCGATCATGTGATCCCGCTCTACACCCCGGAATGCCGCCAGTGTAAGTCGTGCCTCAGCGGCAAGACCAACCTGTGCACCGCGATCCGCGCCACCCAGGGCAAGGGCCTGATGCCCGACGGCACCACGCGGTTCTCGTACAAGGGCCAGCCGATCTACCATTATATGGGCTGCTCGACCTTCTCGAACTTCACCGTGCTGCCCGAGATCGCGGTGGCGAAGATCCGCGAGGACGCGCCGTTCCAGAGCAGCTGCTATATCGGCTGCGGCGTCACCACCGGCGTCGGCGCGGTGATCAACACCGCCAAGGTCCAGGTCGGCGACAATGTCGTGGTGTTCGGCCTGGGCGGCATCGGCCTGAACGTGATCCAGGGCGCGCGGCTGGCCGGTGCGAACAAGATCATCGGCGTCGATATCAATCCGGACCGCGAGGAATGGGGCCGCCGCTTCGGCATGACCGACTTCCTCAACTCGAAGGGCATGAGCCGCGAGGATGTGGTCGCGATGATCGTTGCGATGACCGATGGCGGCGCCGACTATACGTTCGATGCGACCGGCAACACCGAAGTGATGCGCATCGCGCTCGAGGCGTGCCACCGCGGCTGGGGCACCAGCATCATCATCGGCGTGGCCGAGGCGGGCAAGGAAATCAGCACCCGCCCGTTCCAGCTGGTGACGGGGCGCAACTGGCGCGGCACCGCGTTCGGCGGCGCCAAGGGCCGCACCGACGTGCCGAAGATCGTCGACATGTACATGACCGGCAAGATCGAGATCGATCCGATGATCACGCACGTGATGGGCCTGGAAGAGATCAACAAGGGCTTCGAGCTGATGCATGCGGGCGAGAGCATCCGCAGCGTCGTCGTCTACTGAGGAGAGAGCCATGTTCAGCCATGTGATGGTCGGCAGCAACGATATCGAGCGGTCCAGGGCGTTCTACGACGCGGTGCTGGGCACGCTCGGCGCGGGCGAGCCGTTCCGCCACGTCAACGCCACCGGCCAGATGCGGCTGTTCTACCGGCATGACGGCGGCAGCTTCTGCATCAGCGAGCCGATCGACGGCGAGCCGGCGACCTGCGCCAATGGCGCGACGATCGGCTTCAAGTGCAACTCGGCCGAGCAGGCGGCGGCGTTCCATGCCGCCGGCCTCGCGCATGGCGGCACCGCGATCGAGGATCCGCCCGGCGTGCGCGAGGGCGGTTCGCTCGGCTCGCTGTATCTCGCCTATCTGCGCGATCCCGACGGCAACAAGCTCTGCGCCATGTGGCGCGTGCCGGCGTGAGCGACGTCGTCAATCTCGAAGCGAAATTCGCCACCTTCACCGAGCATTGGGCGCCGCGCATCGTCGCGCGCTACAACGACAATGACGTGCGCATCGTGAAGGTGGACGGCGAGTTCGTCTGGCACAGCCATCCCGAGACGGACGACTTTTTCCTGGTGCTCGAAGGCGTGCTCGACATCGAGCTGCGCGACCGCACCGTCACGCTCAATCCCGGCGAGCTCTTCGTCGTCCCCCGCGGCGTCGAGCATCGCCCGGTCGCGCGCCACGGCGAAGTGAAGATGATCGTGATCGAGCCGGCGGGCACCCCCAATACCGGCGACGCGGCGACGGCGACGCAGGTCGAGGCACTGTGACGGCTGCGGCGCCGGCCTGGATCCTCACCCTCGATTGCGAGGACCGGCCCGGCATCGTCGCGGCGGTCAGCGGGTTCCTGGCCGAGCGCGACGGCTTCATCCTCGACAGCCAGCAATATGCCGATCTCGATGCCGGGCGCTTCTTCATGCGCGTCGAGTTCAAGGCGGCGGGCGCTGCGTTCGAGACCGGGCAGCTGCGTGCGGCCTTCGCGCCGGTAGCCGAGCGTTTCGGGCTGCACTGGGCGCTGGCCGAGGCGGAGGCGCGGCCGCGCATCCTGATCGCGGTGTCGAAGGGCTCGCACTGCCTCAACGACCTGCTCCACCGCTGGAAGACCGGCGGCCTCGGTGTCGAGATCGCCGGTGTCGTCTCCAACCATGAAGCGTTGCGCGACCTCACCGAATGGCACGGCCTGCCCTTCACCCGCCTGCCCGATGGCAAGGATCAACAGGAAGCCGCGCTGCTCGCCGAGTTCGATCGCGCCGGCGCCGACTATCTTGTCCTCGCGCGCTACATGCAGATCCTGTCGTCCGAGCTTGCCGACCGGCTGGCGGGGCGCTGCATCAACATCCATCACAGCTTCCTGCCCGGCTTCAAGGGCGCGCGGCCCTATCACCGCGCGCACGAGCGCGGCGTCAAGCTGATCGGCGCCACCGCCCATTTCGTCACCAGCGACCTAGACGAGGGGCCGATCATCGAGCAGGCGGTCGAGCGCGTCGATCACCGCGCTTCGGTCGACGACATGATCCGCATCGGCCGCGATATCGAGGCGCAGGTGCTTGCCCGCGCGGTGCAGTGGGTCGGCGCGCACCGCGTCTTCCTCAACGGCAACCGCACTATCGTCTTCCGCTGAAGGACCCCAATGGAACTGCTTTCCTCGAACAGATCGCATGGCGGCAGCCAGGGCGTGTACCGCCATGCCTCCGCCGTCACCGGCACCGACATGACCTTCTCGGTCTTCGTCCCCGATCACGCGCCCGGCGCGAAGCTGCCGGTGCTGTGGTTCCTCTCGGGCCTCACCTGCACCCATGCCAATGTCACCGAGAAGGGCGAATATCGTGCGGCCTGTGCCGAGCAGGGCGTCATCCTGGTCGCTCCGGACACCAGCCCGCGCGGCGAAGGCGTGCCCAATGACGAGGCCTATGATTTCGGCCAGGGCGCCGGCTTCTATGTCGATGCGACCGAAGCTCCCTGGGCCACCCATTTCCGGATGCGTTCGTACATCGAGCAGGAACTGCCCGCGCTGATCGAAGCCGAGTTCCCCGCGGACATGGAGCGCCAGGGCATCACCGGCCATTCGATGGGCGGGCACGGCGCGCTGACCATCGCGCTGCGCAATCCGGCGCGCTTCCGCTCGGTCTCGGCCTTCTCCCCGATCGTCGCGCCGAGCCAGGTGCCCTGGGGCGAGAAGGCGCTGGCCGGCTATCTCGGCGCCGATCGGGCGGCATGGCGGCAATATGACGCCGTCGCGCTGATCGAGGACGGTGCCCGCGTCCCCGAACTGCTCGTCGACACCGGCACCGCCGACCAGTTCCTGGAGGTCCAGCTCAAGCCGGAGCTGCTCGAGGCCGCCTGCCGCACCGCCGGCATCGCGCTCACCCAGCGGCTCCAGCCGGGCTATGACCATAGCTATTATTTCGTCTCGACCTTCCTCGGCGACCATGTCGCCTGGCATGCCGAAAGGCTGAAGGCATGAAGTTCGACGTCCTGATCGTCGGTGCCGGCCATGGCGGCGCCCAGGCCGCGATCGCGCTGCGCCAGAACAAGTTCGAGGGCAGCATCGCGCTGCTCGGCGACGAGCCCGAGCTGCCATACGAGCGCCCGCCGCTCTCCAAGGAATATCTGTCGGGCGAGAAGGCGTTCGAGCGGCTGCTGATCCGCAATGCCGCCTTCTGGGAAGAGCGTCAGGTGACGATGCTGCCGGGCCGCACCGTCACCGCGGTCGATCCGGTCGCCCACAACGTCACCGCCAATGGCGAGACGATCGAATATGGCCAGCTGGTCTGGGCGACCGGCGGCAAGCCGCGCCGCCTGTCCTGCGACGGCCATGGCCTGGTCGGCATCCACACCGTGCGCACCCGCGCCGATGTCGACCAGATGATGGCCGAGCTGGACGGCGTCACTCGCGTCGCCGTGGTCGGCGGCGGCTATATCGGGCTGGAGGCGGCCGCCGTGCTCGCCAAGCTCGGCAAGCAGGTGACCGTGCTCGAAGCGCAGGACCGCGTACTTGCCCGCGTCGCCGGCGAGCCGCTGTCGCGCTTCTTCGAAGCCGAGCATCGCGCGCACGGCGTCGATATCCGGCTCGGCGTCCAGGTCGAGGCGATCGAGGGCGAAACCAAGGTCAGCGGCGTCCGCCTGTCGGGCGGCGAAGTCATCCCCGCCGAGATGGCGATCATCGGCATCGGCATCGTCCCGGCGGTCAAGCCGTTGCTCGCTGCCGGTGCCGCGGGCGGCAATGGCGTGCTGGTCGACGACCAGTCGCGCACCAGCCTGGCCGACATCTTCGCGATCGGCGACTGCGCGCTCCATGTGAACCGCTATGCGGCGGACAGCGCGATCCGGCTCGAGTCGGTCCAGAATGCCAATGACCAGGCGACCGTCGCGGCCAAGACGATCTGCGGGGTCGAGGCGGGCTATGACGCCGTCCCCTGGTTCTGGTCGAACCAGTATGACCTCAAGCTCCAGACCGTCGGCATCTCGGCCGGGCATGATTCGGCGGTACTGCGCGGCGATCCCGCCACGCGCAGCTTCTCGCTGATCTATCTCCGCGATGGCCGGGTGATCGCGCTCGACTGCGTCAATGCGGTCAAGGACTATGTCCAGGGCCGCAAGCTGGTGGTGGAGGGGCTTGCCTTCGATCCCGCCGCGCTGGCCGACACTTCGGTGCCGCTCAAGGAGCTCGCTGCCAGCATATCCTAACAAAATGTCAGGTATTGTTGACAACGTCATTCGACTCGCTATGTAAGGTGTGCCTGACATAAAGTCAGGACATGGGGACAGCAACAGGATGCGGAATCGCCTGAAAGTGCTGCGCGCCGAACGCGACTGGAGCCAGGCGGAGCTTGGCGGTCGGCTCGGTGTGTCGCGACAGGCGGTGAACGCGATCGAGACGGGCAAGCACGATCCATCGTTGCCGCTTGCCTTCAAGGTCGCGCGCCTGTTCGCCATGCCCATCGAGGAGATATTTTTCGATGACGAGTCGGGGGATGACTGAAGGTCCGGGGGAACGCGCCGAGCGGCTGCGCGCACGCCGCTACTGGGCCGTCAGCCTCGTCTTCGGGCTGATGGGCGCGGGGGTGGGCGCGACGCTCGCCTATCTCGGCGACAATGACGCACGCAGCCTGTCGGCGAGCTGGGCGGTGGGTGTCACGCTGCTCTATGCGATCTGTCTGCCGCTCGGCAGCTGGCTGTTCCTGCGCCAGACCGACGAAGTCGATCTCCGCGACAATCTGATCGGCTGCACCGCCGGCATCTATTTCTACACAATGCTGTATCCGGGCTGGTATTTTCTCTGGAAGGGCGGGCTCGTCCCCGAACCCGATCACCAGCTCCTTTTCATCGGCACCATGGCCGTCGTGGCTGCCGTCTATTTCTGGAAGAGGCTCCGGCCCTGACGGGCCGTACAATTGGAGTATTCGAGATGATGAAGAAGCTGCTCAAGAGTTTTGCGGCTCCCATGGCGCTGCTCGCGCTTCCCGCGGCCGCTTATGCCCAGGCCGCCCCGGCACCGGCCGCGCCTGCCGCCACCAAGGATGCCGATCCGGCGCTCTGGGTGGTCAAGGACGCCGATACCACCATCTATCTGTTCGGCACCGTCCATGTCCTCAAGCCGGGCCTGAGCTGGTTCGACGAAGCCGTGAAGGCCGCGTTCGACAAGAGCGACACGATCGCGCTCGAGATGATCATGCCGGAGCCGGCAGTGGCGCAGGGCGTTGTCCTGAGCAAGGCGATGGCGCCGCAGACCGATCCGGCGCTCACCACCAAGCTGCCCGAGGCCTCGCGCCCTGGCTATGCCGCCGCGCTCACCAGCGTCGGCATGCCCGCCAATGCGCTCGATCGCTTCGAGCCCTGGTTCGCCGCGATGACGCTCAGCACGGCACCGCTCGCCAAGCTCGGCTACAATCCCAATAGCGGTGTCGAGATGACGATCACCGCCGCGGCCAAGGCGGCCAACAAGGAACTGATCGGCCTCGAGACCTTCGAGCAGCAGATCGGCTTCTTCGATACGATGCCCGAGGACGTGCAGATCAAGTTTCTGGCCAGCACGGTGAAGGAGTTCGACAATGTCGGGCCGCTGCTCGACAAGATGGTCGCGCAGTGGAGCGCCGGCGATCCCGATGCGCTCGGCAAGACGATGAACGAGGAAATGCGCAAGACGCCGGAAGTCGGCAAGATCCTGCTCAGCGACCGCAACGCGCGCTGGGCGGACTGGATCAGCACGCGCATGGCCAAGCCGGGCACCGTGTTCATCGCGGTCGGCGCGGGGCATCTCGCGGGGCCGGACAGCGTCCAGGCCTATCTCGCCAAGCACAATCTCAAGGCCGAGCGCATCCAATATTGATTGCCCCTATATTGATGTGACGCCATGGGCCGGGCAGGGGAGTGCGAAGCGCATCCCTGCCCGGAGTTCGTCATGGCAAAGCCCCGTCCTTTCCTCGGCCTGCTCGCCGGCGTCGCAGCCGGCCTCGTCGCTTCGGCGGCGATGGCGGCTTTCCAGCACCAGGCCGGAAAGCTGCTGCCGGACGATGGAAAGGACGCCGATCCTGCCACGGTGAAGGCCGCCGACAAGGCGAGCGAGGCGATCCTCGATGCCCCGGTGCCCGATGAATATCGCGAGCAGGCGGGCCTCGCGGTCCACTACATCACCGGTGCGGTCCTCGGCGGCATCTATGGGGTCATCACCGAGTACAAGCCGGAGGCGAGCGCCGGCTTCGGCGGCGCCTATGGCATCGCCACCAGCGCGCTGCTCGATGAAGGTGTGGTCCCCGCCGCCGGCCTGGCGCCGGGCCCGAACGATACGCCGCTGGTCCAGCATGCCTATGGTGCCGCCTCGCACCTGGTCTACGGCATCGTCCTGGAAGGCGTGCGCTGGCTGATCGCGGGCAGGCGGTAGGCGCCGGGCCTTTCTCCCTCTTCTTCTCTCCCCGGGGGGCGGGCGGGCCCCGCGAGGTAAGTCACCCCCCGG
>JAEXLC010000042.1 GCA_023445495.1 Pseudomonadota bacterium | reverse complement strand
AGCGGGACCCCGGCTCAAGGCCGGGGTGACGAAGTGGAGAGTGGCCGGTGAAGATCCCCGCCGATCGGATTGCCGCGATCGAGGCGCGGCGCGACGAGTTGCAGGCGCAGATGGCGACCGGCGACCTCTCCGGCGACAAGTTCGTCGCGGTATCGAAGGAATATGCCGAGATCGAGCCGGTGGCGCTCGCCGCCGGCGAAGTCCGCCGCCTGCGGTCCGAGGCCGAATCGCTCGCGCTGATGGCGCAGGAGCCCGATGAGGAAATGCGTGCGCTCGCGGCGGAAGAGCTGCGTGCCAACGAAACCGCGCTGGTCGCGGCCGAGCGCGGGCTCGCGCTCTCGCTGCTGCCGCGCGATGCGGCCGATGCCCGTCCTGCGATGCTCGAAATCCGCGCCGGCGTCGGCGGCGACGAAGCGGCTTTGTTCGCCGGCGACCTGCTGCGCATGTACCAGCGCTATGCCGATCGCATGGGCTGGAAGATCGAGCTGATCTCCGCCTCCGATTCGGAATTCGGCGGCTATAAGGAAGTCGTGCTCAGCGTCACCGGCACCGGCGTGTTCGCTAAGCTCAAGTTCGAAAGCGGCGTCCACCGCGTCCAGCGCGTGCCGGCGACCGAGGCGGGCGGGCGCATCCACACCTCGGCGGCGACGGTGGCGGTGCTGCCCGAGGCCGAGGACGCCGATATCAAGATCGACGACAAGGATCTGCGCATCGACATCTTCCGGGCATCGGGCCCGGGCGGGCAGGGCGTCAACACCACCGATTCGGCGGTGCGCATCACCCACTTGCCCACCGGCACGATCGTCATCCAGCAGGACGAGCGCTCGCAGATCAAGAACAAGGCCAAGGCGATGAAGGTGCTGCGCACCCGCCTGTACGAGCGCGAGCGCGACCGGCTGGCCTCGGAGCGCTCGGGCGCGCGAGCCTCGATGGTCGGCTCGGGCGATCGCTCGGAGCGCATCCGGACGTACAACTTCCCCCAGGGCCGGGTGACCGATCACCGCATCAACCTGACCCTCCACCGCCTTCCCGAAGTGATGGAAGGCGAGCTCGACGAACTGATCGGCGCCCTGATCGCCCAGGACGAAGCCGACCGCCTGGCCCAGCTCGACGGGTAATCCCTTTTGCTCCCCTCCCTGCAAGGGAGGGATCGCCAGGTAAACAGCGCCCCGCGCTGTTTAGGCGATGCCGGGGGCATCGCCGACCTGACGATGGGTGGGTTAGAAAAGGCCGGGCTCGATGCCCGACCTTTTCTGTTCCGGCGCGACCTTCTTGATCGTCATTCCCGTCATCCCCGCGCAGGCGGGGATCCAGGGTAATTCGAGCAGAATGCAGAAATCGGACCTCCGCTTGCCGGAGATCGCAGGGCGAGCCGCACCGCCACCGCCCTTGGCTCTGGATCTCCGCCTGCGCGGGGATGACGCTATTGTTGACCGAGGGGAGATGCCTTCAGCGCGTCACCCCACTGGCAATGTAGGAAATCTTCTGCTTCGGTCCCGGCATGACCCGTGCCGCGAAAATCCGGATCGATCCCTTGCCCCAGCGCCCCTCACGCACATGCGTGGAGTATCAAGAGATTCAACATTTCCGGTCCGGCGCCCTCGGTCGGGCCTCCGGTTTCGAGCGAGAAGCGCGGCATGTCCTTTCCTGATCCCCGGCCCGAGGCGCCGCCGGCGGCGAATGGCAGGAGCGTGCGCGTCGCCCTCAACGAAGCGGCTCGCACCTTGGAGCCCGTCTCCGATTCGCCCCGGCTCGATGCCGAGCTGCTGATGGCGCATGCGCTGGGCGTGACTCGCGAGGGCATGATCCTGCGCCATATCGGGGATCCGGCGCCCGCCGGGTTCGAGGGGTTGATGGCCCGCCGCCTGTCGCATGAGCCCGTCGCCTATATCACCGGCAGCCGCGCCTTCTGGACGATCGAGCTGGCGGTCGGCCCCGGTGTGCTCATCCCCCGACCGGACAGCGAGACCCTGCTCGAGGCGGCGCTCGAATATTTCGGGGCGCGGTCGCCGGCGCGGATCCTCGATCTGGGGACGGGGCCGGGCACCTTGCTGCTGGCGGCGCTGGCCGAATGGCCCGAGGCGCAGGGGCTCGGCGTGGACGCGTCGGACGTCGCGCTCGACTATGCCCAGCGCAACGCCGATGCGCTCGGGCTGGCCGACCGCGCCGGGTTTCAGCGCGGCGACTGGGCGCAGGGGCTGGAGGCGCGATTCGACCTGGTCCTCGCGAATCCCCCCTATATCGGTACCGCGGAGGATCTGCCCGAGCAGGTTCGCCAGTATGAGCCGGGCTCGGCGCTGTTCGCGGGTGCGGAAGGGCTCGACGATTATTTGCGGATCATTCCCGATCTGCGCCGGCTGTTGGCGCCGGGCGGGGCGGCGGTGCTGGAAATCGGCTGGACTCAGGCCGAACCCGTATCCGCGATTGCCCGGAAGTGCGGTTTCGCGGTGACGCTGTACAAGGATCTTGGCGGGCGTCCGCGGGCGTTGCTGCTGACTTGAAACGACGCGAAAACGACACATATTTCTGCTTGGACATTAGTGCTGCACCGGCTAAGACAGCGACGGGGTAGGGCACTTTCAACCAAGAAGTTGAAGCTTGGGCCGTGAAGAACGCACAGCCCCGATTCAGGTCATGATAGCCGCTGCAGTCCGGTGGCCATGGCAGGCGCGTTACGCCTCCCGAGGCGTTGACTCGCATTTGTAAACTGCATCCGGGACCCAGGAATTGGACCGACGGACAGCGTAAACAAGACAGGACATACAGACCTTGATGAACAATCGTCAGGCCGGCCGCCGTCGTGGTCGTGGCGGGCAGCAGCAGCGCCAGGGTGGCAACCCCGGTCAGGGTAACGGGAATCGCATCGACAACCGTGCGCGTGGCAACGCCGCCCAGCTGCTCGAGAAGTACAAGAATCTGGCGCGCGACGCTCAGATGCAGGGCGATCGGGTCAACACCGAATATTATCTCCAGTTCGCGGATCACTATTTCCGCGTGCTGAGCGAGAGCCGGTCGCGCTTCGAGGAGCAGAACCAGCAGCAGCGCCGCAACCGCGATGATTTCGACAGCGACGACGAGGATTTCGACGTCGAGGCCGATGGCAACCGCGCCGAGGACGGCGACGACCAGCCCGAGCAGCGTGCCCAGCAGCAGCCGCGTCGCGAGCGTGAGCCCCGCGGCGATCGCGAAGGCCGCCAGGACCGGCAGGAGCGTCAGCCTCGCCGCGAGCGCGAACCGCGCAACGGTCACGCGAACGGCAATGGCTATGCCAATGGCCATGGTGCCGAGGGTGAAGGCGAAGCCGCCGAGGCGGTCGAAGCCCAGGCCCCCCGCGAGGAGCAGGCCCCGCGCCGTGCGCGTCGTCCCCGCCGCGAGGAAGTGCAGGCCGAGGAAAGCCATGCGATCGACGTGGCGGTGCTTCCGCCCGCGCTCGGCGTGAGCGATGCGGCTCCGGCCGAGGCAGCGGAGGAACCGGCCAAGAAGCCGCGTCGCCCCCGCGCCCGCAAGGACGCCGAAGCGACGGCCTGATTGAGTTGAAGAAATCGGCGGCTGGGCTCGGGCTCAGTCGCCGATTTCTATTTGGTCGCGCAGCAGGTCTTCCACCTGCGCGTCGTGCCCGGTGCCAGAGCTGAGGAACATCAGTCCCATCAGCGCGGCGCCGAGCAGGATGGTGAAGAACACGCCGAGCGCCGTGGCCAGCGCGACGGTGAAGTTCAGCCAGCCGAGCCAGTGCCAGAGGATCAGCACCGAAAGCGCCGCCACGCCGGCTGCAATCAGTGCCATCCGCGCCAGGACGCGGCGATAGCGCCCCCAGGCGAAGGCGGCATATTCCGGATCGTCCAGTCCCCGGGGCGCTTCCATCTTTTGCAATTGGGGACGATTCGTGGGACACACAAGCGCCTCAACCCGAATGAGGAGTCGAGCGATGACAATCGCGGCAATCCTGGGTGGCAAAGGGCGTGACGTGGTCTCGGTCGACGGTGGCAGCACCGTAGCCGAAGCGGTTTCGCTGCTTGCGGGCAAGCGCATCGGCGCCGTGCCCGTGATGGTCGGCAATGCCGTGGCCGGCATCTTCTCCGAACGCGACGTGATCTATTGCCTCGAACGCGAAGGCGCTGCGGCGCTGACCCGCAAGGTGAGCGAAGTGATGACCGCCCCGGCGATCACTGTCTCGCCGGACGAGGGCGTGCTCGCGGCACTGGCGCTGATGACCAAGCGGCGCATTCGCCATCTGCCGGTGGTCGAGGGCGGTGCCTGTGTCGGCTTCATCTCGATCGGCGATCTGGTGAAGTACCGGATCGAGCGGATCGAATCGGAAGCCGATGCGATGCGCGCCTATATCCAGGCGGTCTGATCAGGCGCCGCGGTTGCGGACCAGGTTGATCGAGTCGACCAGCATCCGCCGCGCGAACAGGAAGAGCAGTCCGGCATAGGCCAGGCCGCCGGTGCCGACGAGCAGCGCCAGCCGCGGAAGTGCCGGCAAGGGCGGAAGCAGCTTGTCGAGCCCAGTGACCAGCAGCGCCATCGCCGCGGCGGCAAGCACCGAAGGCAGGATGGCCTCGACCAGCGCGCCGAATTTCACGCCGATTACCGGGAGTGTCCGCCAGGTCGAAATGGCGAGATAAAGCGGATAGGCCGCGAACCAGGCGGCGACCAGACCCATCACGCCCCAATGCACCCCGATCAGGAAGGCGACCGGGAGGCAGAGCGCGCCGGTCACGGAATTCTGCGCGCTGATCCCGGGACGCCCACAGGCATCGCTGGCCGGCGCGAACAGCACCTGCAGCGTCATCATCGGCATGGCGAGCGCGAGCCAGTGGACGACCGGCACCGCTTCCATCCATTTGGGACCCAGCGCGACGGCGACCAGCGGATCGGCGGTCGCCGCCATGCCGAGATAGAAGGGCATCGCGACCAGCATCACCAGCCGCACCGACTTGGTGAAGGCGGCGCCGATCGCTGCCTTGTCGTCCTTCAGCCGGGCATAGGCGGAGAAGGCGACCTCGTTGAGCGGCGGCACGAACTTCGAGACGAAGATCTGGGTGAGGAACAGGCTGGTGGTGTAGATGCCCAGCATATGCGGGTCGTCGAACACGCGGCCCGCGATGAACACGTCCGCCTGGCTCTGCGCGAACCAGAAGATCTGGCCGGTCGCCATCACCCCGCCATAGCGCGCAATGTCGCCGGCTCCGCGAAAGTCGAAGCTCGGCCACATATGGGAACGTGCCGCGATGGTCATGCCGATCGCGCGGGTGGCGAACAGCGCGATCGGGGCGGCGACCAATGTCCAGACGCCCATGCCGCCGAGCGCCCCGGCCAGGGCGGTGATCGCGCCGGCCATCGCCGAGACGAAGTTGACCAATGCCTGTTTGCGGAAGTCCATCTCGCGGGAGAGGAGCGCCTGGGGCAGGGCGATGAACGGCGTCGCTATATAGAGGAGTGCCTGCACGCGCAGCAGGTCGGCGACCATGGGCTGGCGATAATAGGCAGCGGCCGCGGGGGCGGCGAGGAACTGGAGGGCGCCGAGCCCGAAGTTGAGCAGGATCAGCATGCCGAACAACTGGCGCTGGGCATGCCGCCCGGCATCCTGTCGCTGGATGAGCGCGCTGGCGAGGCCGTAGCCGTTGAGCATGTTGAGCAGCACCAGGATCACCTGGGTCATCGCGAACAGGCCATAGGCCGAAGGGCCGAGCAGCCGGATGACGATGAACGTCGAAGCCCAGGTAAGCAGCTGGCCGAAGATCTGGGTGCCCGAACGCCAGATCACGGCGCTGCGCACCTGCTGGCGCAGGCTGGTGGCTTGGGTGTCGGGAGTGGCCAGCACGGGTTCGCTCATACGCGCGCTATGCGCCCGTTCGCCTTTATGCCCCGTAAACCGTCGAGAAGTGCCGATTTGCGTGCGCGATTACGCATGCTTGCAGGCGTCGAGTCTGTGAATCGGGCTGCGGATCGATGCATTGCGGGGACTGAATCGCCGGAAGGGCGATTTTCGCGGTCCCGAAGCCCCGATTCCGGAGTGATTCTGGTGTGATTCGTGGGGTGATTCGGGGTGTTTGTGGGTTTTGGTGACGTTTTGGAGACCTTCAAAACGGTGCTAACGTATTGATATGGTGGTGTTTCTGGTTCCTGTTTCGAAAAAAAGACAGAAAGTTACAGATGGCTGTTGACGGGGTGGGGAGTCGGGCATAGAAGCCACTCCACCGACGCGGTGCTCCTCACCGGAACG
>JAEXLC010000300.1 GCA_023445495.1 Pseudomonadota bacterium | reverse complement strand
GCGGGTTGGACGGCCTCGGTGACAACGGCGTGTCGTAAAAATCACCCGCTCGATCACTGACGGCGATCTAATCCATTTCTTCGATTGCATTCGGAGTGGCATCCCATAGCTGCCAATTCAGCAAGGAGCTTGGGAGATGGACGCAAAGACAGGATCGATCGACGGCGGCGGTTGCCCGATGCACGGCGCCGGCGGCGTGCGCGCACTGCTCGGCCGCACCAACAAGGATTGGTGGCCCGAGATGCTCGCCACCGAAATCCTCAACCCCAATGGCTCGTCCAACCCGATGGGCGCCGATTTCGACTATGCCGCCGCCTTCAAGCAGCTCGACTATGCAGCGCTCAAGGCCGATCTCACCGCGCTGATGACCGACAGCCAGCCCTGGTGGCCGGCCGATTACGGGCATTACGGCCCGTTCTTCATCCGCATGGCCTGGCACGCCGCAGGCACCTATCGCACGGCCGACGGCCGCGGCGGCGCCAATAGCGGCCAGCAGCGCTTCGCTCCGCTCGACAGCTGGCCGGACAACGGCAACCTCGACAAGGCGCGCCGCCTGTTGTGGCCGATCAAGCAGAAATACGGCAAGCACATCAGCTGGGCCGATCTGTTCATCCTCACCGGCAATGTCGCGATCGAGAGCATGGGCGGGCCGGTGTTCGGCTTCGGCGGCGGCCGCCCCGACGTGTTCGAGCCCGAGCGCGACATCTATTGGGGCTCGGAAGACAAATGGGTGAACGAGGGCGTCCAGACCCGCATCGCCCCCGAGCATGGCTTCCACGAGATCGAAGGCCCGCTCGCCGCGATCCAGATGGGCCTGATCTACGTCAATCCCGAGGGCCCGCAGGGCGATCCGCATGACGATGCCGGCATGGCGCGCGACATGAAGGAGACCTTTGCGCGCATGGCGATGAACGCCGAGGAGACCGTCGCTCTCACCGCCGGCGGCCACACCTTCGGCAAGGCGCATGGCAATGGCGACGCTTCGCTGCTCGGCGCAGCCCCCTCGGGCGGCGATCTCGTCGCGCAGGGTTTCGGCTGGGTCAGCGGCCATGAGAGCGGCGGCATCGGCGAGCACACCGTCACCAGCGGCATCGAAGGCGCCTGGACCAACACGCCGCGCGAATGGACCGAGAATTATTTCCGGCTGCTGTTCGACTATGACTATGAGCTGGTGAAGTCGCCTGCCGGCGCCCACCAGTGGCAGCCGATCGGCCAGAAGGAAGAGGACATGGCCCCGGCGGCCTGGGATCCGAACCTCAAGGTCCCGACGATGATGACCACCGCCGACATGGCCCTGAAGCGCGACCCCGAGTTCCGCGCGATCAGCGAGCGCTTCCGGGCCGACCATGAAGCGTTCAAGGACGCCTTCGCCCGCGCCTGGTTCAAGCTGACCCATCGCGACATGGGTCCCAAGGTCCGTTACCTCGGGCCGGAAGTCCCCGCGGAAGACCTGATCTGGCAGGATCCGGTCCCGGCGGGCACCACGCCTTCCGACGCCGACATCGCCGCCGTGAAGGCAAAGATCGCCGGCAGCGGCCTGACCGTCAGCCAGCTGGTAAAGGCCGCCTGGGCTTCGGCCAGCACCTTCCGCAAGTCGGACTTCCGCGGCGGCGCCAATGGCGCGCGCGTCGCGCTGGCGCCGCAGAAGGACTGGGACGTCAACGAGCCCGCGACCCTCGCCAAGGTGATCTCGACCCTGGACGGGCTTCGCGGTTCGCTGTCGCTGGCCGATGCCATCGTGCTCGGCGGCGTGGTCGGGCTGGAGAAGGCTATCCAGGACGCCGGCTCCAGCGTCGCGGTGCCGTTCAGCGGCGGGCGCGGCGATGCCACGGCGGCGCAGACCGATGCCGACAGCTTCGCGGTGATGGAGCCCGAGGCCGACGCCTTCCGCAACTATGTCGGCAAGAAGAAGCTCGCGGTGAAGGTCGAGGAAATGATGCTCGACCGCGCTTCGCTACTCGGCCTCTCGGTGCCCGAGATGACCGTGCTGATCGGCGGCCTGCGCGTGCTCGGCGCCAATCACGGCGAGCGCGGCCATGGCCATTTCACCAAGCGTCCGGGCCAACTGACCAACGACTTCTTCGTCAACCTCTACGACATGACCAATGTCTGGGCGGCTGCCGGGGAAGGCGACGACGAATATGTCGCAACCGACCGTGCCGCGGGCCACGAGAAGTGGCGCGCTACCCGGGCGGACCTGATCTTCGGCTCGAACGCGGAACTGCGTGCGGTCGGCGAGATCTATGCCGAGAACGGCAATGAGGAGAAGTTCGTGCACGACTTCGTCGCCGCCTGGACCAAGGTGATGAACGCGGACCGCTTCGATCTGAAGTGACACCTAATTCCTCCCCCAGCTCGCTGGGGGAGGGGGACCGTCGACCGAAGGTCGGTGGTGGAGGGGCGGCGGCGCAGCCGCCGTCTTCGACGGCGCCCCTCCACCATTGCTGCGCAATGGTCCCCCTCCCCGAGACAAGCTCGGGGAGGATTTTAATTGGATTGGCTTCCCCCTTCCCGCCCCCTATCCTTTCGCCATGCTCAAGCGGATCCTCATCGTCCTTGCCGTCCTCGTGGTGGTGCTCATCGGCCTGTTCGTCTGGGCGACCCAGCCCGACAAGGCCAAGCTCTCTGAAAGCGCCGTCACCGGCACGGTCCCGCAGCTGAGCGAGGCGCGCTACCAGGACATCCCGACCGTCCGCATCGCCAAGCCGGTGGGCTGGGCGAACGGTGCCAAACCGACCGCGTCCGAGGGACTGCAGGTCGCGCCCTTCGCCGACAAGCTCGATCACCCGCGCTGGCTCTACCGCCTGCCCAATGGCGACGTGCTGGTCGCCGAGAGCAACTCGCCCCCCCGCGAAGGCGGTGGCATCACCGGCTGGATCATGGGCGTCATGCTCAATCGCGCCGGTGCCGGCGTGCCCTCGGCCAACCGCATCACCCTGCTGCGCGACACCAATGGCGACGGCGTCGCCGACCAGCGCTCGGCGCTGATCGAGGGGCTGAACTCGCCGAGCGGCATGGCGCTGATCGGCGACTGGCTCTACGTCGCCAACACCGACGCGCTGGTCCGCTTCCCCTACAAGGCCGGCGACACGAAGATCACCGCCAAGCCCGAGAAGATCATCGACCTGGCCGGCGGCGGCAATCACTGGGCGCGCAACATCCTGCCCTCGCCCGACGGCAAGCGCATCTATGTCGCGGTCGGCTCCGCATCGAACATCGGCGAGAACGGCCTGGACAAGGAAGGCGACATCTACACCGCCGACTCGCCCTTCCAGGTCGCCAAGGAGCTCGACGCCGCCAAGCGCACCCGCGCCGCGATCCTCGAAGTGATCCCCGAGACCAAATCCTCGCGCGTCTATGCCTGGGGCCTGCGCAACCCGAACGGCATGGCCTTCGAGCCGCATACCGGCAACCTGTGGACCGTGGTCAACGAGCGCGACATGCTCGGCTCGGACATGCCCCCCGACTATCTGACCCAGGTCGATTTCGGCGCCTTTTACGGCTGGCCGTGGAATTATTGGGGTGGCTATGTCGACAAGCGCGTGACGCCCGAGCGGCCGGACCTGCGCGAATATACCAAGCGCCCGGACTTCGCGCTCGGCGCCCATACCGCGCCGCTGGGCCTCGCCTTCGCCGCCGATGCCAAGCTGGGCGGCAAGTTCGCCAATGGCGCCTTTGTCGCGCTGCATGGATCGTGGAACCGCGAGCCGCCCTCGGGCTACAAGCTCGTCTTCGTGCCGTTCGGTGACAATGGCTATCCGCTCAAGAACACCAAGCCGGTCGACCTGCTCACAGGCTTCCTCGCCAAGGATGGCAAGACCGTGCAGGGCCGCCCGGTCGGCGTGATCACCGACGCCGGCGGCGCGCTGCTGGTGGCGGACGATGTCGGCAACGCGATCTGGCGGGTAAGCAGCACCGCGGGCGCGCCGATCGCGAAGTAAATCCCAAGTCCCTCTCCCGCAAAAGCGGGAGAGGGTATTCGCCTTACGCCGGGATCTGCTGGCTGATGCAGTGGAAGCTGCCGCCGCCGGTCAGGATATGGTCGGCGCGCTGGCCGATGATCGCGCGGCCGGGGAACAGCTCGGCGAGCTTGTCCACCGCCGCCACGTCATTCTCCTGGCCGTAGAGCGGCACCACCACCGCGGCATTGCCGATATAGAAGTTCATGTAGCTCGCCGGGATGATCTCCTCATCCTCGTTGAGCACGCGGCCCGGCGAGGGGAAGCGGACCACTTCGACGCCCGCCGCTTCGGCGCGGGCGGCGGCGTCCTGGTAGATGCGCCAGTTGGGATCGTTCTCGGCGCCTTCGGGGATCAGCAGCCGGTTGGGACCGATGAAACGCGCGAGGTTGTCGACATGGCCGTCGGTATGGTCGTTGAGCAGGCCGTCGCCGAGCCACAGCACCTGGGTATAGCCCAGGTCCTTGAGCAGCATCTCCTCGACCTCGGCCTTGCTGAGTTGCGGATTGCGATTGCGGTTGAGCAGGCACTGCTCGGTGGTGACCACCAGCCCGGTGCCGTCGCCGTCGATCGCGCCGCCTTCGAGCACCCAGGCGTGATCCTCGACGTTCATCTGCGCGCGCTCGGCGAGGCGGTGGCCGATATCGTCGTCGCCCTCGAGATCATACTTGCCGCCCCAGCCGTTGAACCGGAAGTCGTGCGCGGTGCCGTTTCCGCCGATGATCGCGGCGGTGTCGCGCAGCCAGATGTCGCCGAACGGCTCGATCACGACCTTGGCGGCATTTCCCGCCAAGGTACGGGCAGCCTTGGCGGATTCCTCGTTGGCGGCGACCAGGATCACCTGCTCGCCCTTGCCCTCGGCATGCACCGCCTTGGCGAAGGCGGCGACTTCGAGGCGCGCGGAGGCGAGATCGTCGAGCCAGAGTTCGGGATGGCTGGGGAAGCCGATCCACACGGCGTGGTGGTGCGCCCATTCGGGCTTGGGGGGGAGCGGAATCGTCATTCCGCCCCCATAATCCCGTTCACTGTCCGGCGCGAGACTTGTCGCGAACCGCGCGGAATTCGGCGGTCTTGTACCAGTTCGGCCAGGCGCTGCCCTCGGCGAGCTGGCGGCCGAGGCCGTAATAGATGTTGAGGTCCGAAGCCGCGCCGCTCCAGTCCCAGGCCGGGTTATATTCGTCCTGGGGCTTGTGATAGCGGTTCTGGGTATAGTCCTTCGCGGCCTTCTCCCCGGCTTCCTTGCCGCCCACGACCAGATCGTCGCCGCTCTCGCCATAGAGCATCGGCACGCCGAGCTTGGCGAAGCTGAAATGATCGGAGCGATAATAGCCGCCCGCCTCGGGCCGGGCTTCGGGGAGGATCACCCGGCCCTCGGCCGCGACGAAGGGCTTCACCAGATCCTCAAGCTCGGACTTGCCGGCGCCGGCGATCACGAAATCCTTCGTCTTTCCAATGACATTCAGGGAATCCATGTTCACCCCGCCCACCGTCCTGGCGAGCGGATAGACCGGGTTCTCGGCGTAAAACTTGCTGCCGAGCAGGCCCGATTCCTCGGCAGTGACCGCCAGGAAGACCAGGCTGCGCTTCGCCGGGCCGGCCTTGGCATGGGCTTCGGCAAGGGCGACGAGGCCGCCGATGCCCGAAGCATTGTCGACCGCGCCGTTGCAGATGTCGTCGCCATTCACCGCGTCGCAGCGGCCGAGATGGTCCCAATGCGCCGAGTAGAGCACGACCTCGTCAGGCTTCGCCGAGCCCGGCAGCACGCCGACGACGTTCTTCGATGCCTGGCGCTTGATCGTGTTTTCCCAGCCGACAGAGGCCTTTACGCCGAGCGGCACCGCCTTGAAGCCCTTCTTCTCCGCCGCTGCCGAGAGGGCATCGAAGTCCTTGCCGGCGGCGGCGAACAGGGCCTTGGCCTTGTCGAGCTGCATCCAGCCGATCGCCTGGCTCTGGTCCATATGGTCGCCCGGCGTGTCCTGCTCGAGCTGGGGGCCGGTCCAGGAGGACTGGACCACGCCCCAGGGATAGGCGGCCGGATAGGTGTCGTGGACGATGATCGCGGCGGCCGCGCCCTGCCGGGCCGCTTCCTCGAACTTGTAGGTCCAGCGGCCATAGTAGGTCATCGCCTTGCCGTCGAACAAACCCTTGGTTTCCGGGGTTTTATAGTCGGGATCGTTGACCAGGATGACGACCGTCTTCCCTTTCACGTCCAGACCGGCATAGTCGTTCCAGCCGCGTTCGGGGGCGTTGATGCCATAGCCGACAAAGACGACGTCGCTATCCTTGATCGCGACCTTGGGGACCACGCGGTAGGTGGCGATGACCATGTCCTTGCGATAGTCGAGCGAGACCGGCGCCGAGCCGCCAGTGAAGACCAGGGGCTGGACGTTCTGCGCGGTGATCTCGACCAGCGGCACATCCTGGGTCCAGCTTCCCTTGTTGCCCGGCTTGAGGCCCGCCTTTTCAAAGCGTTGGACGATATAGGCGATCGTCTTGTCTTCGGCCGGGGTGGTCGGCGCGCGGCCCTCATAGGCGTCGGAGGACAGGACCTGCGTCACCTCCTTCATCGTCTCGACCGGGATGGTCTGGGCATTGGCCGCGGTGCCGGACAGCAGCAGGGCGACGGTGAGCAGATGGCGCATGGATACCCCCAAACAGAACTTCGTACGCCGATGTTGGCAAGGGTTGCGCGGGTTCGCAATGCGAGGCAGCTTGGTAGCGATAACATAGGAGGGGATGCGATGCGGTTGTGGACGCTCTGTGCGCCGATATTGGCGCTCGCCCTGCCCGCGACCGCGCAGCAGCAGGACTATAGCGCCGCCAATGCCGACCGGCAGGCGATGCTCGACCGGCTGGGGATCAAGGAAATCCGTGCCGGCGCAGATGGTTTCAATCCGGACGCGCCCAATGCGGCGAACTATGACGAGGCGAAAGCGGGCACGCCTGAACTTCCGAGTCTGATGCGTCTCAACGACGGCCGGCGGGTGAACAACAGCAAGGACTGGGACCGCCGCCGCCGCGAGATCGTCGAGATCTTCGACCGCGAGATCTACGGCCGGGTGCCGCTAACCGCCCCGAAAATAACGTGGAATCTGCTGCGCGAGGAAAAGGCCAGCGAAGCCGGGATTCCGGTGACCAGGCGCTGGCTGGAAGGCGTGGCGGACAATCGGGACGCCCCGCAAGCATCCGCGCGCATAAGCGTACGCTACACGCTGCCCGACCGCCCCGAACGGGTGCCGGTGATGCTGAGCTTCGGCTTCCCCGAGGGCTTCAAATTCCCCGGGCCGCCGCGCCCCGCCGACCCCGGCCCGCCCTATACCGAACAGCTGCTCAAACGCGGCTGGGGCTATGCCGTGGTGGTGGCGAATTCGATCCAGGCGGACAATGGCGGGGAGCTGAAGACCGGGGTGATCGGCATCTCGCTCAAAGGCCGCCCGCGCGGCCCCGAGGACTGGGGCGTGCTGCGCGCCTGGGCCTGGGGCGCGAGCCGGGCGCGCGAGGCGCTCGCTTCGGACGCGAAAATTGACGCGCGCCGGATCGGGATCGAGGGCCTGTCGCGCTATGGCAAGGCGGCGCTGGTCGCCATGGCCTATGACCCGCACTTCGCGATCGGCTTTGTCGGCTCCTCGGGCGCGGGCGGCGCGGCGCTTTACCGGCGGAACTTCGGCGAGCGGATGGGCAACCTGGCGGCCGGGGGCGAGTATCACTGGTTCGCCGGCAATTTCCTGAAATATGCCGGCCCGAAGACCGAGTTCGATTTGCCGGTGGACGCGCATATGCTGATCGCGCTTTCGGCGCCGCGGCCGCTGTTCCTAGGCGCGGGCACCGTCGATACCGGCGATGGCTGGGTCGATCCCAAGGGCAGCTTCCTGGCGGCGGTGGCGGCATCGCCGGCCTGGGAAGTGCGCGGGGCCAAGGGGCTGAGCGCGCGCGCGTTCCCGCCCGAGCTGACGCCGGTGACCGGCGGCGACCTGGCGTTTCGCCAGCATCGCGGCGGGCATAACAACCGGGATAACTGGCCGACGTTCATCGATTTCGCGGTAAGGGAATTGGGGCGGTGAGGGCCGGCCTTTACACGCCCTCCCGGTTCCCCGGCGAAGGCCGGGGCCCAGTTGCAATGTCATTCGAGAGGCTCCGGCGCCATCGATACTGTGCCGAAACTGGGCCCCGGCCTTCGCCGGGGAACTGCTGAACACACGCTCAGCGCCTTCGCCTGAGATCCCGGCTTTCGCCGGGATGACGATCATCCCCCCACCGCGCGCAGCACGTCGGATGCCAGGTCGGCGGCGACCTCGGCGTGGGCGAGGCGGTCGAGCATCGCATGCTGGAGGCGGGTGAGCGCCGGGATCAGCGCGTCGCGGCGGGCCTCGGCGGCGCGGATGCGGGGGAGATAGCGGCGCTCGAGCTTCTTGAGCCGGGCGATGTCCGCCACCGTCTCGACATGGACGATCAGATCCCGCTCGCCGTCGAAGCAGGTGGCGGAAGGGATCTGCCGCTCGGCATCGCGGTAGCGCTGGCGCAGGGTGTGGACCTCCGCTTCGTTGGCGATGAAGCGATCGAGCGGATCGGCACGGAGCAGCGGCACGAACTGCTGCGGCATGTTGGGCGGCCAATCGAGCGCATGATCCTGGACCGGATCGAACGCGAAGCTGGTGACGCCCACGCCCCAGCCGCTGACCGGATGCGGCGAGATGTCGGAAAGCTGGCCCGAAGGTGCGCGCCACACCGCATGGTGCCAGCCGAACAGCGCGATGCCGGGTATCTCGACCAGCATCCAGCCGAAGACGCAGGCGCCGGCCTGCAGCCGCACCTGATCGCGCACGTTCCAGTAGCAGCGCCCCCGGCGGCTGCCGGGCATCGGATAGCGCGGCACCGCGACGGCTTCGGCGGTGCCGAGCCGGGCGAGCAGCGTTTCCAGCGCCGGATGATCGAGACCGACGTCCCGATGAAGCAATCCCAAGACAAGTCCCCCCGGACTCTGGCGCAGGCCGCGGTTCCCCCGGAACCCACGACGCGCGCAGCAAGAGCACCCCCGACGCCGATTGGCGCGATGCGGTGCGGCCTCATGCGACCCGAGGCCCTGTTTTGCGGATTTGTTACAGGAGCCGAACGATCGCGTCAGGGCAGGTGGCGCCGAAATGGGTCAATTCTGGCGCGATCCGTACGGTTTTCCGCCAGATTGAGTAGATCCGCCGGGCCTGCCGCCCGGCCCGCTTCCGCACCGGCCCGGTTCCATCGCGCGATTGCCAATGGCCGCGCACCGGCTAGGCTGGCGGTTCGACTATCGGGGGGATCATGAAGACTATCGTTCGTGCGGCGATGCTTGCCGCATCGGCCATGCCGGCCATTGCCCTTGCCCAGAGCGAGGACGCGCGCAAATTCGGCGCGCGGGAATTCATCCAGCAGATCAGCCTGTCACCGGACGGCACCCAGGTGGCGATGCTCCAGCCCGTTTCCGGGCGGGGCGACGCGCTGATGGTGGCGAACCTGGAGACGGGCGAATCGAAGATGGTCCTGAATTCGAGCGGCGATCCCGACCAGATCACCAGCTGCCGCTGGGCCAGCACGACACGGCTCGTGTGCAACATCTACATGATCGGGAAGCTCGACAAGAAGCTGGCCTTCACCCGGATGGTGTCGCTAAACGCCGACGGATCGGACCTGAAGCTGCTGAGCCAGCGCGACAGCGCAACCGCGCTGGACATCATCCAGTCCGGCGGCGACATCATCGACTGGGGCCCGGACGGATCGAACGGATCGGTGCTGATGACGCGCGAGTTCGTGCCCGAATATTCGACCGGCAGCCATGTGGCGAACGCGCGCGAGGGGCTGGCGGTGGAGCTGGTCGATGCGACCACGCTGAAGCGCAAGCTGGTCGAATCGCCGCGCGGGGGCGCGAACGAATATATCAGCGACGGCCATGGCAATGTGCGCATCATCGGCTTCGCCCAGGCGCGCAACGAAGGCATGCTGACCGGCAATTACAGCTATCAGTATCGCACCGCCGGCGACCGCGACTGGAAGAAGCTGGGCGACCTGGTGAGCGATGGCGGGGGCGGCTATTCGGGCTTCAATCCCTATGCCGTCGATCGCGATGCCAATGTCGTCTACGGCTTTGACGAGAAGGACGGGCGATCCGCGCTGTACAGCATCGCGCTGGACGGCACGCTGACCCGCAAGCTGGTGTTCGCGCATCCCCAGGTGGATGTCGACGGGCTGGTGCGGATCGGGCGGCAGCGCCGCGTGGTGGGCGTGAGCTATGCCACCGACAAGCGGACCACCGAGTTCTTCGATCCCGAGCTGCAGAAGCTGCGCAACGCGCTGGGCAAGGCCCTGCCCGGCAAGCCGCTGGTGACCTTCATCGATGCCAGCGCCGACGAGAAGAAGCTGCTGCTGTTCGCCGGCGGCGACACCGATCCCGGCACCTATTATCTGTACGACAAGACCAGCAAGCAGCTGGGCGAGGTCATGCCGCTGCGTCCGCCGCTGGCCGAGACGAAGCTGGCGCCGGTCAAGCCGGTGACCTTCCCCGCCGCCGACGGCACCCAGATCCCGGGCTATCTGACGCTGCCGGCGGGCAGCGACGGCAAGAACCTGCCCGCGATCGTGATGCCGCATGGCGGGCCGGGCTCGCGCGACGAATGGGGCTTCGACTGGCTGGCGCAATTCTATGCTGCGCGCGGCTTCGCCGTGCTCCAGCCCAATTTCCGCGGATCGACCGGCTATGGCGATGGCTGGTTCCAGAAGAACGGCTTCCAGTCCTGGCGGATCGCGATCGGCGATGTGAACGATGGCGGGCGCTGGCTGGAGAAGCAGGGCATCGCCGCGCCGGGCAAGCTGGCGATCGTCGGCTGGTCCTATGGCGGCTATGCGGCGCTGCAGAGCCCGGTGCTCGACCCCGACCTGTTCAAGGCGATCGTGGCGATCGCGCCGGTGACCGACCTGGAGACGCTGCGGTCCGAGGCGCAGGGCTTCACCAGCTACAATATCGTCAGCAAGTTCATCGGCACGGGTGCGCATGTGAAGGAAGGATCACCCGCGCAGAACGTCCAGAAGATCAAGGCGCCGGTGCTGATGTTCCATGGCGACCTGGACCTGAACGTCGGCATCGGCGAATCGCGGATGATGGCCAGCCGGCTGCGCAGCGCGGGCAAGCCGGTGGAGCTGGTCGAGTTCAAGGGCCTCGACCACCAGCTCGACGACGACAAGGCGCGTGTGCAGATGCTCGACAAGAGCGACAGCTTCCTGCGGACGGCACTGGGGCTGCCGGCGAAGCCCTAGGGGGGGGCCGGATACGTCATACCGGCGGTAGCCCGGATGCC
>JAEXLC010000245.1 GCA_023445495.1 Pseudomonadota bacterium | reverse complement strand
CGCGCCCGCACACGGCTGGGCCCCGGCCTGCGCCGGGGTAAGCGCAGCCTCAAGGACCGGCCTCAAGCCTCGCCGTACAATTCCCGCTGCGACCGCTCCAGCTCCTCGGCATAGCGCCGCCGGGCATGGCGTTCGGTGATCAGGCCGATGACGTTGCCTTCGGTATCGACCACCGCGAGATCGTCCGCCGCGACCCGGTCGAACATCTCCAGCACCGCGCCGATCCCCATCTCGGGTGTCAGCTTCGCATGGGGCAGGCGGGCGAGGGTGCCGATCTCGGCGACCAGCTCGACTTCGGGCGACCAGGCGGCGGCAGTCTCGACGATGCCGGCATAATGGCCGTGCACGTCGAGCAGGACGACGCGGGTGGTCGAGCCAAGCGGGAAGCGCGCGCGGAAGGCGGAGACGCTGGCATCGGCCGGCATCTGCGGCACGTCGCGGCGCATCATCTGGGTGGCGGTAAGCGCGCGCATCCAGCCGACATCGCGGCCGCTGCGCAGCGTTTCGCCGCGCAGGTGCAGGCGCCAGGTGGAGAAATTATAGCCGAAGACGGTGCGGGCGACCGTGGAGGAGATCAGCGTCGCGGCGAGGGCGACGCCGGTGATGCTGAAGTCATGCGTCACTTCCAGCACCAGTAGCGACATGGTCATCGGCCCGCCGACCACCGCCACCGCCAGCGCCGCCATGCCGACCACGGTGGCGTCGTCGGGCGCCAGCACATGCAGGTTCGGCACCTGCGCCAGCACCACCTGGTAGAGCCGGCCGACGAGCGAGCCGAGGAACAGCGACGCGAAGAACAGGCCGCCGCGAAAGCCGAAGCCGATCGAGAGGGACGAGGCGATCAGCTTGAGGACGATGATCAGCGCGAGCCCGGCGATCGTCACTTCGCTGGCGAGGTTGAGGTTGAGCGCGCCATGCCCGCCCGACAGCGTCTGGGGCGAGATCAAGCCGAAGGGGACGAGCAGCAGTCCGCCGACCAGTGGCGCCCAGTGCATCGGCAGTTTCGAGCGATGGACCGCGCGCTCGACCAGCGACACCAGCCGCATCAGCACGATGCCGAGCCCGGCGCAGAGCACGCCCAGCAGTCCGTAGAGGATATAATCGGCAGTGCCGATCGGGTGCATGCCGCCGGCGCCGATCACATAGGGCGTCAGCCCGACCCCGCGCGCCAGCACCGCGGCCGAAAGCGCGGCGAGCATCACCGGGGCGACGGTCGCCGGGCTATAGGCGCCGAGCACGACTTCGAAGGCATAGAAGGCGCCGGTGAGCGGCGCACCGAAGGCTGCGCTCACCGCGGCGCCGGCGCCGGCCGCCATCAGCGTGCGCAAGTCGCTGCGGCGCAGCTTGACCTTCTGCCCGAGCAGCGAAGCGATGCCGCCGCCGGCCTGGGCATAGGCAGCCTCAAGCCCGACCGAGGCACCGAAGCCGTTGGAAAGCAGCGTGGTGCCGACCACCGTGGCGGTGTCACGCGCGGGGATGCGGCCGCCGTGCAGCGCATTGGCTTCGACGATATCGATCGGAGTGCGCTTGCGCAGCAGCCACAGCACCAGCCCGAGGATCGCGCCGCCGATCGGCAGGGCGATCAGCCGCCAGGGCTCGATCGTCTCGGCGGCGCTCAGATGCTCGCCCTGGGGCAGGCCGAACAGCAGCCGCTGGGTGCCGCGCGCGAGCTGACCGAGCAGGATCGCGCTGGCGCCCGCGCCGATGCCGACCAGCATCGAAAGCCCCAGGAACCAGAGGGAGTTGGTGCGCATCTGGCGCCGCAGCCAGTTGGTGGCGCGCACCGCGCGATAGAGGGTAGTCGACACCGCCGCTTACTCCTGCGGCGGGATCGGCGCCTCCTCGGGCTTCTCGAGCTGGAGGCCGTGCTTGAGCAGCAGCGGGATGTTGAGCATCGCGAACACCAGCGTGACCGGGATCATGATCCAGGTCTTGAAGAACACCCACTGGTCCCAGGTGACGAAGTGGCGGACGACTTCGTTGACCACCGCCGCGGCGAGGAAGAACAGCGCCCAGTTGATCGTCAGCAGCCGCCAGCCGCGCGCCGAAAGCCCGGGATAGGCCTGTTCGAGCAGCATCTGGAGCAGCGGCTTGTCGGCGATCACGCCGTAGCCGAGCACGACGGCGAACATCGCATAGATGATCGTCGGCTTGATCTGGATGAAGGTCTGGTCGTGGAAATAGAGCGTGAGGCTGCCGAACACGAGCACGAAGGCCGCGGTGATCCACAGCATCGGCGAGACATGGCGGGTCTTCCACCAGCTCAGCGAGATCGCCGCCGCCATCGCGACCATGAACGCGACCGTGGCCGCGAACACGCGCGCGAGCACCGGGCCCTGGGCAATCGCGTTGACGCCGAAGAACACCGCGAGCGGGCCGTAATCGATCAGCATCCGCACGCCGGGCGAGGCCGAAGCGGGGGCGGGAAAGGGTCTCATCGGGTCAGTTCCTCCACGCCGGCAATGATGCGCGCCACTTCCTGCGCGTTGAACGGACGCAGATCGTCCACCTTCTCGCCCACCCCGATCGCATGGATCGGCAGGCCGTATTTCTCCGCCGCCGCGACCAGCACGCCGCCGCGCGCGGTGCCGTCGAGCTTGGTCATCACCAGCCCGGTGACGCCGGCGACTTCCTTGAACACCTCGATCTGGTTAAGCGCGTTCTGGCCGGTGGTGGCGTCGAGCACCAGCACCACGTCATGCGGCGCCGCCGGATTGAGCCGGCCGAGCACGCGGCGGATCTTGGCGAGCTCGGCCATCAGCTCGGTCTTGTTCTGCAGGCGGCCGGCGGTGTCGACGATCAGCACGTCGGTGCCGATCTCGGTCGCTTTCTTCACCGCTTCGAACACGATGCCGGCAGCGTCGCCGCCTTCTGGCCCGGTGACGATCGGCACGCCGATCCGCTCGGCCCAGGTCCTGAGCTGGCCGATCGCGGCGGCGCGGAAGGTGTCGCCGGCCGCGAGCATCACCGCATAGTCCTGCTCCATCAGCAGGTTGGCGAGCTTGGCGATCGTCGTGGTCTTGCCCGATCCGTTGACCCCGATGACGAGGATCACCTGCGGGCGCGGAAAGGCCTCGATCTCGAGCTTCTTCGCCACCGGCTCGAGCACCTTGGCGACTTCCTCGGCCACCACCAGGCGGATGCCGAGCTCCTCCATGTTGCGCTCATACTGGCCCTCGGCGAGGCGGGCGCGGATGCGCGCGGCGGTGGTCGGGCCGAGGTCGGAAGCGATCAGCGCTTCCTCGACCTCGTCGAGCGTCGCATCGTCGAGCCGTGCCAGGCCGAGTCCGGCAAGGTTGCCGATCAGCTTGTCCGAAGTCTTGCGGAAGCCGCCGAGAAGGCGCTCATGCCAGCTGGGGCCGCTCATGCGATCAGCTTCCCGTCCTGCACGTCCACGATCTTTACGCTCACAATCTCTCCGACTTCATGGGGGGCGAGGCGAACCTCGGCGAAATTGCCGGCATGGCCCCGCTCTCCGGGGCGCTCTACCAGCACTTGTTGGGTGCTGCCTACCAGGCTTTGCAGCCAATTGTCCCGGACCCGCCCGGCCTCGGCACGCAGGCGCGCGGCGCGGGCCTTCACCAGCTCGGGCTCGACCCGCGGCATCTTCGCGGCGGGCGTGCCGGCGCGCGGCGAATAGGGGAAGATATGCGCGTGGACGATGTTGCACTCGGCGACCAGCGCCAGCGTGTTCTCGAACATTGCCTCGGTCTCGGTCGGGAAGCCGGCGATCAGGTCCGCGCCGATCGCGATGTCCGGACGCGCGGCGCGCAGCCGCTCGGCCAAGGCGATCGACTGGGCGCGGCTGTGGCGGCGCTTCATGCGCTTCAGGATCATGTCGTCGCCCGCCTGCAGCGAGAGATGGACGTGCGGCATCAGACGCGGCTCCCCGGTGAGCAGCGCAAACAACCGGTCGTCGACTTCGATCCCGTCGAGCGAGGAAAGCCGCAGCCGCTGGAGCTTGGGGACATGCGTCAGGATGCGCTCGACCAGCTGGCCCAGGCTCGGGCTGCCGGGCAGGTCGGGGCCATAGCTGGTCAGGTCGACGCCGGTCAGCACGACCTCGGCATGGCTCTCGGCGAGCTGGGCGACGCGGTCGATCACGGCGCCCGCCGGAACGGAGCGGCTGTTTCCCCGGCCATAGGGGATCGCGCAGAAGGTGCAGCGATGGTCGCAGCCATTCTGGACCTCGACGAACGCACGGGCATGCGTCGAGAAGCTGGCGGCGAGATGCGGCGCGGTCTCGCGCACCGCCATGATGTCCTGCACCAGCATCGGCTCGGGCGCGGCCCAAGCATTGCCGTCCAGCTTCTCGGCATTGCCGATCACCCGGTCGACCTCGGGCATCGCCGCGAAAGCCTGGGGATCGATCTGCGCCGCGCAGCCCGTCACCACCAGCTCGGCGCCCGGCCGTTCGCGCCGCGCCCGGCGGATCGCCTGGCGGGTCTGCTTGACGGCCTCGTTGGTCACCGCGCAACTGTTGATCACGACAGTGTCACGATCCGTCAGCAGCGCGCGGATCGTTTCGCTCTCGGCGAGGTTGAGACGGCAACCCAGACTGATGACGTGAGGGGATGACATTTGACCGGTGATCTAGGCGCAGCGACCCTGGATGTCCACGCGAAGGCCCGCGAAGTGCTGGGCTTCTGGTTCGCGCTCAGTTCCGAGGAGCAATTCGCGCGCTCGGACGCGCTCGACGCGGAGATCAGGGCGCGTTTCGGCCCGCTGCGCGATCTGGTGCTGGAGTCGGGGGCGGAAGGCTGGCGCGACTATCCCGAGACCCTGCTCGCGGCGATCATCCTGCTCGACCAGTTCAGCCGCAACCTCCACCGCGACAGCGCCGAAGCCTATGCCGCCGATCCGCTCGCGCTGGAGCTGGCCCTGGAGATGATCGATTTCGGCTGGGAAGTGGCGCTGACGGCCGAGGAGCGGCAGTTCCTCTACCTTCCGCTCGAGCATGCCGAGGATCCGGCGATGCAGAAGCTGAGCGTGGAGAAGTTCGGCACGCTGGGTGACGCGCATGTGATTGACTATGCGGTGAAGCATGCCGCGGTGATCGCGCGGTTCGGGCGCTTTCCCAGCCGGAACGCGGTGCTGGGGCGGGAATCGACGGCGGAGGAGCTGGTGTTCCTGCGCGAGGAGGGCGCGGGCTGGTAGGGCGCGCGCAAGTACTAACCGTCACCCTGAACTTGTTTCAGGGTCCAACGCTCCACGAAGGATATCCCTGGTGGCTCCTTGGATGCTGAAACAAGTTCAGCATGACGAACCAGGCTCAGCCCGCCAGCCGTTGCCCCGAATCCGGCGCTTCCGGATTGATCGCGCCCGAGCCCGGCTGGATCAGCCGCCGTTCGGCGAGCAGGCGCCGCACGCCCATCACCGAGAGCGGCTTGCCATAATACCAGCCCTGCGCCTTGGCACAGCCGGCGGCGCGCAGCCGTTCCTCGATCGCGGCGTCTTCCACGCCCTCGGCGGTGATCGGCAGGTTCAGGCTCTCGCCCAGGCTGATGATCGCGTTGACGATCGCCGCCGAATCCGCGCTGCTGTTGAGCGAGATGATGAAGCTCTTGTCGATCTTGATCCGGTCGAAGGGCAGGGCGCGCAGGTGCGCCAGCGACGAATAGCCGGTGCCGAAATCGTCGAGCGCCAGCTTGGCGCCCTGGTTCTTGAGGCTGCCGACGATCGACTGGGCGAGCGCCAGATTGTCGAACAGCGAGCTTTCGGTGATCTCCACCTCGAGCCGGCTCGCCGGGAAGCCGGTCTCGGCCAGTACCTTGATGATCTTCTGCGCCAGCCAGGCGTCGCGCAGCTGCCAGGGCGAGATGTTGATCGACAGGGTGAGGCTGGGATCCCAGTCGCGCGCGGCGAGGAAGGCCTGGCGCATGATCGACAGCGAGAGGTCGGCGATCATGCCGGTCTCCTCCGCGATCGGGATGAACAGCTCGGGCGAGATCAGCCCGCGCTGCGGATGCTCCCAGCGCGCCAGCACCTCGAAGCCGTGCAGACGGTTGGTGCTCAGGTCGATCTGCTGCTCGAAATAGGGGACGATCTCACCGCGCGGGATCGCGGTGCGCAGGCCGTTCTCCAGCTCGTTGCGGATCTGGAGCTCGCGCTCCATCGAGTGATCGAACCAGGCATAGCGGTTGCGGCCCGATTTCTTGGCCGCGTACATCGCGATGTCGGCCGAGCGCATCAGTGCGTCGATGCTCGCGCAGTCGAAGTCCGAGCGTGCGATGCCGAGCGAGCAGGAGATGTGCAGCCGCAGGCCCTCCGCCTCGAAGGGCTGGGCCATGCGGCTGACCAGCCGCTCGGCGATGCGCTCGACGACCGTCGGCTCGCTGGGATCGAACAGGAAGCCGCAGGCGAACTCGTCGCCGCCCAGCCGCGCGGTGAGCGCGATCGGCGGCATGACATGCGCGATCTCGCCGGCGACGGCGCGCAGCAGCGCATCGCCCACGGCATGGCCATGCATGTCGTTGATCGTCTTGAAGTGATCGAGGTCGAGCATCAGCATCGCCATCGCCTTGCGGCGGCGCTGGGCCCGGACGAACATCGCGGCGCCTTCCTCGGCCAGGCTGCGGCGATTGAGAAAACCAGTCAGCGGGTCGCGATTGGCGAGCTGCTGGGCGCGCTCCTCGGCGGCGGTGCGGATCAGTACTTCGTTGCTGAGCTCGTTGTGGCGGCGCCAGCCGAACAGGATCAGCGCGACGTTGAGCAGCAGCGCGATCACCAGCGTGCGGTCCGCCGGTTCACCGCCCTCGAAATAATATTGCAGCGTCTTGGACAGCACGGCGCTGCCGATGCCGACGAACAAAAGGATCGCGGCAACGCTGATCGCACCCGAAAGCAGGTTCGGGCGCTGTGCGCTTTGCGATACGGCTTGCTCTTCGAAGTCCAGCGGCATGCCGGCGACGATCCCCAACTGTGATCGGGGCGTTTTCTCACGACCAGGGTATAGAACGGGTTAAGCCCGTGACACCTTCATGCAATATTTTGCGCGCATGCCGCCGGGCTTGCCTCGCGCGAGCCGATGGGGTAGGGGCCGCCACGACCGTTCTCTTTGAACGCGAGACATTTGCCACCCCAAGGGGTGACGCCGGCCGACGAGGTTTCGTCCGCCGGCGTGTTTTGCGTTTGGTGATTCGCGGTCCTGATTTGGAGTGTTTTGGTCCATGTTCGAAAGTCTGAGCGAACGGCTGGGTGGCGTATTCGATCGCCTGCGTGGTCGTGGCGCGCTGACCGAAGCCGATGTCCGCACCGCCATGCGCGAAGTGCGGATCGCCCTGCTGGAGGCCGATGTCGCGCTTCCGGTGGCGCGCGACTTCGTCGAAAAGGCGACCGAGCAGGCGATCGGCCATGAAGTGCTCCGCTCGGTCACGCCGGGCCAGCAGGTGGTCAAGATCGTCCACGACACGCTCGTGGACATGCTGGGCCCGGACACGGCCGAGCTCGAGATCGCGGTCACCCCGCCTGCCGTCATCATGCTCGTCGGCCTTCAGGGCTCGGGCAAGACGACCACCACCGCCAAGCTCTCGAAGCTGCTCAAGAGCCAGGGCAAGAAGGTGATGATGGCGTCGCTGGACGTCAATCGTCCGGCCGCGCAGGAGCAGCTCGCGGTGCTCGGCACCCAGACCGAAGTGTCGACGCTGCCGATCGTCGCCGGCCAGCAGCCGGTCGAGATCGCGAAGCGCGCGCTCAATGCCGCCAAGCTCCAGGGCTATGACGTCCTGATGCTCGACACCGCCGGCCGACTGCACGTCGACCAGGCGCTGATGGACGAGATGAAGGCGGTGGCGGACATCGCCACGCCGAACGAGATCCTGCTCGTCGTCGACTCGCTCACCGGCCAGGACGCCGTGAACGTCGCGTCGAGCTTCTCCGAGCAGGTGCCGCTCACCGGCGTGATCCTCACCCGCATGGACGGCGATGCCCGTGGCGGCGCGGCGCTGTCGATGCGCGCGGTCACCGGCAAGCCGATCAAGTTCGCCGGCATGGGCGAAAAGCTCGACCAGCTCGAAGCCTTCCACCCGAAGCGCGTTGCCGGCCGTATCCTCGGCATGGGCGACGTCGTCAGCCTCGTCGAGAAGGCGGCGGCTGCGATCCAGGAGGAAGACGCCGAGAAGATGGCGGCGCGGCTGGCCAAGGGCCAGTTCGACATGAACGACCTGCGCGGCCAGCTTGCCCAGATGCGCCGCATGGGCGGCCTCGGCGCGCTCGCCGGCATGATGCCCGGCATGAAGAAGGCGCAGGCCGCGGTCGACCAGGTCGGCGGCGACAAGGTGCTGATCCGCATGGATGCGATGATCACCTCGATGACGCCGAAGGAGCGCGCCAAGCCGGACCTGATCAACGCCAAGCGCAAGATCCGCATCGCCAAGGGCTCGGGGACGACCGTGCAGGACGTCAACAAGCTGCTCAAGATGCACATGGAAATGCAGACCGCGATGAAGCGGCTGAAGAAGATGGGCGGCCTGAAGGGCATGCTGGGCATGCTCGGCAAGGGTGGTCCCGGCGGCGGCATGGGCGGCATCGGCAATGCGCTGGGCGGCGCGGGCCTGGGCGACATGATGGGCAAGCTGGACGGCCCCGGCGGCAATGGCGGGCTTCCCGGCCTTGGCGGCCCGGGCGCACCGCAGCTCCCGCCCGGCTTCGAGAATTTGCTCAAGAAGAAGTGATTACCCCGCCCAGCCGTCAGGCGGCGGGGCAACAACCAACGATCCCGGCCCCGGCCGGGTGACGAATACGAAGAAGGAAGATTGTAATGGCTATTTCCCTGCGTCTGTCGCGCGGCGGCTCGAAGAAGCGTCCGTACTACCGCATCGTCGTCGCTGACGCCCGTTCGCCCCGCGACGGCAAGTTCATCGAGAAGATCGGCACCTACAACCCGCTTCTCGCCAAGGACGATGCCAAGCGCGTCGTGCTCGATCAGGACCGCGCCAAGTACTGGCTGGGCGTCGGCGCGCAGCCGACCGACCGCGTTGCCCGCTTCCTGGACGCCGCCGGCCTGAAGGAGCGCACCGCCAAGAACAACCCGAACAAGGGCAAGCCGGGCGAGAAGGCCGTCGAGCGCGCTGAAGAGCGTGCCGAGAAGGTGAAGGCCGCCGAGGAAGCCGCTGCCGAGGCGAAGGCTGCCGAAGCCGCTGCCGCCGCTGCGCCGGCCGAAGGCTCGAACGAGGAAGCCGAAGCCGTGCTCGGCGCCGAGATCGAGGCTGCCACCGAGGAAGCCACCCCGGAAGCCGAGCAGGTCGCCGAGGCGACTGCCGAAGAGACCCCGCCGGCCGAGGCATAAGCCTTGTCTAGCGATCAGCCCGTTACGCTCGCCGTCATCATCGGCGCGCACGGCGTGACGGGCGAGGTCCGCCTGAAGGTCTTCGCCGAGGACCTGTCGACGCCCCGCCACGTCAATGGGGGTGCGCGGACGCGCAAAAAGGTC
>JAEXLC010000325.1 GCA_023445495.1 Pseudomonadota bacterium | reverse complement strand
GCCCGGCGCCGGTCCAGGCTGCGCCCGAACGCCACGAACAGGTAGATCGCGGCCGGCACCAGCACGATGCTCAGCACCACCTTGCTCAGCATCTGGCCGACCAGCAGCTCGCCGATCGGGAACACGCCGTAAAAGGCGACGGTGATGAAGATCAGCGTGTCGGCGATCTGGCTCAGCACCGATGCGATCGCGGCGCGCAGCCACAGCAGCTTGCCGCCGCCGCTCTTCAGCGCGGAGAAGATGGTGACGTTGAGGATCTGCGAGATGCCATAGGCGATGATCCCGCCCAGCCAGATGCGCGGGGTGCCGCTCATCATCATCTCGAAGGCGTGCAGCCGGTCGGGCTCCATGCTCGGCGAGGCGGGCAGTGCAAGCACCAGCATCGAGAGCAGTACGGAAGTGACCAGCGGCACGAAGCCGATCAGCACGAGGCGGCGGGCGGTGTCCGGCCCGTGCAGCTCGGCGACGGCGCTCGAAACCGAGACGAGCAGCAGGAAGGCGAAGATGCCGGCTTCCACGGCGAGCGGGCCGACGCCCACCCAGTTGCCGATCTGCGAGATCGGGCCAAGCGAGACCTGCTTGTTGCCCAGCACGCCGGCAATGCAGACCATGCCGCCATAGAAGATCGACAGGAAGAAGAGCGAACGCGGGATGCGAATGGTGTCCATGGGCGGACGCTAGCGAGAAATACCCGCATCGCAAGCCCCGGGGCCTTGCTGTGGCGGGGAGGCGCAAGGGCGAGCCTATCCCCGCCGGGCTTTCAATGTAGGAAATGTTCCTGCATTGTTCCGAGGTCGTTGCCTCCCGGGGTGGTGCTGCTCTTTGATAGTGTCGATACGCCGAGATTTGCGCCGGAGTTCCGGCTTGGAATCAATGCTCTGGCGATGGGCGGGGACTCCGGGCCGTCAACTTCCGGGCGGGTTGGTGTCCGGATGTAACCATCGACTCCGCAGGATTCCTGCCGCTTTCCGCCGATTACCATATCATCTGACGGCGTCGTGCAAGGGCATCCCCCGTAACCTCCGCAAACTTCGGCGTATCGAAGTGTCCGCTTCTGCGGGGAATGGAGCGGCTGGGCTCTGGCCATGCCGCCACGAGCGTGTATGGTTGGAGGCTTGGGCGTTTGCCTTGGGGGAATAGGCAGTTGAATCAGTTTCCGATCGGCATCTTCGGCGTGGTCGCGATCCTTGCGATCGCGTTCCTGTTCTCGTCGAACAAGCGGGCGATCAATCTGCGCGTGGTCGGTGCGGCCTTCCTCCTCCAGGTCGGCATCGCGGCGCTGGTGCTGCGGACCGGCTGGGGCCAGGCGGCGCTGCACGGCCTGTCGAACGGGGTCTCGGCGCTGCTCGGCTATGCCGGCGCCGGCACCAGCTTCCTGTTCGGTCCCCTGGCCAAGCCCGAGCTGGGCGGCCAGAGCTTCGCGATCGCCGCGCTGCCGGTGATCATCTTCTTCGCGGCCCTGGTCTCGATCCTCTATCACCTCGGCGTGATGCAGTTCGTGATCCGCTGGATCGGCGGCGCGATCGAGAAGGTGGTCGGCACCACCAAGGTCGAGTCCCTCTGCGCCGCGGCGAACATCTTCGTCGGCCAGAGCGAATCGCCGCTGGTGATCCGCCCCTATCTGGCGCGGCTCACCCCGTCGCAGCTGTTCGCGGTGATGAGCGTCGGCATGGCGGGCGTCGCCGGCACGATCCTCGCCGCCTATGCCAGCCTGCTCGGCCCGGCCTCGCTGCCCTATCTGCTCGCCGCGTCGTTCATGGCGGCGCCCGGCGGCCTGCTGATGGCCAAGATCATCATGCCGGACGATCCCGTGAAGGATGGCGAGCTGCCCCTGGGTGACGATGCCGAGGAAGCGGCGATCAAGGTCGCCGAGCAGGACATCGAGGAAGAGCGCGCCGCCAACATCATCATGGCCGCCGCCTCGGGTGCCTCGACCGGCGTCAAGATCGCGGTCGCGGTCGGTGCGATGGTGCTGGCCTTTGTCGCGCTGGTCGCGCTCGCCAACGGCCTGCTCGCCGGCGCCGGCAACTGGATCTACGACCTCACCGGCCACGCCGCCTGGGCGAGCTTCCTGCAGAATCTGAGCTTCCAGAAGATCATCGGCACGATCTTCGCGCCGGTCATGTACCTGCTCGGCATCTCCTGGCACGAAGCGACGGCGGCGGGCGGGCTGTTCGGCACCAAGGTGGTGCTCAACGAGTTCGTCGCCTTCATCGATCTCGGCGGGATGACCGACCTTGCGCCGCGCACCCGGGCGATCATCACCTTCGCGCTGTGTGGCTTCGCCAATTTCAGCTCGATCGCGATCCAGATGGCCGCCACCGGCAGCCTCGCGCCCAACCAGCGGCCGATGATCGCCAAGCTCGGCATCCGCGCGCTGCTCGCGGGCAGCCTGGCCAATCTGATGAGCGCGGCGCTGGCGGGGCTGCTGCTGCCCTGATCCCTTGCGGGGTGCCGGCGTTAACCTTTTGGATACCGGCACCTCGTAAAATTACGTATATTCGCAGGCACAACGCTGCGCCGGGGGCGCGCTGTACCTGCCAAGAACAACCGACATCGGATGGAGAGCGGGTCGCGCGCCATCGAACGTGTGTGCCGTGGATGCTCCGCGGCTGGCGTCGGATGTGCGCTCTCCAGCAGCCTGGTATCTGGAGTGAAGCGTGACCAATTTCATTGCCACCGGTCCGGACGCCCGTCCGCTCCGCATCCTCAGGCGGCCGCCGCCGACACCCGGCGAAGAAGCGCTGGCACGGGTGCGGGATTGCCTGGCGCTGGCCTTCGAACCCGCCGCGGCAACCGGTCGGCGCGCCGAGCGGCATTTACCACGCCTCGTTGCGACTACGAAACGTTCCAGACATCTGACGGAAGCATATTCTCCGCGGGTCACAACAATCACGCCGTCGGAGGCCGACATCCGCACCGAAATCTCCTTCCAGCCCGAAGTGCCGACCATGGACCGCAGAACCGACGACCGTTCGAAAATCTCGGTCTATCGCTCGGCGATGCTGCGTTGGGATGGCTATGAGGCGCTGTGCCTGATCCGCAACATCTCGCCCGGCGGGCTGATGGGCAAGCTCCACACCGCGCTGCCGCCCGGCGAGCCGGTGACGGTGGAGATCCGCTCGGGCAACCCGATCGCCGGGCGCGTCGCCTGGTCGGCGGACGGCATGGTCGGGGTGCAGTTCGACGAGAAGATCGACGTGCTCGAAGTGCTGCATGCGCCGGTGCATGGCGAGCCGGGCATGGTCCAGCGCATGCCGCGGCTGCACATCGCCTGTCCGGTGAGCCTGGTCGCCGAGGGCATGCGGGTAAGCGTCACCCTGGTCGATGTGTCGCAGGGCGGGGTGAAGGTCGAGGCCGATTTCCTGCGCGAGGGCGATGAAGTCGTCGTCGGCGTACACGGGCTCGAGGGCCGCCGCGGCGTGGTGCGCTGGGCGCATGACGGCCGCGCCGGGATCGCCTTCCTCGCGGCGATCCCGTTCGACACGCTGGCCAAATGGGCGCTCGACCGCCAGGCCGAGCTGACCGAGGCCGGCGAGGCCTAGCGCGTCGGCACCGGCTCCGCGCCGGTATAGTCGTAGAAGCCGCGCTTGGTCTTGCGGCCATACCAGCCGGCTTCGACATACTTCACCAGCAGCGGCGCCGGGCGGAACTTGGGATCGCCGGTGCCTTCGAACAGCACGCGGGTGATCTCCAGGCAAGTGTCGAGCCCGATGAAGTCGGCCAGGGTGAACGGGCCCATCGGATGGTTGAGGCCGAGCTGGCAGGCGGCGTCGATGTCCGGGATCGTCGCCACGCCCTCGCCGAGCGCGAAGCACGCCTCGTTGAGCATCGGCATCAGCACGCGATTGACGATGAAGCCCGGCGCGTCATTGGCATGGACGATGCGCTTGCCGAGCGACTGGCCGAACTTCTCGACCGCGGCAACGGTCGCGTCCGAGGTGGCGAGACCGCGGATCAGCTCGATCAGCCCCATCACCGGCACCGGATTGAAGAAGTGCACGCCCATGAAGCGGGCGGGATCGGGCGATGCCTGGGCAAGGCGGGTGATCGGGATCGACGAGGTGTTGCTCGCCAGGATCGCGTCGGCGCCCAGCACCTTGCCCACGGCTTCGAAGATCTGGCGCTTGATCGCCTCGCGTTCCGTCGCCGCCTCGATCACCAGGTCGCACGGTGCGAAACTGTCGGTGCCGCCGACGCAGGTGATGTTCGCCAGTGCCGCCTCGGCATCGGCGGCGCTGATCTTTTCCTTCTCGACCGCGCGGGCGAGTTGCTTGGCGATGCCCGCCTTGCCTGCCTCGGCGCGCGCCTGATCGACGTCCGAGAGCAGCACGGCATAGCCCGCCTGGGCCGAAACCTGCGCGATGCCCGCGCCCATCTGCCCTGCACCGATCACGCCAACCGTCTTCATGCCGTCTCTCCTTTGGGCCGCTCCTATCGATTCGGAGTCGAATCGGCTAGGCTTGGCGCATGCTGCTGCTCGCTCTCCTCCTCGCTGCGCCCGCCCCGCAAGACGATCCCGAGAAGCTCTACGGCGACTGGGTCGTGGCCTGCGACAATCTGCACGGCTGCGAGATGACGTCGCTCCAGCCGGGCGACCAGCCGGTGCCCGAGGACGATTCGGCTTGGGATGCCAGTATGTCGGTAACCCGCGCGGCCGGCCCCGCCGGCGGTTTCACGGTCGAGGTCTGGGCTTCGAGCAAGCTAGGCGGCGCGGTCACGCTCAAGATCGACGACGTCGCGATCGCCACCGCGACGGCCAAGGACGAGAGCGTCAGCTTCATCGGTGCGGACGCCGCGCGGATCGCCGCGGCGATGTCCAATGGCAAGGCGCTGGCGGTGGCGGGCGGAGACGGCAAGGTCGCGGCGCGCATATCCCTGGCCGGGTCTTCCGCGTCGCTGCGCTATATCGATGCCAACCAGGGCCGCGCCGGCACCGTGACTGCGGTGGTGGCCAGGGGGAGCAAGCCGGCGAGCGCGGTGCCCGCCGCGCCGGCTGCCGAGCGGATCGTCGCGCTTCGCCCCTCGGGTACGCCTGCGATCGTCACCAAGGCGATGCGCGCGGGGATGGAGAAGCAGAGCGAGTGCGACGGGCTCTATGACGGCGCGGAGACCGTGCCGGAGGTCGAGACCTTCGCGCTGGGCGGCGGCAAGACGCTGGCGCTGCTGCCCTGCGGTGCCGGGGCCTATAACTATAGCAGCGTCGCGTTCATCGTTGCGGGCGGCAAGGCCGTGCGTGCCGATCTCGATGGCGGCGACGACATGCTGGTCAATGCCGGGTTCGGCAACGGCGTGCTCTCGAGCTACAACAAGGGCCGCGGCGTCGGCGATTGCGGCACCGCCGAGACCTATGTGTGGGATGGCGCCCGCTTCCGCAGGACCGAGGCGCGCTCGATGAGCGAGTGCCGCGGCTCGACCAACTGGCTGATCACCTATCGCGCGACGGCGGTGTTTCGCTGAAAGTTGCGGGCGCGGGCCACTGGCCCTATGGGGCCGCCATGACCAACGCCCCCGATCCCGCACTGCTTGCCAAGGCCGAAACGCTCGTCGAGGCGCTGCCCTATCTGCAGCGCTATGCCGGCGCGACCTTCGTCGTGAAATATGGCGGCCATGCGATGGGCGATCCCGAGCTCCAGCGCGATTTCGCCGAGGACGTGGTGCTGCTCAAGGCGGTGGGCATCAATCCGATCGTCGTCCATGGCGGCGGCCCGCAGATCGGCGCGATGCTGAAGCGTCTCGGCGTTGAATCGAGCTTTGTCGGCGGGCTTCGGGTGACCGACGCCGAGACCGCGAAGATCGCCGAGATGGTCCTGGCCGGTTCGATCAACAAGGAGATCGTCAGCTGGATCGGCGCCGCGGGCGGCCGTGCCGTCGGCATCTCGGGCAAGGATGCCGGGCTTGTCACCGCCGAGAAGGTGACCGGCCGCGAGGCGGATCCGCTCCAGGGCATCGAGCGGCATGTCGACCTGGGCTTTGTCGGCGAGCCGACCGGCGTCAATCCGGCGATCCTGCATTCGCTGGCGGCGCAGGGCTTCATCCCCGTGGTCGCGCCGATCGCGCTGGGCGCGGACGGCCATACCTACAACATCAATGCCGACACCATGGCGGGCGCGATCGCCAGCGCGATCGGTGCCTCGCGCTTCTTCCTGCTGACCGACGTGGCGGGCGTGCTCAACAAGGACGGCGATCTGCTGACCGATCTCGATCCGGCGCGCATCGACGCACTCAAGGCGGACGGCACGATCAAGGGCGGCATGATCCCCAAGGTCGAGACCTGCGTGAACGCGGTGAAGTCGGGCGTCGATGCCGCGGTCATCCTCGACGGACGGATCCCGCATGCGATGCTGCTCGAGATCTTCACCCGCCAGGGCGCCGGCACGCTGGTCCACGCCTGATCCGGCAAGCGCCGGGGTTGTTGCGGGGCGCGGCCTTGCCTAAGTTCGGCATCAACCCATTCCCTCGGAGAGTGCCTTGATCTCGTTCCTCGTTATGCTGGTGCAGGTTGCCCAGTTCCTGCTCTGGGCGCTCAGCTGGGTGATCATCATCCAGGCGATCCTGTCCTGGCTGATCGTGTTCAACGTGATCAACACGTACAACGACTTCGTGCGGTCGGTGTACCAGACGCTCGAAGCGATCACCCGGCCGATCTACCGGCCGATCCGGCGGATCATGCCCGATTTCGGCGCGCTCGACCTGAGCCCGCTGGTCGCGCTGCTGCTGATCATCATCCTCAAGGACTATGTGCTGAACTGGGTGATCGCCCAGCTCGCCGGCGCCGTCTACTGATCGGCCGGTGCAGGCCTGGCGGCGCATCGCGGACGGGATCGAGATCGCGGTCCGCGTGACGCCGCGCGCGTCGCGTGACGCGTTCCTTGCCGGCACCGACGAGCACTTCGCGGCGAGGCTGGCCGCCCCGCCGGTGGAAGGCGCAGCCAATGCCGCACTGGTGCCGCTGGTCGCGAAGTTCTTCGGTGTGGCCAAGCGCGAGGTTACGCTGATTTCGGGCGATACTTCGCGGCTCAAACGGCTTCGTGTCGAAGGCGACCCCACGGCGCTGGAAGAAGTGGCGCAACGTCTCTATGGCGGGTCGCATGACGGCTGACATCATCGACGGCAAGGCGTTCGCCGCGGGACTTCGCGCCCGCGTGGCCGAACTGGTTCCCGCATTCCAGGCGGCGGCGGGGCGCGTGCCCGGCCTGGCCGTGGTGCTGGTGGGCGAGGATCCGGCGAGCGCGGTCTATGTCCGCTCCAAGGGCAAGCAGACCCGCGAGTGCGGCATGGAGAGCTTCGAGCACAAGCTGCCTGCCGAGACGAGCCAGGACGCGCTGATCGCGCTGGTCGACCAGCTCAACGATGATCCGGCGGTGGACGGCATCCTCGTCCAGCTGCCGCTTCCGAAGCATATCGACGAGCAGGCGGTGCTGCTGCGGATCAACCCGGACAAGGATGTCGATGGCTTCCACCCGGTCAATGCCGGGCGGCTGGCGACAGGCCTGCATGGCTTCGTGCCCTGCACGCCGCTTGGCTGCCTGATGCTGCTCGAGGATCGGCTGGGCGACCTGACCGGGCTCGACGCGGTGGTGATCGGCCGCTCGAACATCGTCGGCAAGCCGATGGCGGCGCTGCTGACCAGGGCGAGCGCGACGGTGACCCTCGTTCATTCGCGGACGCGCAACCTGCCGCATTACCTCAAGCATGCCGATATCGTCGTCGCGGCGGTGGGTCGGGCGCATTTCGTCAAGGGCGAGTGGCTGAAGCCGGGCGCGACGGTGATCGACGTGGGCATCAACCGTACCGAGACCGGGCTGGTCGGCGATGTCGATTTCGACAGCGCGGCGAGCGTGGCGGGCGCGATCACCCCGGTGCCGGGCGGCGTCGGCCCGATGACCATCGCCTGCCTGTTGCGCAACACGCTGGTCGCGGCGCACCGCAATGCCGGCGTGGCGCTCGAGAAGGGCGTGATCTGATGCTCCTTGCCGCGCTGGTCCTGCAGGCGGCGGCGCCTCAGAGCGCGGTGGATGCCGAGCGCGCGTTCAACGCGGCGGCACAGGCCAGGGGCCAATGGACGGCGTTCCGGGAATTCGCCGCCCCCGATGCGGCGATGTATGTGCCGCAACGGGTGAACGCGCGGGAATGGCTCGGGGGTCGCAAGGATCCGCCCAAGTCGGTCGAATGGTGGCCGATCGCGAGCTATGTGTCGTGCGACGGCAAGCTTGCCGTGAACACCGGCGGATCGAAATGGCCCGACGGATCATCCGGTTATTTCACCACGCTCTGGATGCGGCAGCCCGACGGCTCGTGGAAATGGACGCTCGATTATGGTGCGCGGCTCGATGTGTCGAGGGCGCGAGTCGAGCAACCAGCGGTACGCAAGGCCGAATGCGCGAAATTGCCGCCGCGTTTTCCGCGTGCAACTCCGCCCCCCGGACAATCCCGTGCTAACCTTTTCGACTTTGACGATACGCTGACGGTGATGCCGATGCGCTTGCCGGATGGCTCCCGGAGGTTCCAGGTGTTCCTGTGGAATGGTACGGAGCATGTCCCTGTCATCGATGATGTGATCGCGGGGCCTGCCAAATGATCGAGCTGTTCATCTCGACCTTCATCACCTTCTTCGTGGTGATCGATCCGCCGGGCTGCGCGCCGATCTTCGCGGGGCTGACCGCGGGGACCAGCGTGGCGCATCGCCGGGCGATGGCGCTGCGCGCGGTGGTGGTTGCGGCGATCATCCTGTTCGGTTTTGCGCTGTTCGGCGAAGCGCTGCTGCGCGCGCTCGGCATCAGCCTGAACGCCTTCAAGATCGCCGGCGGCATCATGCTGTTCCTGATCGCGCTCGAGATGGTGTTCGAGAAGCGCACCGAACGGCGCGAGGACCGGGCCGAGAAGATCAAGGCCGAGGAACCGACCGACATCTCGATCTTCCCGATGGCGATGCCGATGATCGCCGGACCGGGCTCGATCGCGTCGACCATGCTGCTGATGTCGCAGAACAACGGCATCGAGCGCACCGCCGTGGTGCTGGCGGCGATGGCGGCGATCCTGGTGCTGACGCTGCTCGCGCTGCTTGCTGCCGGCCCGCTGATGCGCGTGGTGGGCGCCAAGATCGAGGCGGTGGTGTCACGGTTGCTCGGCGTGCTGCTCGGCGCGCTGGCGGTGCAGTTCGTGATCGACGGGATCAGCGCCGCGCTGGTCGCCGGGCGGGCGGTTACCGGGCACTGAGCCCGCCGTCATCCCGGCCTTGCGCCGGGATCCCGCTTCTTCTTTGGCGGTAAAGCAGCGGGACCCCGGCTCAAGGCCGGGGTGACGGTGTAGATTAGCGAGCAGCGGGCTTCGCCGGTGCATCCGGCAGGTCGTAGCGGATCTTCCACAGCTGGAAGGGCAGTTGCGTGCCCGGGCGTACTTCGCGCAGCTTCACCGGCTCGAGCCAGTTCGGCACCTCGCCCTTCACCAGCTGCGCATAGAAGCCGTTCGGCCCGCGGGCGCGGTAGAGCGTCGTCTCCGACATGTTCGGGCAGATCAGCAGATATTGCGCGCCGTGTGCCTTGGCGATCGGGCGGAAGTTCGGCGTCGGCCAGGTGAAGGCGTGGTGGACGTCGAGGATCGCGCGGCCGTTACGGTGATAGGGGCCGGCGATCGCGCTGTGATGCGTGGTGACGATCAGGCGCGGCCCGAGATCGACATGGGTGAAGATCGTCGCGGCCGGGATGTCGTTGAGCATGCGCAGGTTGCTCAGCCGGGCGCAGGCGGCGTTGGCGGCGACGATCTTGTCCGGCGCGGCGGGCTTGCCCGGCCTGGCGCCCTTGTCGGCGGAGAAGAAGGGCACGACCAGCCCCGCCCAGAGGCCCGAGAGCAGAAGGAAGGCGAGGACGGTGCCGAACACCCGGATCAGCACGCCCAGAATGCGCGCGGGAACCTCGCCGATCCAGCGGGCGAACGGCTCGCGGATGCCGAGGAACCAGGGCACGATCACCACCAGCAGCGCGACCGAGCCGGGCACGGCAAGCAGCTGCGCGGCGGGGGCGGCGCGGACCTGCCAGAGCAGCATCGCGCTGGCGAAGGCCGTGAACAGCGCCACCGCCGCCCAGCCGACCAGCGCTTCGCTGCGGCGCGCGCGCCAGGTGGCGAAGAGCGCGCCGATCACGCCGATCACCGGGAGGACGGCCATCGGGAAGGCGGTCTTGAAGGCGTGCTTGTAGATCGGCCGCGCCTCGCGGACATTGTTGAGCCAGGTATTGGCGAGCTCATCCGACACCTGCTCCGGCCGGCCCAGGCATTGCGGGAAGAGCAGCGCGAAGCCGGCGACGATCACTGCGCCGGCCACTGCGGCGAGGGCAAGGCGGACCCAGCGATTGGCCGGGTTGAGCAGCGACAGGCCGAACAGCAGCGCGCCGGCGGCGACCATCACGGTGAGCCAGACGGGGGTGAGCGCGTCGCAGCGCAGCACCTGATTGGCGTTGGAAGCGAAGACCGCGAAGCCGAAGGCCGAGCCGCCGCCGAGCGTCAGCGCATAGACCTGCATGCGGCGGACGTCGCCGCGATCCCAGATCCAGCGCAATGCGATGATCGCCCCGGCCATCGCGCAATAGGGCAGCATCTCCAGCCCGATGGTGAGCGAGGCGGCGCTGGCGAGGCCGACCGTGGCGCCGCCACGGGCGCGCTTCGGATCGGCCAGGCCGGCGACGGTGAGCGCGAGGAAGGCGAGCTGCCAGCCATGATGATCGATCCGCATCGGCGCGTACATCGACATGGTCGAGGTGCAGCCCATCAGCACGACCAGCGCCACCGGCCAGGCCCAGGGCGCGATCAGGCGGCGCACCGCGAGCGACAGCCCGGCCATCGCCACCGACAGCGGCAGCAGCGGCGCGAGGCCGCAGGCCCAGCGTTCCGCCGTGGCGATGCCGACGAACGGCTTGAAGGCGAGGATCAGCCCGGCGAGCGGCAGATCGACCAGCCGCGACCAGTGGATGTCCGCACCGCCCAGTGCCGGATCTAGGCGATACTGGCGCAGGTCGTACCAGCCCTGGCCGGCCAGCCAGGCGCGGACCTGCATCAGCCGCATATTGTCGTCGGTGTCGCCGAGCAGCAGCCAATAGATGTTGCCCTGCCGGTCATGGAGGAACCAGGCGACGACGCAGAGCCAGAAGAGCGCCATCCAGCGGAGCCAGTTGCGGTCCAATTCTCGATCGAGGCGGAACCCGCCCAGTACGTCCGGCTTCAAAATCGCTTCCCTCGCATTGATGCAGGCATTAGGGCCGCCTTCGGTTCCTGGGCAAGCGATAGTGACAGCAGTACTCAAGCGATTTGAAGAGATGTGGGCGAATGGCGTGCTGGGGCAGCTCGTGCGCTTCGGCATTGTCGGACTGGCATCGACCTTCGTCTATGCCTTGGTCTACTGGCCGCTCGCCACCTATGCGATCCCGCCGGTGCTCGCCTCGATCGCAGGCTTCCTGGTCGCGGTCGTGTTCGGCTATGTCTTCCACAGCCGCTGGAGCTTCAAGGGGCACGAGGCCGAAGGCGGCGTCGGCACCCAGTCGAAGTTCGTCGCGGTCCAGTCGGTCGGCATGGCGATGAACGCCGCCTTCACCTGGGTGATCACCGGGCCGATGCATCAGCCGACCTGGGTGCCGCTGCTGCCCGTGGTCTTCGTGACCCCTGTCGTTACCTTCGCGCTCAACCGCTATCTGGTGTTCAAATAAGATGGACCGCATCGTCTACGAGCGCATGGCCGCGCATGACACCACCCACTGGTGGTACCGCGCCCGCCGCGAGATCCTTTCCGACTATCTGACGCGCTACGGCGCGATTCCCGATGGCGCGCGCATCCTCGAGATCGGCTGCGGCACCGGCCACAACCTGCCGATGCTTGCCCAGTTCGGCGAGATCGACGCGATCGAGATCGACGAGACCGCCGCCGCCAAGGCCAGCGAGCGGCTGGGCAAGCAGGTCGGCTCCTCGCCGCTGCCCGAGCTGACTGGCGTCGCCGATGCCAGCTACGACCTGGTCGCGGTGCTCGACGTGGTCGAGCATGTCGAGGACGATGTCGCGGCGCTGAAGGCGATCGCGCGGGTGCTCAAGCCGGGCGGCAAGATCCTGATTACCGTGCCGGCACACCAGTGGATGTGGAGCGCGCACGACGTGGTGAACCACCACAAGCGCCGCTATTCCAAGGGTACGCTGATCGCTTCGCTGCAAAAGGCCGGGCTCGGCTGGCGCAAGCTGCGCTGGTTCAACTCGCTGCTGTTCCCGGTCGCGGTGGCCGCGCGCTTCGTCGGCAAGCTGACCGGCAAGGACGACAGCGACGATTCGCCCCCGCCCAAGCCGCTCAACGCCGCGTTCGAGGCCGTGTTCGGGCTGGAGCGCCACCTGCTCGGCCGGCTGCCGATGCCGCCGGGCCTGTCGATCATCGTGCTGGCCGAGCCGAAGGGCTAACGGGCGAAATATGCCTCGCTGATCGCGCCGTCGCACTTTGCGATGCGCATCGAAAGCTGGCCGCCGCCGCCACGGACCGTGATCGTGCTGCCGTTTCGCTGCTTCGGCAGCGGATTGCTGCGTCCGACGCGCCAGGCATCGCCTTCGTCCTCGATGTCCAAAGTCGGAAAGCGCTTGGGTCCCCAAGGGGCATAGTCGCGCTCGACCGCCAGGAAGATCGCGCGGGCGGTCTCGGACCTGGCGACGAGCGGTTGCCTGCCGCCACAGCGATCCTGTGCGGCGGCGGGAAAGGCAAAGGCCAGCGCCAGACCGCACAGGGCGAGGCGCTGCACTTGCATCACTCAGGCTTGTCGCCGCGCGGCGTCACCGGCGAGACGCTGACTTCGCCCGAATCGGCGTAGCGATAGCCGAGCGAGGCGTGGCCCATCACCGGGCCGGCGACGTCGGCGACGATATAGAGCGGGCGGCGCTTGGACTCGACATAGAGGCGGCCGAGATACTCGCCGATCATGCCGAGCACGAACATCTGCACCGCGCCCAGCACCACCACGACCAGCATCAGCGAGGTCCAGCCCGGGATCGCCGCGCCCATCAGCCAGCCGGCGACGATGTAGAGCACCAGCAGCGCCGAGAGACCCGTCAGGATCAGGCCGACATGGCTGGCGAAGCGCAGCGGCGCGGTCGAGAAGCCGGTGATCGCGTCGAGCGCGAAGCGGATCATCTTGCCGAGCGGGTATTTGGTCTCGCCGGCATGGCGCTCGTGCCGGTCATAGGGGAAGGGCACCTGCTTGAAGCCGACCCAGGCGACCATGCCGCGGATGAAGCGCGCCTGCTCGGGCAGCGACAGGAAAGCGTCGAGCGCGCGCCGGGTCATCAGGCGGAAGTCGCCGGTGTCGAGCGGGATCGGCGTGTCGGTGATCTTGTCGAGCATGCGGTAGAAGAAGGCGGCGGTGATCTTCTTGAAGATCGTCTCGCCATCGCGCTTGCGGCGCACGGCATAGACCACGTCGGCGCCCTGCGAGCGCATCGCGGCGCGCATGTCGGTCAGCAGCTCGGGCGGATCCTGGAGATCCGCGTCGATGATCAGGATCTCTTCGCCCGAGCACAGGTCGAGCCCGGCGGTGAGCGCGAGCTGGTGGCCGTGGTTGCGCGACAGGTTGATCGCGACGAGGCGCGGGTCGGCGGCCGAGAGGCGCTGCATGACTTCCCAGCTCCTGTCGCGCGAACCGTCGTTGATCAGCACGATCTCGTAATCGTCGCCGACCGCCGCCCTGGCCGCGCCCGAGACGCGGCTGTGCAGCATCTCGAGGCACTGCTCTTCATTGTAGCAGGGGATGACGACGGAGAGCTTGGGACGCTTTTGCATGACCGGACGCTCTAACGCTGCGACGGGCCGACGTCGAGCGGCCCGTTGCATAGGCTTGTGGACGCGGATGTTTGCATCCGTTGCGCGAGTCGCCCTTCTACGGAGGCTGGAAACGATATGGTTCGCGAGAGCGGCGCGGTTGCGCCAGCGGACGCTTTCGGCCGTGGAAGGTTACGCGCCTCCACCACGCATGCCGCGGAACCCGCGCATTTCCGGGCGCTGGCGCAGTGCTGCGCCTGGCGTTCACGGTGTCAAAGAGCGGCCCTGAGGCTTCCGGAACATTAGTCGAACATCTGCCTGTAGGACAGGGCTTCCGCCCGGCGGCCTCGTTACGGGGTTGACGCTTCCCGCCCTCGCGCCTAACCAAACCGCAATTGAGAGTCACTTGCATTAGCAGAAAGGTTTCAGGGCATGCGCGGGGTTTTGGGGGTGGGGATCAGTCTTTGGGCTCTGGCGGTCGCGTTGCCCGCCCATGCGCAGGACAAGAAGGATGACGCGCAGCAGGATTCGACGATCACCGTCACCGCCACCCGCATCCCGGCCGACGTCAAGGAAGTCCCCGCCACGGTCACCGTGATCGACGAGCGCAGGATGGCCGACGAGCTGACCACCGACATCAAGGACCTGGTCCGCTACGAGCCGGGCATCAGCGTGCCGCGCGGCCCGACCCGCTTCGGCGCGGCGCAGGGCACCACCGGCCGCGCGGGCAATGAAGGCTTTGTCATCCGCGGCATCGGCGGCAACCGCGTGCTGATCCAGGTGGACGGCGTGCGCGTGCCCGACGGCTTCGCCTTCGGCGCGCAGTCGACCGGGCGCGGCGACTATGTCGACTTGGGCCTGGTCAAGTCGGTCGAGATCCTGCGCGGCCCGTCATCGGCGCTGTACGGCAGCGACGGCCTGGCCGGCGCGGTGAGCTTCACCACCAGCGACCCCGCGGACTTCCTGAAGGACGGCAAGAAGGTCGGCGGGCTGGCGCGCGCCGCCTACAGCTCGGCGGACGATGAATTCTCCGAGACCGGCGTGATCGCCGGCCGCTTCGGCGACCTGTCGGCAATGGTCGCCTATACCCGCCGCGACTATCACGAGCTCGACAACAAGGGCACCACCGGCGGCATCGGCACCGCCCGCACCGAGCCCAATCCGCAGGACGGCCATTCGAACGCGGCACTCGGCCGGCTGGTCTATGAGCCCGACACGCACAACCGCTTCCGGATCACCGGCGAATATGTCGACAGCCGGCTTGCCACCAATGTGCTGACCGGCCTGACGCCGCTGCCGGCCACCGGCACTACCATCGACCTGCTGCAGGCGCGCGACACCAGCAAGCGCGGCCGCATCGCCGGCGACTGGACCTGGAACGGCGAAGGCACGCTCGAGTTCGCGCGGCTGAGCGGCTATTGGCAGAACAGCAAGGATCGCCAGTTCACCGACGAGGACCGCAGCCCGGTCGCCGATCGCGAGCGGCTCAACACCTTCGAGAATCGCGTCTATGGCGCCTCGGGCGAAGTGCGCTTCGGCTTTGGCTCGGACGATGGGCTGCGCGCCAAGCTGACCCTGGCCGGCGATATCAGCTGGACCAACCAGAAGGGCCTGCGCGACGGCGTGACCCCGCCGGCGGGCGAGACCTTCCCGACCCGCGCCTTCCCCGAGACCGACTATATGCTGGCCGGCCTTGTCGCCGCGGCGGAAGTCACCTTCGGGCCGCTGACGCTCTATCCCGCGCTGCGCTTCGATGCATACAAGCTGACGCCCGAGAAGGATCCGCTGCTGCCGACCTTCGTCGCATCGGGCCAGGACGGATCGCGCGTCTCGCCCAAGGTGGGCGCGGTCGTGAAGCTGACCGAAGGCGTGCGGCTGTTCGCCAACTATGCCCAGGGCTTCAAGGCGCCCGAGCCGAGCCAGGTGAACAACTTCTTCGCCAATCCGCCGGTCGGCTATACCAGCATCTCGAACCCGAACCTGAAGCCGGAGACCAGCGAGAGCTTCGAAGGCGGCCTGCGCTATTTCAACGACTTCGTGTCGTTCGACCTGACCGGCTTCTATGCCCGCTATCACGACTTCATCGACCAGGTGGAGACGACCGGCCGCCCGTTCCCGTCGCCGGCCAACCCGTGGATCTACCAGTGGCGCAACCTGGGCGGCGTGAAGATCCGCGGCATCGAGGCGCGGACCGAAGTGCGCCCGGTGCAGGGCGTGACCGCGACGCTGGCGCTGTCCTACTCGCATGGCGACACGATCGGCACCAATGGCGCCAAGCTGCCGCTCCAGTCGATCGATCCGCTCAAGGTGGTGGGCGGCATCGGCTATGACGCCACCGACCGGCGCTTCGGCGGGCGGCTGATGGCGACCTATGGCGGGCAGAAGGAGATCGCCCGGACGCGCGGATCGAGCTGCTACACCGGCACGGTCCCGGGCTGCTTCACCGGCACCGACTTCGTCACCTTCGACGTCACTGCCTATGTTCGCGTCACCGACGAAGTGACGGTGCGCGGCGGCGTGTTCAACCTGACCGACCGCAAATACTGGCTGTGGCAGGACATTCGCGGCCTCGCCGCGAGCTCCGCGGTGCGCGACGCCTATACCCAGCCGGGCCGCAACGGCTCGGTCTCGATCAGCTATCGTTTCTAACCGCTTCTGAGGACCAAGATCATGAAGCTTCTGCTCCCGATTGCCCTTTCGCTGCTCGCGCCGATGCCGGCGCTGGCCCAGACCACGACTTCCGCGCCGGCGGTGAAGTCCGCCTTCGAGGCGGACCGGGCCGACATCCTGGCGATGGCCGGCACCTACAAGGTGAAGTTCGACATGCAGGAGAGCACCTCCTGGCGTGCCGACTATACCCCGATCCCGGTGAAGGTGTCGGGCGGCAACGAAGTCGTCCGGGTGATCGAGGACAATGGCAAGACCATCCGCCTCCAGCACCTGCTTGTCGTCGACATGGGCGAGGGCAAGAAGATGGTCATCAAGCACTGGCGCCAGGACTGGCAGTACGAGCCGGCCAAGGTGCTGGTCTATTCGGACCGCGACGCCTGGACCTGGGCCGAGGTGCCCGCCGCCGAGCGCAAGGGCGCCTGGTCGCAGACCGTCTATCAGGTGGATGACAGCCCCCGCTATGGCGGCTGGGGCAAATGGGCCGCGGTCGGCGGGCAGCGTCGCTGGGTGTCGAACGAGACCTGGCGCCCGCTGGCGCGCCGCGACGCGGTGCGCGGGCCGGTCTATGACCGCTATCTGGGCGTCAACCGCCATGCGATCGCGCCGGCCGGCTGGATCCATTGGCAGGACAATCTGAAGATGGACGGCAAGACCGTGCCGGTCGTCCAGGAATATGTCCTCAACAGCTATACGAAGTTCAGCGACTTCGACGTGAAGGCGGCGGATGACTATTGGGCGGCGACCAAGGGCTATTGGGCGGCGATCCGCGGCGAATGGGACCGCATCGCCGCGACCAAGAACGGCATCCGCATCACCGAGGAAGCCGATCACGGCACGGTGATTGCCGGGCGCGTGCTCGAGATCGCCGACGAGATCCAGCAGGGCAAGACCAGCGAGGCCGACGGCATCAAGACCGCCAGGGCGCTGATGGATCAGGCGACCAGGGCCGCCAACTAGAGTTCCCCCTCGGGAAAAGGCCCGCTTTCCTTGGTCGGAGCGGGCCGGGGGTGCGCACGGTTCCCAAGCCCGTGCGCACCCCCTTTTTTGTCATGTTCCCCTCCCTGCAAGGGAGGGATCGTCAGGTAAACAGCGCCCCGCGCTGTTTAGGCGATGCC
>JAEXLC010000160.1 GCA_023445495.1 Pseudomonadota bacterium | reverse complement strand
GGCGAACGCCGGGGCCCAGGGTTTCTCTGCCGGCTCGCTTGGTACCCTGGGCACCGGCGTTCGCCGAGGAACCGAAGGGGGCAGCATGCCTACCCACGCCGCCGCTCCCGCTCGGCAACCAGCGCCACCAGCACGAAGCCGCCGATCAGTCCGAGATGCTCGAAGAACGCGTTGGTCGCCCCGAACCGCTCGGCACTCCCCGGCGCCATCGTCCAGAAGGCGTTGGCGGTGATCGCGGCGAAGAAGGTGAACACGCCCAGCATCCCCGCGCCCAGCCAGACCAGCCGGCCGCTCAGGATCAGCACCGGACCGATCAGCTCGATCGCGATGGTCAGCGCGGCCCAGAGCGCCGCCGGCCGCATGCCGAAATGCGCCTGCTCGGCGACGGCGCCGTGCCAGTCGGTCAGCTTGACCACCCCGCCCAGCAGATAGGCGCCACTCAGCGCCAGCCGGGCCAGGAACCAGGTCGGACGCCAGTCGAGCACGGCATCCACGAAGCGGGGCGTGTCCATCGCTCAGTTCTTCGCAACGGGTGCGTGGATCTCGGCGATATAGCCGCCGGGGAAGCGGACGATCGCGGCGTCGCGGTCGCCCTCGCGGTGCGCCGGCACCAAAGTCTCGACACCCGCGGCCTTGGCCTTGTCGAGCGTCACGGTGAGGCTCGACACCTCATAGCCGGTCAGCTCGCGGCCATAGGGCCAGGGCAGCTGCCCGTCCGAGACCAGCACCGTCATCTTGCCATAGCCCGAGCTCAGGCGGACGCGGCGATAGGCCTTGCCCGGCTGGCCGATCTCGACGCCCGGTGCTGCCTTGTCGTCCGACACCACCTTTGCATGGGCATAGGCGGTCCAGCTCTTGATGAAGGCATTGGCCGAGTCCGCGGTCAGGTAGACGCGGTTCTCCGGCACCGTCGCCAGCGGCGCATAATGCGGCTTGGCGGTGTGCCAGTAGAGCTGCATGTTCACGCCGCCCGGCCACTGCACAACCACGTCGCGGCCGATCGGATCCGGGAAGCTGGTGACCAGCCGGCTCGCGCCATGGCTGAGCGCGGAGGTCACCGCCGCGTCGATATCGTCGACCAGATAGCCGGTCCGCTCGTCCCCGAACGGATAGGGCACCGGCGTGACGAAACCGAACACCGAGAGGATGCCCACCGGGGTAAGCACCAGCTGCGAGTTGGTCTGGCTCGCAGTCGGGGTGACCTGGAACACGCCCTTCTTGGTGGTGGTGCCGCCAAAGGTCGCCGTCACGCTGGTAACGAAGCGATCGAAATCCTCGGGAGCGACATAGACATGCGTCGAATCATATTCAGGCCCGATCGCGTGATCGGCGCTAGCCTTGGGCGCCTGCTGGGCGAAAGAAACGGCCGGAGAAAACACGACCAGAGCGGTCGCGAGCAGGAAGGTATGGCGGGTCATTTCAGCTACTCCGATGGGATATGCACTGCCTCTGCGGACGGGTTTAGGCGCCGCTCGAAAGCCGAACGATCCGAATAAAATCATCGGAACCGTTCGACTTTCTGGAAAGATCAGACCGCCCAGCACCCGCAACCGAGCGCACCCCAGAAGCTCTGGACATCGGCGGCCGGCACCTTGGCGCCGAGCGCTGCGGCATGGTCATGGCCATGCACCCCGCAGGCGGAGTGGCAGGCGCAAGCGGCAGCGAGCTTCTTCGCGTCGTCGCGACGATAATGACCACCAAAGGTCGCGACCGGCGACCAGTCGGGCATTGCCTTCGGTGCCTTGGGGCCAAGCGGCGCGAAATCGCCCTCGCCATAGACCACCTTGCCACCCAGCACGGTCAGCACCGAGCGGAGATGCGCAATGTCATCCTCGGCCACATGGAAGTAATCGTCCGAGAGCAAGGCCAGGTCGGCGAGCTGGCCCGCCTTGATCTGCCCCTTCTTGCCGACCTCGTTCGAGAACCAGGTGTTCCGCTCGGTCCACAGCCGCAACGCCGTCTCGCGATCGAGCCGGTTGCGCACCGGATAGAGCGCCATGCCGCCGACCGTCTTCGACGTGACCAGCCAGCTCAGCGACACCCAGGGATTGTAGCTGGCAACGCGGGTGGCGTCGGTCCCCGCCCCCACCGGCACGCCGGCATCGAGCATCCGGCGGATCGGCGGCGTCGCTTCGGCTGCCTTGGCGCCATAGCGCTCGACGAAATACTCGCCCTGGAAGGCCATGCGATGTTGCACGGCAATGCCGCCGCCGAGTGCCGCGATCCGATCGATATTGCGCTCGCTGATCGTCTCGGCATGGTCGAAGAACCAGTTGAGGCCCTTCAACGGAATGTCGCGATTGACCTTCTCGAACACGTCAAGGGCGCGGCTGATCGTCTGGTCATAGGTGGCATGCATCCGCCACGGCCAGCGCCGCTCGGCGAGCAGGCGGATCACCGGCTCGAGATCGCCTTCCATCTCGGGCGGCATGTCCGGCCGGGCGACGCGGAAATCCTCGAAGTCCGCCGCCGAATATACCAGCATCTCGCCCGCGCCATTGGCGCGGTAGCTGTCGTCGCCCTGGCCCGGCTTGAGCTGGGTCGACCAGGTCGCGAAGTCCTTCAGCTCTTCCTTCGGCTTCTGGGTGAACAGATTATAGGCGATGCGCAGCGTCAGCTCGCCATCCTTGTGGAGCTTGTCGACGATCTCGTAATCGTCCGGATAATTCTGCGAGCCGCCGCCCGCGTCGATCACGCTGGTCACGCCGAGCGAATTGAGCTCGCGCATGAAGTGCTTGGTCGAGTTGAGCTGATATTCCGGCGGCAGCTTCGGCCCCTTGGCCAAAGTCGCATAGAGGATCGTCGCATTGGGCTGGGCAAGCAGCAGGCCGGTCGGGTTGCCCTGCGCATCGCGCAGGATCTCGCCGCCCGGCGGGTTCGGCGTGTTCTTGTCATAGCCAACCGCCCGCAGCGCCGCGGCGTTGAGCAGCGCGCGATCATAGAGGTGGAGGATGAAGACCGGGGTTTCGGGCGCGGCGGCATTGATCTCGTCGAGCGTCGGCAAGCGCTTCTCGGCGAACTGATGCTCGGTAAAGCCGCCGACCACGCGCACCCATTGCGGCGGCGGCGTGTTCTCGGCCTGCTTCTTGAGCATCGCCATCGCATCGGCCAGCGTCGGCACGCCTTCCCAGCGCAGCTCCATATTATAGTTCAGCCCGCCGCGGATCACATGGATATGGCTGTCGATCAGGCCGGGGATCAGGCGGCGTCCCTTGGCATCGATCACTTGGGCATTCGGCGCGGCGGCGGCGCGAACCTCGCCCTCGGTGCCGACCGCAAGGAACTTGCCGTCACGAATGGCGACGGCATCGGCGACCGGGTTCTCGCGATCGAGCGTGGTCACCTTCGCGTTGACGAGGATCAGGTCTTGGGGCGGGGTCATGGCGAAACTCTCGGAAATGGGCAGCAGGGCGGTGGAAGCGGCGGCGCCGGCAAGCGCCTGGCGGCGGGAGATCACGCCTCGTCCTTCCGGTTGGCGGGCAGTCGACCAAGGACATGATCGGCGCAGTCGCTGGTGACGAAGGCGACCACTTCCTTGCGATCGAAGATGCGCTTGGCGATCGGCACCAGCTGCTCGCCGAGCAGGATCCCCGCCAGCCCGAGCAGGGCGATCACCGGCGGGGCGGGAGAACGAACCCCAAGCAGGCTGTACACGACGCCGACCAGCAGACCGGCACCCAGCGAGAGAAGATAGGCTTTCATGGGGTTCGTCCTTCCGACTATTGGGGATCAGGCCTGGATGAAGGCGAGGATGTCGGCGTTCAGCACGTCGGCGTTGACCGTCAGCATGCCGTGCGAGAAGCCCGGATAGGTCTTCAGCGTCGCGTTCGGCAGGATCTCGGCCTGGAGCACGCCGGCATTCTTATAGGGCACGATCTGGTCGTCCTCGCCGTGCAGCACGAGCGTCGGCACGGTGATCGCCTTCAGGTCGTCGGTCTGGTCGGTCTCGGAAAAGGCCTTGATGCCTTCATAATGGGCGAGCGCGCTGCCCATCATGCCCTGGCGCCACCAGTTGTCGACCGTGCCTTCGATCGTCTCCACGCCGGGACGGTTGAAGCCGTAGAACGGGCCGGCGGGCAGGTCGCGGAAGAACTGGGCGCGGTTCGCAGCGAGCGCGCTGCGCAGGCCGTCGAACACCTCGATCGGCAGGCCGTTCGGATAGGCTTCGGTCTTGAGCATGATCGGCGGGACGGCGCTGACGAGAACCGCCTTGGCGACGCGGCCCTGGGGCTGGCCATAGCGCGCGACATAGGCCGCGACTTCGCCACCGCCGGTCGAGTGGCCGATATGCACGGCGTTGCGCAGGTCGAGATGCTCGGCGACCGCGGCGGCATCGGCGGCGTAATGCGCCATGTCGTGGCCGGTAGGAACCTGGGCCGAGCGGCCATGGCCACGGCGGTCATGCGCCACGACGCGGTAGCCCTTGGACAAGAAGAACAGCATCTGCGCGTCCCAGTCGTCCGAAGACAGCGGCCAGCCATGGTGGAACATGATCGGCTGGGCGTCCTTGGGGCCCCAGTCCTTGTAGAAGATCTCGGTGCCGTCCTGCGTGGTGATGGTGCTCATGGGAATTTCCTTGGGATTTCGGGGGATCGGGAAAGGCTGGGGTGCGGCCGGGCCAAGGG
>JAEXLC010000213.1 GCA_023445495.1 Pseudomonadota bacterium | reverse complement strand
AACCCACCCCTAGCCCCTCCCTTGCAGGGAGGGGAATTTTGAAAAAGTCAGGGCCTCATGCCCACTCGGATCCCCGGCGGAAGCCGGGGAGCAGGTTAGGCGCCTACGCAAACGCCGGTGCCGTCTTCAGATGCTGGTACGCCTCGATCACCCTCTGCAGCCGGGTCTCCTGGCTGCGGTCGCCGCCATTGCGATCGGGGTGGAACTTGCGGACCAGCTCCGAATAGCGCTTGCGCAGCATCGTGCGGTCGGCGTCGATCTCGAGGTCGAGGACCTTGAGCGACTCGCGGTCCTTGCCCGACAGCGGCTTGCCGTCCTTGCGCTCGGCGCGGTCCTTCATCCGGTCCTTGAAGCGCGCATTGATCGCGTCGAGCGGGTCGGCGAAATCGGCCCAGCGCGGCGGGCGGTCGGCGCCGCCGGTGCCGTTGAAGGCACGGGTCTCGCGCTCCCAGCCGGCATAGGGGCGCTGGGCGTCGTGGATCTCGTCCGGGCTCATGCCCTGGAAGAAGTTGTAGCCCGAGTTGAACGCGCGGACGTGATCGAGGCAAAGCCAGCGATATTCGCCGGGTCCGTCAAAGGTCGCCCGGCTCTCGCCCGCGGGCGCACGGAACTCGCCGGGCTCGTTGCAGCCCGGCTCGGAGCATAGTCTTCCCTGCGCCTCCACCCGCCCGTGGAACCGCGCATTCGGCCTGTCTTTCTTCGGGTGGCTGTCAGCCACGTGACCTCCCTTGAGCAAACCGCCTATATAGGCGCGATGACAAACCCTGCCAGCGGCGGACTCGCCGACATCATCGCTGCCCGTCTCACCGCCGCGCTCGCCCCGACGCATCTAGAGGTGATCAACGACAGCCATCACCATAGCGGCCATCTCGGCGACGACGGCACCGGCGAATCGCACTGGACCGTGGTGGTGGAAAGCCCCGCCTTTCAGGGCCAGTCGCGCGTCCAGCGCCAGCGCATGGTCAACACCGCGCTCGCCGACCTGCTCCAAGCGCGCATCCATGCGCTGGCGATGAAGGTGCGCGCGCCCGGCGAATGAGCGCGACCCGAAAGGGTGGGTTTCCAAACGGTGGCTGTCCGCCGAACATGGCGCGGGCTAGGTATCCGGGGACGAGAGAGGGCCATTCATGACCGACGAGCTTTTCACCCAGATCATCGCGCCGACCACCCATGACCTTGGCGGGTTCAAGGTGCACCGCACCCTGCCTTCCAAGCCGCGGACGATGGTGGGGCCGTTCATCTTCTTCGACCAGATGGGCCCGGCGCTGCTGGACGTCGGCACCGGCATCGACGTGCGGCCGCACCCGCATATCAACCTGGCGACGGTGACCTATCTCTATGCCGGCGCGATCGACCATCGCGACTCGCTCGGCACCTTCGCGACGATCGAGCCGGGCGCGGTGAACCTGATGACCGCCGGCCACGGCATCGTCCATTCCGAGCGCTCGCCCAGCGCCGAGCGCGCGAAGGGCCCCGAGCTTTCGGGCATCCAGACCTGGCTTGCCCTGCCCGAGGACCGCGAGGAGATGGACCCGGCGTTCGAGCATGTCTCGGCCGCCGAGCTGCCGATCGTCGAGGACATGGGCGCGCGCTGCCGCGTCATCATGGGCGAGCTGTGGGGCGCGAAGGCGCCGACCACCACCTATGCCCAGACCATCTATGCCGATATCGAGCTGGAGGCCGGCGGCGCGGTGCCGATCGATCCCTCGGCGACCGAGCGCGCGGTGTACCTTGCTTATGGTGACGCCAGCATCGACGGGATCGAGATGGAAGTCGCGACGCTCTACATCCTGCGCCCGGGCATCACCGCGATCCTGCGCTCCGGCGGCGGCGGCCGCGTGGCGCTGTGCGGCGGCGAGGACTTCGCGACGCCGCGCCATGTCTGGTGGAACTTCGTCTCCTCCAGCCGCGACCGGATCAACCAGGCCAAGGAAGACTGGAAGGCCGGCAACTTCCCCAAGGTGCCGGGCGACGACAAGGAATTCATCCCGATCCCCGAAGTCCCCAAGACGGTGAGCTATCCCTAGGCAATGGCTTTCGGCTTTCCCGTTATCCCGGGCTTGACCCGGGATCCCGCTTCTCGCGCAACGCAGGAAATAGCGGGACCCCGGGTCAAGCCCGGGGTGACGAAGAAGGGAATTTGATGCCCTCGACCCGGCTCAGCGTCTGCCAGCGCAAGGCGCGTTATCCCTCGCGGGAGGACGCGCTGGCGGCGATCGCGAAGAGCGGGTGGGAGCTGCGCCCCTATCGCTGCGACCGGTGCCGGCAGTTCCATTTGACCAGCCGGACGAAGGGGAAGCGGACGATATAACCGGCAGCCCGTTCTCCCCTCCCGCTTGCGGGAGGGGTCGGGGGAGGGAATGACCCGCGCGAGGGAGCGTAATGCGCGCCACCCGCTACAGCCCCTCCCCTAACCCCTCCCGCAAGCGGGAGGGGGAATTGGAAGGGCTCAATCGCAGCCCTTTGCCTTGGGCGGGAGCTTGGGCGAGGCCAGGCCTACGTTCCAGTTCCAGGCCACCCCGGCGGCGCGCCGGCGGCAGACGATCGCTTCGTACTGGTCGTACATGCCGGGCATCAGGCCGGTCTCCGCTTTGGGGGCGCCCGTGATGTGGAGATAGGCGCGGTCCTTGCCGAAAGCGGGCCAGCCCGTGTCGGGGTTGCCCGTCTTCGTGAAGCTTGCCCAATAGCCGAGCATCGCCTCCGACAAGGGCCGGTCGCTCGCCGGGATCGCCGGCCAGAGCGGCGGCAGCGGCGTGAGATTGCCAAAGACATAGGGCAGCTCGCTGGCGTGGAAGGCGTGGAGGTCCCTGTCGTCCATCGCCGGATAGCCGTGATCCCACAGATAGACGTACGCCGGCTTGCCGAGCGCGGCCTGCTTGCGGGCGAGGCGCTCGGTCGTCCAGCCATAGAGCGCGTCGCGGCTGGTCGCGAGGATGCTCTCCTTGTAGGTCGCCGCCGGATAGAGCTTGAGGAAGGCGTCGGCGAACTCGCCGTACTTCTCGCGGATGCTCTTCTCATAGGCCTCAGGCGTATCCGGGGCCTTGGGCGCCAGCACCATCAGCGAGCGGATCTCGCCCTGGTTGAAGCCGGTGAGGATCGGCACGGGGGCCTGCTTGCCCTGATCGAAGGCGTCGACCATCTGGCTGGGCAGGACGAGGCCGTCGACCACGCCGAAGGGGAAGAAGCCGAGCTTCGCCGCGCCGTCGGTGATCGCTTGGGCGTCCATGCCGCGCAGCGCGGTAAGGTCGGGCGCCTGGAGGCCCGCCGAGAGCATCGTGCCGACCGCCTCGGCCGAAGGCGCGCCGTACGCCTGCTTCTTCAGCGCGGGCATCGCGACCATATAGGCGCTTTGGGCGATCGCCTGGGAGAAGGTGCCGCGGGCGAGCGGCGATTCCATCAGGAACATCACGCTGAGCCCGCCGGCGGATTCGCCCGCGATCGTGACCCGGGCCGGGTCTCCGCCGAACGCCGCGATATTGTGCTTCACCCAGGCGAGCGCGGCCATCTGGTCGAGCAGGCCGTAATTGCCCGAGACCTTTTGCGGGGATTCGGCCGAGAGCGCCGGATGCGCGAGCCAGCCGAGCACGCCGAGCCGATAGTTGATCGAGACGACGATGACGCCCTGCTCGGCGAGCTTCATGCCGTCATACATCGGCTCACGGCTGGAGCCGCCCGACAGCGCGCCGCCATGGATCCAGAAGAAGACCGGGGCCTTTTTCGCATTGGCAGGCGCCCAGATGTTGAGGGTCAGGCAGTCCTCGCTGACCGGCATGGGCTGGGCGGGGGCATAGACATTGGTCGGCGTCTTTGCCTGGGGCTGGACGCAGGCGGGGCCGAAATCCTTCGCCGCGCGGGTGCCGGTCCAGGGTTGCATCGGCGCGGGCGGGCGCCAGCGCATGCCGCCGACCGGGGGCACGGCATAGGGGATGCCCTTGAACGCGCGGATCTGCCTTTCGAGCGTGCCGCTGACGCTGCCCGAGGGGGCATTGACGACCGGCTCCTGGGCGAGCGCGGTGCCGGAGAGCAGCAGCGCGGTAGCGATGGCGGCGTGGCGGAACGGCTTCATGCGGGCACCTTTGCGGCTTGCTCGGCGCGGAGGATGCGGGCGAGCGTGAGAAAGAGCGCGATCGCGATCAGGTAAAAGGGCGAGAGGGTGTAGAGGGCGAGCTGGAGGCCGTGCGCATAGCCATGCGCCTTGAACCAGTCGCTGGCGGCGCCGACCCAGGTCGGGCCGAGGCCGAGGCCGATGAAGTTCATCACCAGCAGCAGCAGTGCGCCGGAGAGCACCCGCTGGTCCGGGCGGACTTCTTCCTGGACGAGCGCGACCGAGGCGGAGAGGTAGAAATAGTTGAAGCAGTTGACGACGGTCAGCAGCAGCAGCGCGAGCGGCCAGGCGGGCGCCCAGACGAAGGCGACGTAGAAGGGCATGGCGATGGCGAGCGAGATGGCGGGGCCGAGCGCGTAGACGGTGCGGCCGCGGCGGCTCAGCCGGTCGATGATGCGGCCCGAGAGCAGCATCGCGGCGCTCATGCCGATGCCGACGACCAGTGCGTACCAGAGCGCGATCTGAGGCAGGGTCATGCCCTTCTCGCGGATCAGGAACAGCACCGCGAACTGGCCGAGGCCATAGGTGACGAACTGGGTGGCGCCGCTGCCGAGTGCCGCCAGCATCAGCACCGGGTGGGTGAAGAACATCGCGCAGGTGCCCCAGAAGGGCGCCGTGACGGCAGCGGGCTGGACGGGGGCGCCCAGGTCGGTCGCGCCGCGCCTAGGCTCGCGCACGATCAGCGGGACGAGGATCGCGGTGACCACGCCGACCGCGCCGATCGCGATGAAGGCGATGCGCCAGTCGAGCAAGGCGGCGATCGAGGCGCCGAACGCGATACCCAATGCCGCGCCGATCGGCGGGCCGAGGTTGAAGATGCCGAAGGCGGTGCCGCGCTCGCCGGGGCGGAAGGTGTCGGTGATGATCGCATAGCTGGGCGGCACCCCGCCCGCCTCGCCGAAGCCGACGGTCATCCGGGCGATGACGAGCTGGGTGTAGCTGGTGGCGAGGCCGCAGGCGATCGTCGCGGCGCTCCAGATCGCGCAGGCGAGCGAGAGGATCTTCACCCGGCTGGTGCGATCGGCGAGCCAGCCGACGGGGATCGCGATGAAGCAGTAGAACATCGCGAAATAGAGCCCGCCGATCAGCCCAAGATCGCCATCGGTGATGTGGAGCGAGTCCTGGATCGGCTTGGCGAGGATGCCGAGCAGCTGGCGGTCGAGGAAGTTGAGCACATAGACGAAAGTGAGCGTGACGAGCACGATCCAGCGGCGGCGGCCACCTGCCTGAGTTTCCACGCGTCTCTCTCCCCTGGCGGTTTTCTCCGCCTTTCCCGCATCATGCGGGCAAGGCCGCGACGCTGTCAACACACACTATCACGCGTGTGAATATCTGCGCATGGGCTTGACGATGGCCGCGCCAGACCGGATGGACGGAACGTGACCGAGACAGCCAAGCCCGTTCGCCGCTCGCGCAAGGCCGAGCAGCGCGCCGAGACGATGGAGCAGATCTACGACGCTGCCGAGGAGCTGTTCTCGCAGCACGGGCTCTATGGCGTCACGCTCAAGGACGTCGCCAAGAAGGTGGGCGTCCACCACACGCTGCTCAACTACTATTTCGACGACAAGAAGGCGCTGTTCGATGCCGTCTTCGCCCGGCGGGCGGTGGTGACCAGCGAGCGGCGGATGCGGGCGCTCGACGCCTATGAGGCGGAAGCCAAGGGCAAGCCGACCGTCGAGGGCGCGCTGCGGGCGTTCCTCGACACCGATCTCGACACCTATATCGAGGGCGGCGAGGGCTGGAAGAACTATGCCAAGCTCGGCGCGCAGGTGGCCAACACTCCGGCCTGGGGCGCCGACCTGATGGACGCGCATTTCGATCCCGTGGTGCTGCGGCTGATCGGGCTGCTCAAACAGGCCCTGCCGGATTGCGCCGAAGAGGACATCTTCTGGGGCTATCACTTCGTCACCGGCGCGCTGATGCTCACCCTTGCCCGCACCGGGCGGATCGACAAGCTCTCGCACGGCCTGTGCCATTCGGACGATTTCGCCGCAGTGAAGGAACGGATGGCATCGTTCATGGCCGCCGGCTTCCTCGAGATCTGCAAGCGCGGGAAATAGCCCGGTAAACTCGCTCTCTTGCTAGCGAATGATTGCGACGCTACGAAGCCCTCCGTCAAAATCAGAACGGAGAGCGGGATGTCGCTGGCGGGTCGTGTAGCAATCGTGACGGGTTCGGGCGGAGGACTGGGGCGCGCGCATGCGCTGTACCTGGCCAGCCAGGGCGCGAGGATCGTCGTCAACGACCTGTCCCAGCCCGCTGCCGACGCGGTCGCCGCCGAGATCCGCGCGGCCGGGGGCGAGGCAATCGCCTTTGCCGCATCGGTGACCGACGAGCTGCGCGTCGCGACGATGGTCGCCGAGACCGTCGAGCGGTTCGGCCGGGTCGATATCCTGGTCAACAATGCCGGCATCCTGCGCGACAAGAGCTTCGCCAAGATGAGCATCGACGATTTCCGCCTGGTGGTGGACGTGCACCTGATCGGCGCGGCGATCTGCTGCAAGGCGGTGTGGGAGACGATGCGCGCGCAGAATTACGGGCGGATCGTGATGACCACCTCCTCCTCCGGCCTGTACGGCAATTTCGGCCAGGCGAATTACGGCGCGGCCAAGCTCGCCCTCGTAGGCCTGATGCAGACGCTGGCGCTCGAGGGCGAGAAATACGGGATCCGGGTCAACAGCCTGGCCCCGACTGCAGCGACCGGCATGACCGAGGGCGTGCTTTCGGCGGAGAGCCTGGAGATGCTGGCGCCCGAGCTGGTGAGCCCCGGCCTGCTCGCGCTGACGGGCGAGGATGCCCCTACCCGCGCGATCCTGTGCGCCGGCGCCGGGCATTTCGCCGCCGCGCATATCACGCTGACCGACGGCATCCAGGTGGGTCGCGCGCCCGACGCGGGCGAGCAGGTGGCCGCCGGCTGGGCTGACGTCACCGACCGGACGGGCGAGATCGTCCCCGCCTATGGCTTCACCCAGGCCGAGCGCGAAGTGGCCGCCGCCACGGGCAAGGCGCCGGTCGCGGCGGCGGTGCGGTGAGCGACACGCTCCGGCTGGGGCGGCGCGACCTGATCGCGGCCGCCGCCATCGGAGCCGCCGGGGGCGTGCCCCTGGCGGGCGCGGCCCCTGCCCGTCGCAAGCCGGCGCCGCCCGGCTTCCTGTGGGGCACGGCGATCTCGGCCTATCAGAGCGAAGGCAACAACCTGAACGCCGACGCCTGGCTGATGGAGAATCTGCAGCCGAGCATGTTCAAGGAGCGATCGGGCGACGCCTGCGACTCCTATCACCGCTATGCCGAAGACTTCGCGCTGGCGGCGCGGCTGGGGTTCAACAGCTACCGGCTGGGCGTGGAATGGGCGCGGATCGAGCCGAGCGAGGGGCAGTTCTCCAACGCCGAGCTCGATCACTATGCCCGGATGCTCGAAAGCTGCCGGGCGCATGGCCTGCGCCCGATCGTGACGCTCAACCATTTCACCACGCCGCTATGGTTCGCGATGCGCGGCGGCTTCGAGGTGGCGGACGCGCCGGCGCTGTTTGCGCGCTATTGCCGCAAGGTCGCCGAGCGGCTGGGCGGGCTGATGCATATGGCGACGACGTTCAACGAGGCGAATATCCGCCTGCTCGTCGACCTGATGCCGGGCTACAGCGCCTTTGTACCGAAAGTGCAGGCGGCGATCGCGGCGGCGGCGCGGGCGACCAATGCGCCGAAATTCTCGCGCCTCGCCTATGCCGACCCGGCGGTGGCGAGCCCGCTGATGCAGGCGGCACACCGGATGGCCTATGCCGAGATCAAGGCGGTGCGCCCTTCCCTCCCCGTCGGCATCACGCTGACGACGCAGGATGTGCAGTCCGACGACCCCGCGATCGCCGCGCGCTATCGTGGCAAGCTCTATGGCGACTGGATCGCGGTGGCGCGCGAGGCGGCCGATTTCTTCGGGGTGCAGACCTATACCCGCTTCACCTTCGACGCGAACGGGCTGGTGCCGCCGGCGAAGGACGCGGAGATGACGCTGGCGGGCTATGAGTTCTATCCGCAGGCGCTCGCCAACACGATCCGCTGGGCGCACCGCGAGATCGGCAAGCCGATCTATGTGACCGAGAGCGGCATCGCGGCGAAGGACGATGCCCGGCGGATCGCGTTCATCGACGAGGCGCTGGACGGGGTGCGGGCCTGCCTGGACGAGGGCATCCCGGTGCACAGCTACCTCTACTGGTCGCTGCTCGACAATTTCGAATGGACGTCGGGATATGGCGTGCCGTTCGGGCTGGTCGAGGTCGACCGGACGACGTTCCGGCGGACGCCACGGCCAAGCGCGCTCCATTTGGGCGCGATTGCGCGGGCCAACCGGATTTAGGCCGGTCTTCCGATCAAGGCGCGCTCGTCAGTTACTCCACCCGTTCGAGGCGAAGCTCGGGGCTGAAGGGCTGCAGGACGATCCCGGGGCAGGCGCGCTTCAGGGCGGACTGGTGCGCGTCGAACATCGTAGTGTTGTAGAGATAGGCGAAGGCCCGGGCGGCCTGCACCTTGCGCCACTGCGAGCGAGTCAGCGTGGCGCCCTCGTTGAAGGCAGCCTCGTCGATCACCACCCTTCGAATCTTCCAGAATGCCGAGGTTCCGCTCGAACCCGGGCAATCGACGCCCGGCGTCCGCATGCCGGGGCCGATCTGGTTATTCATGTGCGTGTAGAATTTGAGGGGCAGGCCGGTGCGGATATCGTCCATCGCCTCTGCCGCGCCGTTCCTGCCGTCATAGCTTCCCGTCGCGACACGGAGCAGGCCGATCGCTAGGGCCGCGAGCGCGGCGAGCGCGAGAAAGGCCGCCAGCAGGAGCAGCGCGCTTTTCCACGGAAGCTTGGGCACGGCGAAGGGCATGAGGACAGCGTGACGCAGCGGCGTTGCCAGCCGGTTAAGCGCGCGGCGGGGAAAGCCTTCGCCCCCGGACAAAAAGCGCAGTACGATGCCGCGTCGGGCGAGGAGGTACGATGCGCTTGGGGACTGTGGGGCTGGTTGCGAGCGCGTTGACGCTGGCGCTGGCCGCGTGCGGGGGACTGGGCAAGGCGCCGGGCGCCGTCACGCCGAAGGCGGTTGCCGAGCGGACCAGCATCGATTTCGCCCGGGTCGCCAACTATTCCAGGCCGAAGCTGCCCGGCTATTTCGACGGTACGGTGCGGGCGCTCGACAACAGCCCGCCCTCCAGCCTGGCCGACGACCGGATGGCGACGCTGGGGCGGGTGCTGTTCTACGACCTGCGGCTGAGCACCAACGACCGGGCGTCCTGCGCGTCCTGCCACCAGCAGGCGATCGGCTTCACCGATGCGATGCGCTTCAGCAACGGGATCAGCACCGCCGGCACCACCGATTTCCACGCGATGCGGCTGGGCAATCTGCGCTACTGGCAGCCGGGCACCAGCTTCTGGGACCGGCGCGCGGCGAGCGTGGAGGCGCAGGCCAGTCACCCCTTCCACAGCCTGGTCGAGATGGGCTGGGGCGACAATATGGGCGGCTTCGGCGCGCTGACCCGGAAGATGGCCGGGATCGGCTATTATCCCGAGCTGTTCGCCTGGGCGTTCGGCGATCCGGCGATCAGCGAGGCGCGGATCCAGCGGGCGCTGGCCCGGTTCACCCGGGCGATGGTCTCGAGCAGCAGCCGCTGGGACGCGGGCTATGCCCGGGTCTTTTCGGCGAGCGCGCCGGACCGCGGGCTCGATATCGACCTGCCGGGTTTCACGCCGCAAGAGAATCGCGGGCGGCACCTGTTCATGGCCGGTGCCGACCGGGGCGGCGCGGGCTGCTCCGCCTGCCATCTGCCGCCGACCTTCGCGCTGTCCGCCGACGCGCGCAGCAACGGGCTGGATGCCGGGGAGACGCGGCTGTTCAAGGCGCCGTCGCTGCGCAATGTCGCGCTGGCCGGGCCCTATATGCATGACGGCCGCTTCGCGACGCTGGCCGAGGTGATCGATTTCTACGACCATGGCGTACAGGACGGCCCCGCGCTCGACCCGCGCCTGCGCCGGGGCAAGGCGCCGCAGCGGCTGAAGCTGAGCGCGCAGGACCGCGCGGCGCTGGTCGCCTTCCTGATGACGTTGAGCGACCCGAAGCTGACGACCGATCCGAAGTTCGGCGATCCGTTCCGCCGGTGAAGCCCCGCCCTGCTAGGCGCGGATCGCGTAGAGGATGGCGTTGCTGATCGCGTAGACCGCGCCGTCGGCGCCGGCCAGGGTCGGCGTATAGGCCTGGCCGAGCCCGGCGTTGAGGCGGATGCTCTGCGACAGCGTGTTGGTCGCCAGGTCCCAGCGATAGAGGATGCCGTCCTCGTTATTGGCAAGGATCGAGCCGCGCAGCGGATCGGCGAGCATCGTGTTGATGCACCATTCGCGCCGCGAATTGGGCGTGGTGCCGTCCCGCGTCGGGCCGACAATGGTGATAACCTCGCGCATCACCTGGATCGCGGGCAGGATCGTATCGGCCTGGCTTGTCCTGGGATCGAGCACGGCGATCCGGTTGAGCCCGTCGCCGGTCCCTACCCCGGCATAATTGTTGTATTTCTGGGCGAGCAGATAGGTGGAAATGCCCGTGTAGGACGGCACCATCGTCGCCGGAATCACGCTGGGCGACACGTCCCAGCCGAAGCTGCCCGGCACGCCCACCGGATTGAGCAAGGCGTCGAACTGGAGCAGCCAGCCGCGCGCATTGTGCGTGCCGAACTGGCTTTCGAGCACGCCGTAGAACACCCGGCCATCCGGCCCGACCACCGGCGAGGCGGTGCCATCGTCGCTGATCCGCGCGGGCGTGAGCGCGCTGGGATCGATCAGCGCGGCCTTGCCCCGGGTGGCAAGCGTGGTGCTGTCGAGCGCGAGCAGATATCCGGTCTGGGTCGCGGTGGTCGATCCGCGGTTGACCGCGATATAGACGGTGGCGCCGTCGTTCGAGAGCGCGGGCGCGCAGTTCATCGCCGGCTTGACGATCGAGGTGTCGCCCGCCGCCGTGGCGACACTTACCCAGCTGCCGGTGCCGTCGGCCGCGACCCGGGCGACGCCGCTGACCAGCCCGGCCGGGTTCGCGCCGGTGACGACGAATCCGAAGAACAGATTGCCTTGCGCATCGGCGGTGATCGGGGTGTTGATGAAGACGGTACCGTCATAGGTCGCCGGATTGGCGTTGTAGGCGGCCGCGCCGTAGAAGACCTGCGTCGCGAGCGTTCCGGTGGTGGCGTCGGCATCGGCGCGCATCAGCAGCTTGCCGCCGGCGCCGGGCGCGTAGAGGCGGCCCTGGGCGGTGAGCAGCAGGTTATAGGGCGGCAGCCAGTTGCGCGGCGGCGTGACGTAATCGGTGGTCGCCGACCAGAGCAGCGTGCCGGTGACGCCGGACCGCCCCTCGATCCGGTAGCTGCCGGTGGCGGCGGTCTTCACCGGGAGGACGATCGTGTTGTTGGTGGTGACGACCGGCGAGCCATAATGGGTGAGCAGCGCGCCCGACGCGGTATATTGCGGCGCCAGGTCCATCGGGGTGGTCCAGGCGATGCGCCCAAGGTTCTGGGTGGCGATCGCGCTCACCGCGGTGTGCTGCGCGTTGCGGCCATAGCCGAACCAGGCGGGGCCGGAGACCGGGGTGGGTGTGGCGGTCGGCGTTGGAGTAGGCGTTGGCGACGGCGCGGGCGAACCGCCGCCACCGCCACCGCTGCTGCATGCCGTCACGATGGCGGTGGACGACAGCATCGCCAGCGCACGGCGGCGCGAGAAGCGGGTGGGAAAGCCCGGAGCGGACGGACGATTGTTGTGGCTCATGACGAAGCTCCACCGACAGGCACGCGAGGATCCTTGCGCTTGTCACGCATATATACCTCTCCTCGCCCATGTTGACGCCCAAGCGGCGCCAGGACCACAAATTTCTCGGCCTCCCGCTGGCGCCGGCGAGCGGTTTGCGACCGGGGACCGAAGCCATGCGACCGGGCATGAAGGCACCGGCCGGAGGTACGAATTTTTGGGGGTGGCTGCGGCATCGCGGCTGACCTAGGCCTTGGCGGCGATGGACATGCGAGTGACAGAAACGGGCTGGTCGCTGACCGAGAAGGAGAAGCAGACCCTGCGCCTGATCGTGCGCGGGCATGACGCGAAATCGATCGCGCGCAGCCTTGGCCTTTCCGTCCACACGATCAACGAGCGGCTGCGCGACGCGCGGCGCAAGATGGCGGTATCGAGCAGCCGCGAGGCGGCGCGGCTGTTGCTGGCGGCGGAGGGGGGGCCCGAATTGTTCGGGGACACGGAAATCGGGGAAGACCCGGCGCGGGCCGGGATCGATCAGGGCGTCACGCCGATCGACGGCGCGGGACTGGCACGGCGCCGGTCCTGGATCCTTCCTGGAGTGTTCATCATGACCTTTGCCCTTGGCCTGTTGGCGCTGGCCCTGCTCCCCGCCTCCCCGACCGTCGCGCCCGCGGCGTCGCAGGTCGCGCCGAACCCGGAAGTGGTCGACGCAGCGCGCGCGTTCCTCGTGCTGGGCGACCAGGGGCGCTGGGACGACAGCTACCAGGCGACCGGGGCGGCGTTCCGCAAGCTCAACACGGCGGCGGTCTGGCGGAGCGTGTCGGAGAAGGTGCGCACTCCGCTCGGCGCCGTCGTCTCGCGCACGCTGATCGGCCAGGAGAACCTGCCCGCCCCGCCCTATGGCTATGAGGTGGTCAAGTTCCGCACCAGCTTCGCCAACAAGCCCGAGGCGGTGGAGACGGTGACGCTCGAGCGCGAGGGCAGCGCCTGGCGCGTGGTCGGCGTGACGATCGACTGAATGAAGGGCCGGCGGGAACGTATG
>JAEXLC010000132.1 GCA_023445495.1 Pseudomonadota bacterium | reverse complement strand
CGCGTCACCCGGATCGCCTGCACCGATTCGTGGAGCATCAGCCCGCCGATCGAGCCGAGCATCAGCACATAGAGAATGCCGATCACCACATCGATCTGGCCACTTTTCTGGAGCAGGGTGAACAGCCCCGCGCCGGCGATGCTGCCAAGCACGCCGCCGACCACCAGCACCGCGCCCATATGCACATCGACGCCGCCGCGCCGGAAATGGGCGAGCACGCCCGACACGCTGGCGCCGGTCACCTGGCTCGCGGCCGAGGCGGCGGCGACGGTGGGCGGGATGCCGTAGAAGATCAGCAGCGGGGTGGTGAGGAACCCGCCGCCCACGCCGAACATGCCCGAAAGCAGCCCGACGCCGAAGCCGAGCGCGACGATGACCAGCGCATTGACCGACAGGTTGGCGATCGGGAGGTAGAGATCCATTGCGCGCCAGCGATACCGCGTTTGCGTTGCGGTGCAAAAGGGGGGGTGGCGCAATTCCTCCCCGAGACAGGCTCGGGAAGGAATTATCGGGAAATCAGTCTTCGGCGTCCTTCACCGCGCCGTGCCCGACGGGCACCGCGAGCAGGCGGCCGAGCTGCGCCTGGAACGCGCCAAGGTCGCCGCCGGTGAGTTGCTGGGTCGAATTGAACGACACCGAGCGCGGGTTCACCGCCACACCGTTCTTGTAGAGCTCGTAATGGAGGTGCGGGCCGGTCGACAGGCCGGTATTGCCCACCGCGCCGATCCGCTGGCCGCGGCGCACGCGCTCGCCGGGGCGGACATAGATGCGGCTCAGATGGCCATAGCCGGTGCCATAGCCATTGCCGTGGCTGACCTTGATGAAATTGCCATAGCCGCTGCTGCGCCCGGCGATCTGGACGACGCCGTCGCTGGCGGCGAACACCGGCGAGCCCCAGGGGGCGGCGATGTCGACGCCCTTGTGCATGCGGGTATAGCCCAGGATCGGGTGGCGGCGCATGCCGAAGCCCGAGGAGAAGCGGCCGTTCGCCGGCATCGCCATCGCGCCGGTGCTGTTGCCCTTGCCGGCGCCGTCGAACCAGCTGGTCTTGCCGCCCTGCTCGAACGGGGCGAGCTGCACCTTGTTCGAGCAGCCGGTGACGCCGGCGTACATCAGGCTGCCGAGCTGGACCTCGCCGGTCGCTGCGCGCGCCTGGCCGACGATGATGTCGAACCTGCAGTCCGAGCCGAGGCGCGACACCGCGGTGCGCGTCGCCAGCGTCTTGATATAGCTCTCGACGGCCTTGGCCGGCGCGCCGGCGGCACGGGCCGAGCGATAGAGCGACGAGCCGATCGTGCCCTGGATACGCAGCGGGGTGCGGTCGATCGCAATCGGGATCTGCTTGAGGCTGAGCGCGCCGCCATTGCGGCTGACTTCGAGCGCCAAGTCGAAGCGCGCGCGCATCGCCAGCTTCTCGAGCGGGCGCGGCTGCGTCTTGTCGACGCGGCGGCCCAGCGTCAGACCGAGCATCGTGCCGGGCTGCAGGTCGCCGCTGGCCACCGCCTTGGTGACGAGCTGATCGACGGCATTGGCGTCGGTCTTGCCCACGCCGGAACGGAGCAGCGAACCGAGCAGCGAGCCGGTATATTTGGTGTCGAGCTCGATGATCGGGCGCTCGGGCGTGTCGGTCAGCGGCGCGACCAGGCCGGTCGCCGCCATGTGCACGCCGGTGGTCGATCCCATGCCGAGCGGCTTGATCGCCTGGGCCTGGGTCGCCTCGAATTCGGCACCCGAGACCGGGGCAGGGACCGAGCCGTAGATCGGATTCTCGAAACCGGGTGCGAGCAGCAGCGTCGCGGTGATCAGGGCGACGCAGGTGACGGCGCCGCGATACCAGGTCAGCGAGCCGATGCGCGAGCCGAGATCCGGGGCGAATTCGAAGTCGGCGAGGCGTTCGCTCAGCCGTGCGGCGAAGCCACGTGCGGGCACCTTGGCAAGCGCGGATGCGCCGCCGCCGGTCAGGCCCTCTCCATGGTCACTACGCAGGTACAAGGCGTAACGCCCCCCAAAAGGTCGTCGATGTCGTGCCGTAAACCCCCGGCTACCGACGAAATCAGTGTGCAAGGCAGGACTTAAAGTCAAATTAAGTACCCTGTTGGGGGCCGCATCGTGCGGCGAGCTGTGGCGCCGCGCGGATGAAGCGAGGCATTCACTATAATCGCTAGTGTTTCCAACATGGTTAAGGCGATTCGCAAACTCGGGGGAGTTGCTTAAGGGACGACTCGGAACGATCTTGGGAGCCGCAATGAGTCGTTTCGCGCGTTCTCCGATCACTGCCGTGCTGGGCCCCACCAACACCGGCAAGACGCATCTCGCAGTCGAGCGGATGGCGGGTCATGCCAGTGGCATGATCGGCTTCCCGCTGCGGCTGCTCGCCCGCGAAGTCTATGATCGCGTTGTGAAAATGAAGGGCAGCGACGCCGAGGTCGCGCTCATCACCGGCGAGGAGAAGATCTGCCCGCCCAAGGCGCGATGGTTCCTATGCACCGCCGAATCGATGCCGCTGGAGCGCGAGGTGGCGTTTGTCGGGCTGGACGAGGCGCAGCTCGGCGCGGACCCCGAGCGCGGCCATGTCTTCACCGATCGGCTGCTGCGCGCGCGCGGCTTCGCGGAAACCATGATCCTCGGGTCGGACAGCCTGAAGCCGATGTTGAAGGCGCTGGTGCCCGATGCCGAGGTGATCGGCCGGCCGCGCTTCTCGACGCTCAGCTATGCCGGCGCCAAGAAGCTCTCCCGCCTGCCCCGGCGCAGCGCGATCGTCGCGTTCAGTGCCGAGGAAGTCTATGCGGTGGCCGAGGCGCTTCGAAGATTGCGCGGCGGCGCGGCGGTGGTGATGGGCGCGCTGTCCCCCCGGACCCGCAACGCACAGGTCGCAATGTTCCAGGCGGGCGAGGTCGATTATCTCGTCGCCACCGATGCGATCGGCATGGGGCTCAACATGGATGTCCACCATGTCGCCTTCGCCTCGCTCACCAAGTTCGACGGTCGCCGCCAGCGCCGGCTGACCGTGGCCGAGATGGCGCAGATCGCCGGCCGCGCCGGGCGCCACCAGCGCGACGGTACTTTCGGCGCGCTGCACGAGGACGGCCCCAATGCCTTCACGCCCGAGGAGGTGCTGGCGATCGAAGCGCACCGGGTGCCGCCGCTCGAAAAGCTGTTCTGGCGCCAGGGCGAGCCCGATTTCGCCAGCGTCGAGGCGCTGATCGCCAGCCTGGAGGCCAAGCCGCATAACGAGGTGTTGCGCGCCGCCCCTGAGGCAGTGGACCTCGCAGTACTCAAGCGGCTGTCCGAAGAGGATTGGGTGCGCCAGCGGGTGCGTTCGCCGGCGATGGTCAGGCGGCTCTGGGCCGCGTGCGGCCTGCCCGATTTCCGCAAGCTCGGCGCCGAGCCCCACAGCCGCTTCGTCGGTCGGCTGTTCGGCCATCTGTCCGAAGGGCGCGGCCATGTCCCGCACCAATGGTTCGCCGACGAGATCCAGCGGCTCGACAATATGGGCGGCGATGTCGAGACGCTCGCCGGGCGCATCGCCGCGGCGCGCAGCTGGGCCTATATCGCCCACCGCGCCGACTGGCTGGAGGACCCGATCCACTGGGCCGAGCGCACCCGCGCGGTGGAGGAGAAGCTTTCCGACGCGCTCCATGCCAGCCTCACCCAGCGCTTCGTCGACAAGCGCACCACCGTGCTGCTCCGCCAGATCGGCGCCGACGCCTCGAACCTGCCGGTGACGATCGGGCCCGAGGGCGAAGTGAGCGTCGAGGAACATGCGCTCGGCACGCTCACCGGCTTCCGCTTCACCGTCGCGCCCGAAGCGCGCGCGGGGGACAAGCGGATGCTGCTCGCGGCGGCGGAGAAGCGGCTGGGCAAGGAATATCGCCGGCGCGGCCAGGCACTGATCGAGGCGCCCGATGCGGACGTCACGCTCACCGGCGCGGTGCTGAGCTGGAGCGGTGTCGGCGTTGCTGCGCTGGAGCCGGGCGCCAATATCGCCCGCCCGCGCCTTCGGCTCGACCGGTCGCTCGATGTGCTGGAGCCCCAGGTCAAGGCCGCGGTGCAGGCGCGGCTCGAGCGCTGGTTCGCCGATCAGATCGGCAAGCGGCTGGCCGTGCTCGGCAAGCTCGACGAGGCGACGCGCGATCCGCATGCAGGATCGCCGCTCCGCGCCCTTGCCAATGCACTGCTGGAGGCCGGCGGCCTGCTCCCGCGCCGGGCCGCCGCCACCCTGGTCGAGGCGCTCGATCCGCCAGCGCGCCAGCGGCTGCGCAAGATCGGCTTCACCATCGGCACGCTCGACATCTTCGCGCCTGCGCTGCTCAAGCCCGCCGCCGCGGCCTGGCGCCGCGAGCTGATGGGTCTTGCCGATGCCCCGCGCGACGGTGCCACGGTATTGCCGCGCAGCGCGCCGGGCGCGGATCTGTCCCATGGCTATCGCCCGCTCGGCGCCCAGGCGGTCCGCGTCGACCTGGTCGAGCGCATCGCCCGTGCCGCGCATGACAGCCGGAAGGGCCGCAAGCCCTTTGCGCCCGATCCCGCCCTCGCCACCTCGATGGGGCTTACGCCGGAAACGCTGGCGCGGCTGATGGCGCAGCTCGGCTTCCGCACCGCGCGGGGCGCGGAAGGCGAGGCGCAGCGCTGGATCTGGCAGGGGCTGGTCGCGCCGCCCAAGCCCAAGGCGCCGCCGCGCGACAATGCCTTTGCGGTGCTGGCGGAGCTCAAGCATGGCTGATGCCGGGACGATGCGGATCGATCGCTTCCTGTGGTGGGCGCGCCTCGCCGGCACCCGCTCGGCGGCGCAGGCGATCGCCGAAAAGGGCACGCTGCGCATCGACGGCCGCCGTATCGAGCGCAGCTCCGCCGGTGTCCGTGTCGGCTGCGTCATCGCCTTCCCGCTCTATGGCAAGGTGCGCGTGGTGCGGGTGGAGCAGCTGCCCTCCCGGCGCGGGCCGCCGGCCGAGGGACGTGCCTGCTATCAGGAGCTCAGCGTCGCTGCGAACGTCTCGCAGGAAGCGCCATATGATTGACGCAGCGAAACCACAGGCATAGCAGGACCGGCAGTTTTCCGTTCCAAGGGGCCGTTTCCATGACCTATGTCGTCACCGACAATTGCATCCGGTGCAAGTACATGGATTGTGTCGAGGTGTGTCCGGTCGACTGCTTCTATGAGGGCGAGAACATGCTCGTCATCAATCCGAACGAGTGCATCGATTGCGGCGTCTGCGAGCCGGAATGTCCGGCCGAGGCGATCCTGCCCGACACCGAGAACGGTCTCGAGAAGTGGCTGGAGCTCAATCGCACCTACTCGGAATCCTGGCCGAACATCACGCAGAAGGGCGATGTGCCCGCCGATGCCGATGCGATGAAGGACGTGCCGGACAAGTTCGAGCAGTTCTTCTCGGCCGAGCCCGGTTCGGGCAGCTAGGCTTACCCGATTTGGCGGTCCCGGCCGCCAAATCGCCGGAAATCTGCGAGAAATCGCATTTTTGCGCAGACAAACGGTGACGTTTGGCTGGTAATTTTATTGCAAGCGTGTTAAATGGGGCGCGACGGAGGAAGACTCACCTCCGCCCGGAGAAGCAAAGAGAAGTCGCCCCGATCTGCCTGCCTCGCATTCGCCGGGGTGGACGCCGAGCCCGTCGGGGCCGGTTATCACGAAAGGTTCCTCGCACATGGCTGCAAAGGCGCTGTCCTTCGATGTCGGCGATTATGTCGTTTACCCCAAGCACGGCGTTGGCCGTGTAATCGAGCTCCAGAAGTCTGAAATCGCTGGAATGCAGCTCGAACTTTACGTTCTGCGCTTCGAAAAAGAGAAGATGACCCTGCGCGTCCCAACCAACAAGGCGGAGAGCGTGGGCATGCGCAAGCTTTCGAGCGACAAGACGCTCAAGGAAGCGCTCGACACGCTCAAGGGCAAGCCCAAGGTGAAGCGCACCATGTGGTCGCGCCGTGCCCAGGAATATGAAGCGAAGATCAATTCGGGCGACCTGGTGTCGATTGCCGAAGTGGTCCGCGACCTGTTCCGTGCCGACGACCAGCCCGAGCAGAGCTATTCGGAGCGTCAGATCTTCGAAGCGGCCGCCAGCCGCCTCGCCCGCGAGCTCGCGGCGATGGAAGAGATTGACGAGCCGGCCGCGCTCGAGAAGATCCTGGAGATCCTGCGCAAGGCCGCGGCGATCCATAACAAGGACAAGGTTCCGGCCTGATCTGATCGGCATCGGAAGCTTAGGAGAGGGGCGGCCTTGAAAACCGCCCCTTTTCCTTGCTCAATCGATGGTGTATTGGTTATGCAATACACATGGTTTCGGGAGGAAGTTTCGATGCGCGCAGCCCTGATCGCCCTGGCTTTGTTGCCACTCACCGGCACCGCTGCCTGCCACGCCAGCTGGGAGAAGGACGGCAAGGAAGGCCATGACACCAAGCCGAGCGGCGTCACCGCCAAGCGCAGCTATGATGCGAGCGGCTTCACCAAGATCGAGCTGCGCGGCCCCGACGATATCGACGTGACCAACGGCGCGCAGTTCGCCGTATCGGCCGAAGGCGACACCGCGGCGCTCGATCAGCTGGTGGTCCGGGTCGAGAACGGCACGCTGCTCGTCTCGCGCAAGGACCGGCACGGCTTCTCCTGGGGCAATCACGAGGATCATGGGGTGAAGGTGCGCGTCACCCTGCCCAGCCTCACGGCCGTGAACCTCACCGGCACCGGCGATATCGACATCGCCGCGCTCGCCGCCACCGATGCGGACCTCTCGATCACCGGCACCGGCAACATCACCGTCGCGGGAAGCGGCAATCGGCTCAACGCGTCGATCCGCGGCACCGGCGACATCGATGCCGCGAAGTTCGCGGCGAAGAGCGCCAGCATCTCGATCCTCGGGCCGGGCAGCATGAAGGGTAATGTGAGCGGCGGCGCATCGATCTCGATCGCGGGCCCCGGCGATGTCGACCTGACCGGCGGCGCCAAATGCGCGATCAGCGCGACCGGCCCGGGCGAGGCGCATTGCTCCTGAGCTTGCCTCGGCGCTGAACCCGCGCGAGGGTGTCGCCATGCACCGGCTCGCCCTCGTTCCCCTGCTGCTCCTGCTCGGCGCCACCGCGCCGGGCGACGAGCGCGTCGTCATGGTCACCGGGTTCGACCGGCTCCGGGTGGATGGCCCCTTCGCGGTCGAGGTCGTGCCGGGATCGGCGGGGGTGACGATCAGCGGCGACCGCGCGGCGATCGACGCGGTCGGGGTTCGGGTCCAGGCCGGCACGCTGATCCTCAATTCGGGGCTGAACAGCTGGGAATCGGCCGAGGGCAAGCTGGCCGGCGGCGCGCGTATCCGCGTTACCGTGCCGGGGCTGCGCGTGGTGCAGACCAATGGCGGCACCCGGCTGCGGGTCGCCGAGATGCGCGGCGACCGGCTCGACATCTCGCAAAATGGCGACGGCCGGATCGAGCTCGCCGCGGTCGATGCGCAGGATATCGGCGTGACGCTAGCCGGTTCGGGCACGATCCTGCTGTCGGGCACCGCGCTCCACACCCGGGTGCGCCTCTATGGCGCGAGCAACCTCGATGCGACCGGCTTCACCACCGCAGACGCGCAGCTCATCTCGGGGAGCAGCGGCACGCTGGCGATGAACGTGCGCTACAATGCCCGGATCAATGCGACGTCGAGCGGCGTGGTGCGCGTGCTCGGCAACGCCAAATGCACGGTGATCGGCCAGGGCCCGGTCGAATGCGCCGACCTGGAGCCTACCCGGGTCGATTAGAGCATTTTCTAGTCAGATGGACTCATCTGACGACTCGGAAAATGCGGCAAATCAAAATCTTAGAGCGGTCGAGCCGACGCAGTCGGATCGAAATCCGCTCTAGGCGGCGATCGGGAAGCGCAGCAGCCGGTCGTCGAGCGCGACCAGCGCCTGCGCCTTGTCGCCCACCGCGCGGACGATCTCGGGATGATGCGCGTCGAGCCCGCCGGTCAGCGCGCCGAAGGCCGGCAGGATCAGCTTGGTCGCGGAGGCCACGAAGCAGCGCCGCGCCACCTGCCGTCCGCGCACCCGCAGGCGCAGCTTGGGATGGAAATGCCCCGAAAGCTCGGGCCGCGGATCGCTGGGCTCGGCCTCGTGGCGCAGCACCAGCCCATCGACCTCGGCTTCCTCCAGGATCGTGCCGCCAAAAGGGTCGACCAGCAGGCTGTCATGGTTGCCGGTGATCCAGCGCCAGTCGAGCCGGGTGGTGAGATCCGTGAGCAGCGCGCGGGCATCCGCCGGCAAACGCGCGCAGCCTTGCGAATCATGGAAGCTGTCGCCCAGGCACCAGAGCTCGCCCGCTCCCGTCCGCTCGGCCAGCGCCGACACCGCATGGAGCGTCGCGATCGAATCATAGGGCGGCAGCATCTGCCCCCGCGCCGCGAACCAGCTGCCCTTCTCGAAATGCAGGTCGGCCACCAGCAGCGCGTTGCGCGCCGGCCAGTAGAGCGCGCCCTCGGGCAGCGCCATCAGGTCATGGCCGGCGAACGAAAGGGGAACCATGGCGCCGCTATCGATCCTCGCGGCCGCGCCGTCAACAGCGCAGCATCGGCACCTTGCGACCCTGATAGGTAATCGTGCCGTGATCCTTGTCGGCGCGCTCGATCGTGTAGCTGCGCGTCTCCGGCGGGTTCACCTTTTCCGAGCCGTCGCTGGCGGCGGCGTCATAGCGTTCGCGGATCGTCTCGGTCACGGTGTTGCCGGCCAGCGCCCAGCCGCCCATCTCGCCGCTATTGTCGAGGCTGCCATCGGCGGCATAGTGCGCGATGAAGTCGCTGGCGCAACTGCTCTCGAACGACCAGCTGCCGACCAGCCAGTCATGCAGCGGCGCATCGGCGGCAGCGACCTTGGGCGTCGTCGATGCCGGCGCCCCGGCTTCGTGCGCCTCGGCCTTCTGCACCGGCTTGGCCGCATCGGGCTGGCACGCCGCCAGCGCCGCGCCGCCAAGCAATATCGCGATGATCCGAGCCCCTGTCCGCATTGCCCGAATCTAGCCGAGCCGGCCGATTCGGGCCAGTGCGATCAGGCCGGCACCTTCACCATTTCGCCGATCTTCGCGAGGATGCGGACCCAGGAGCGGATGCCCTTGTGGAAGCTCTTCAGGTCGTATTTCTCGTTGGGCGAATGGATATTGTCGTCGGTCAGCGCGAAGCCGACCAGCACCGTGTCCATGCCGAGGATCTTCGAGATCGAGGTGACGACGGGGATGCCGCCGCCGCAGCCGATCAGCGCCGCCTTGCCCCATTCGGCGTCGAGCGCGGCGCGGGTGGCTTCGAGCGGCGGGCTGTCGCTGGAGACGCTCACCGCCGGGCTGCCCGGGCCGCGGCCGGTGAATTCGACCGAACAGTCGGCGGGCAAACGCGTGCGCACATGCTCCTCGAACGATGCCCAGACCTTCACCGGGTCCTGGTTGCCGGTCAGGCGGAAGCTCACCTTGGCGTGCGCTTCGGCGGGGATCACCGTCTTGAAGCCCTCGCCGGTATAGCCGCCCCAGATGCCGTTGACCTCGGCGGTCGGGCGCGACCAGATCTGCTCGAGCACGTCATGGCCCTTTTCGCCGGCGGGCACGCTCAGGCCGATCTCGCCCAGGAACTCGGCCGGGTCGAAGCCCAGCGCGTCCCAGCTCGCGCGCACGGCGGGATCGAGCTCGGGAACGCCGTCATAAAAGCCGTCGAGCGTCACCCGGCCATCGCCATCCTTCATCTCGCCCAGGATCGTGCAGAGCAGCTGGATCGGGTTGCGCGCCGCGCCGCCATAGAGGCCCGAGTGCAGGTCTCGCGAGGACGCGCGGATCGTCACCTGGCCGGCGGCCATGCCGCGCAGCCCGATGGTCAGGCCCGGCGTCTCGGTATCCCACATCAGCGTGTCGCAGATCAGCGCGAAGTCCGCCTTCAGCTCCTCGGCATTGGCGTGGAGGAACGGCTCGAGGCTCTTCGAGCCCGATTCTTCCTCGCCCTCGAACAGGATGGTGACCTTGCAGGGCAAACGCCCTTCGGTTTCCTTCCAGGCGCGGCACGCCTCGACAAAGGTGCGCAGCTGGCCCTTGTCGTCCGAAGCGCCGCGGCCGACGATCTGCTTCGCGCCGTCCGCGCGTGTCTCGATCACCGGATCGAACGGGTCGCGGCGCCAGAGCTCGATCGGATCGACCGGCTGCACGTCGTAATGGCCATAGAACAGGATGTGCGGGCCGTCCCCGTCATGATGTGCCACCACCATCGGATGCCCCGGCGTCGGCGCGACCCGGGCGGTGAAGCCCAGGTCGTTCAGCTCGTCCGACAGCAGCTGCGCGGCATGCTGGCATTGGTCGGCATAGGCCGGATCGGTCGAGACCGAGGGCACGCGCATCAGCGCGAAAAGTCGGTCCAGGCTGTCATCGATATGCGCCTCGACATAGTCGAGCGGCTTGGTGGAGTCGGTCATGGGGCAGCGCTACGCCTGTGGGCGAAGCGGGGCAAGCCGGTCAGGACGTGCCGTCCGTTGCGGCGGTATCGGTATCGGTGTCGGGCGGGGCCTCGTCCTCCGCCGGGGCGGTCCAGGATCCGCGTCGCGGCACGATCACCGGGCCGGGTTCGGGCAAGGCGGCCTGCTCTTCGGTGGCGACAGGCTCGGGATCGATCCGCGCGGCGCGTTGATAGTCGGTCGGCTCGGCCGGCCGCGCGATCGTGAGCGGCTGCGGGGTATAGGGGTTTTCGGGATAGGCGGGGGCCGGGCTGGCGACGCTGTAATAGCCGTCGCTCGCCGGGGCGGCGGCGATGTCTGCCGCTGCCGGCGGTGGCGTCTGCTTGTAGAATTCGAACGCCCCGCTCTGCGCGAAACTGGCCAGGCCCATGCCGGCCAGCCCGCCGCCGATCACCGCGACTCCGGCCAATGCGATCATTCCCTTCTGCAGCGTCGTCGCCATATGCGCCTCCGCACGGCACAACCCGCAGTGGCGGGCGCCTGTTCCGCGCCGGTCTGGCACCGCTCCATCCGATTGATGTGATTAATTCAGGCTTGCTCCGTGCCGCCATGCCATGCTGAACATGGTCGTCCGCCGCTCGCACAAAGGTAGTTCGTCCATGATCCGCGTCGTGATGCTTGCCCTCGCACTTCCGATCTCGGCGGTGTTTCCTGCCGCTGCCCAGGAGGTGCGCGGGCAGCAGGGCGCGGTGCAGCTGCGCGAGTTCATCTATGAGCGCGCGCCCTATCCCCAAAGCCATGCCTCGACGATCGTCCAGACCCGTGACGGCGCGATCGCCGCCGCCTGGTTCGGCGGCACGCATGAGCGCAATCCGGACGTGGAGATCTGGTTCGCCCGGCGCGACACGAAGGGCTGGGATACGCCGAAGTCGGTCGCCAACGGCATCCAGCCGGACGGCACCCGCCTGCCGACCTGGAACCCCGTCCTGTTCCAGGATCCCGCCGGGCCGCTGCATCTCTACTACAAGCTCGGCCCGAGCCCGCAGAGTTGGTGGGGCATGGTCGTCACCTCGAAGGATGGCGGGCGCAGCTGGGGCAAGCCGCAGCGGCTGGCGGACGGCATTCTCGGCCCGATCAAGAACAAGCCGGTGGTGCTGAAGAGCGGTGCCTGGCTTTCGCCGTCGAGCACCGAGGATGGCACCAGCTGGAAGTGGAAGCTGCACTTCGAGCGCAGCGAGGATGCGGGCAGGAGCTGGACCGCGACCGCGCCGGTCCCCGTCGATTCCGAGGCGGGTTTCGACGCCATCCAGCCCAGCATCCTGTTCCTGCCCGGTGGCAGGCTGGAAGCGATCGCCCGCACCCGGCAGGGCGTGCTGGCGGCGACCCAGTCCGCCGATGACGGCAGGAGCTGGGGCAAGCTGTTCGCGGTCGATCTCCCCAATCCGAATTCGGGCACCGACGCGGTGACGCTGAAGGACGGGCGCCAGCTGATCGTCTACAATCATTCGGCGCAGGAGCCCGCGACGCCGGGCAAGGGCAAGCGCTACCCCCTCAACATCGCGCTGTCGCGTGACGGCGTGCACTGGCGCCCGGCATTGACGCTGGAAACCGAGCCGCTGCCCGATGGCTATGCCTATCCGGCGGTGATCCAGTCGGCGGACGGGCTGGTCCACATCACCTATACCTGGAACCGGCGCCGGATTCGTCACGTCGTGGTCGATCC
>JAEXLC010000123.1 GCA_023445495.1 Pseudomonadota bacterium | reverse complement strand
CCCCCCCCCGCGCGGGGGCCGCCGCCCCTCCACCATCGCTTCGCGATGGTCCCCCTCCCCGAGACAAGCTCGGGGAGGATTTTAGGAAGGGCTCACAGCCCCAGCACGGCTTTCGCCAGGATATTGCGCTGGATCTCGTTCGACCCCGCATAGATCGAGCCCGCACGTTCGTTGAGGTAGCGTAAGGGCGCGAGCGCCTGCCAGGGGGCGCCGGTGGCGTAGCCGCTGGCCGGCGGGGTGTAGGCGGGGATCGCGCCGCCGGGCATCACGACATGCGGCTGATAGGCCAGGCCCTGCGGACCCGCCGCTTCGAGGTGGAGCGCGGCGAGGTCCTGCGCCAGCTCGGTGCCGAGGATCTTCATCATCGAGGCGAGCGCGCCGACGCTGGCGCCTTCGCTGGCCGAGAGCAGGCGCAGTTCCATCATCTCGAGCACGTCGATGCGGATGCGCAGTTCGGCGAGGCGGGTGGCGAGGACGGGATCGGCAAGGCGATCACCCGCCGCGGCCTCGATCTCGCCGACGCGGACCTGGAGCGCGGGGGCATAGGAGCCGCCGCGCTCGAATTCGAGAAGGTATTTCGCCACCGACCAGCCGGCATCGACCTCGCCCAGCACGTTCGCGCGCGGGGCGCGGACGTTGTCGAAGAACACCTGGTTCTGCACATGCTCGCCCGAAGTCATCAAGATCGGGCGGACCTCGATGCCGGGCAGGTCCATGGGGACGAGCAGGAAGGTGATGCCCTGTTGCGGGCGCCCCTGCTTCGACGTGCGGACGAGGCAGAAGATCCAGTTCGCCTCAGTCGCGTGGGTGGTCCAGATCTTGGAGCCGTTGAGGACGAAATCGTCGCCGTCGGGCTCGGCGCGCATCTGGAGCGAGGCGAGGTCGGAGCCGGCGCCGGGCTCGGAATAGCCCTGGCAGAAGAAGACTTCGCCGGTGAGGATGCGCGGCAGGAAATACGCCTTCTGCTCGGGCGTGCCGAAGCGGATGATGACATGGGCGACCATGTGGATGCCCATCGGCGAGAGCGAAGGCGCGCCGGCCGCGATGCGCTCGCGGTTGAAGATATAGTGCTGGGCGACGCTCCAGTCGCAGCCGCCATGCTCGACCGGCCAATGGGGCGCGGCCCAGCCGCGGGCGTGGAGGAGTTGCTGCCAGGCCATGCTGGCTTCGTGATCCGGGTAGACGCTGGTCGCCAGCGTGCCGGCGCGGCGGATCTCGGGGGTGAGCTTGTCGGCGAGGAAGGCGCGTACTTCGTCGCGAAAGGCGAGCTCGGCCTGGGTCCAGTCCATGTCCATGCGGGGCTCCTTCAGGCGGCGACGGGTTCGGGGGCGAGCATCGCGGCGAGGCGGCGGGCGATGATCGCCTCGGCGTCCTCGACGATGCGCTCGACCAGTTCGCGGACGGTGGGGATGTCGTGGATCAGGCCCTGGACCATGCCGGCGGTCCAGATGCCGTGATCGGTGTCGCCACTCTCAAGTCCCTCGCGGCCGCGGGCGCCCTTCACCAAAGCGGCGACATCCTCGAAGGGGCGGCCTTCGCGCTCGATCGCGACGACCTGCTCGGCGATGCGGTTGCGGGCGACCCGGGCGGTGTTGCGGTAGGAGCGGAAAATCAGCTCGGTCGCGCGCTCGTCGTTTGCGACCATCGCCGCCTTGAAATTGTCGTGGATCGGCGCCTCACGCGTGGCGCAGAAGCGGGTGCCCATGTTGATGCCGTCGGCGCCCAGCGCGAGTGCCGCGGCGAGCCCGCGGCCGTCACCGAAGCCGCCGCTGGCGAGGATCGGGACCTTCACCTTGTCGGCAGCGGCGGGGATCAGGATCAGGCCGGGGATATCGTCCTCGCCGGGATGGCCGGCGCATTCGAAGCCGTCGATCGAGATCGCATCGACGCCCATCCGCTCGGCCGAGAGCGCGTGGCGGACGGCAGTGCATTTGTGGATGACCTTGACCCCGGCGGCCTTGAAGTCGTCGACATGCTCCTGCGGCTTGTAGCCGGCAGTCTCGACGATCCCGATGCCACTCTCGATGATAGCGCGGCGATATTCGGCATAGGGCGGCGGGTTGATCGAGGGGAGGATCGTCAAATTCACCCCGAACACCTTGTCGGTACGCTCGCGGACGCGGGCGATCTCCTTGGTGAGCGCTTCAGGCGTCGGCTGGGTGAGCGCGGTGAGGAAGCCGAGCGCGCCGGCCTCGGCGACCGGGGCGACGAGATCGGCGGTGCCGACCCACATCATCCCGCCCTGCACGATCGGATGCTCGACGCCGAAAGCCTCGGTGAAACGGGTGCGGATCATGCATTTTTTCTCCCTTAGAGCGACTGGCCGTCATCGACGGTGACCACCGATCCGGTGACGAAGCGGCTCGCCGGGCCGCAAAGATAGGCGACCGCCCCGTCGAGCGCGTCGCCGTCCATCAGCCGGCGGCGGGGCCATTTGGCGATCTGCTTGTGCCCGGCTTCGGTGCCGAACCAGTCGGCGTTGAGATCGGTCTCGATATAGCCGGGACACAGGATGTTGAGGTTGACCCCCTTGTTCGCCCAGTCGCGCGCCAGCACCCGGCCGAGCTGGAGCACCGCGGCCTTGGAAGCGCTGTAGGCGGCGAGGCCGGGCGAGACCGATTGCGCGGTGATCGAGGAGACGATCAGCACGCGGCCATCCGCCTTGGCGGCGATCATCCGCCGGGCGCCTTCACGGACGGTGAGGAACACGCCGCGGACGTTTACGGCCATCACCTGATCGAATGCCGCGACATCGAGATCGAGCGCGGGGCCCTCCATGTTCATGCCGGCATTGGCGATCACGGTATCGACTGTGCCGAACGCGGCTTCGGCAGCGTCATAACCGGCCTGGACCGAGGCTTCGTCGGTGACGTCCATCGCCACGCCGATCGCTTCCCCGCCCTCGCCGAGGATCGAGTCGCGCAATTCGGCGAGCAGCGATTCGCGGCGGGCGGCGAGCACCAGCCGGGCGCCGCGCGCGGCCAGGACACGGGCGAACCGCGCACCCAGCCCCGAGGACGCGCCCGTCACCAGCGCCACGCGCCCAGCAAGATCGCGTTCCCCGTTGCCCACGCCCATCCACTCCGCTAGTTGTTTCTCGATTTAATTATCCGAATAAATGCGAAAGAAACAAAGCGCGAGAGGAAATTTAGTCATGCAGATAAATTCGGTCGCCCAGCTCGATGTGGCGGACGGCATCGCGACACTCACGCTCGATTCCCCGCCGGTCAACGCGCTGTCCGCCGCAGTGCGCGACGGGCTCGACCAGGGCTTCCGCACGGCGATCGAAGATGATGCAGTGCAGGGCATCGTGCTGATCTGCGCCGGACGCACCTTCATCGCGGGCGCCGACATCAGCGAATTCGACAAGGCGCCGACGGGCGCGCCACTGCATGACGTGCTCGAACTGATCGAAGCCTCACCCAAGCCGGTGGTCGCGGCGATCCATGGCACCGCGCTGGGCGGCGGGCTGGAGACGGCCTTGGTGTGCGACTATCGCGTCGCCACCCCTTCCGCGAAGCTCGGCCTGCCCGAAGTCGCGCTCGGCCTGCTGCCGGGCGCGGGTGGCACCCAGCGGCTGCCGCGCGTCGTCGGTGCCGAGGCGGCGCTGGAAATGATGGCGATCGGCAAGCCGGTACGCGCGAAGGATGCGCTGGCGATGGGGCTGGTCGATGCGCTCACCAGCGAAGACGCGCTGCATGCCGATGCTGTCGCCTTTCTCAAGGGCAAGCTCGATGCACCGCGCACCCGCATCCGCGACCGGACCGACAGGATCGCCGGGCAGGACCTCGCGCTGTTCGATGCGTTTCGTGCCAAGCACGCCCGCGCCTTCAAGGGGTTCAAGGCACCTGAGAACATCATCCAGGCAGTGGAGGCTGCGGTCACCCTGCCCTTCGACGCGGGCATGAAGCGCGAGGCGGAATTGTTCTGGGAGTTGTTCCGCAGCCGTGAATCCGCCGCGCAGCGCTACTTCTTCTTCGCCGAGCGCCAGACCGCCAAGGTGCCCGACCTGGCCGCCGATCTGCCCGAGATCCCGGTACAGCGCGTCGGCGTGATCGGCGCGGGCACGATGGGTGGCGGCATCGCGATGAACTTCCTCAATGTCGGGCTGCCGGTGACGATCGTCGAGCAGACACAGGACGCGCTCGATCGCGGCGTGGCGACGATCCGGCGCAACTATCAGGTCACAGTCGACAAGGGGCGGATGACCGCGGAGCAGCTGGAGCAGCGCATGGCCCTGCTCTCCCCCAGCCTCGATTTCGAGGCACTGGGCGTGGTCGACCTGGTGATCGAGGCGGTGTTCGAGAAGCTGTCGCTCAAGCAGGAGATCTTCGAGCGGCTCGACAAGCTGGCGAAGCCGGACGCGATCCTGGCGACCAACACGTCCTTCCTCGATGTCGATGCGATTGCCGCCGCGACGCAGCGGCCGGAAAGCGTGGTCGGCATGCACTTCTTCTCGCCGGCCAATGTGATGAAGCTGCTCGAAGTGGTGCGCGGCGCCGAGACCGATCCGCAGGTGGTGGCTGCCGCGATGACGATCGGCCGCAGAATCGGCAAGGTCGCGGTGCTGAGCCGGGTGTGCGACGGCTTCATCGCCAACCGGGCGATGGCACCACGCATGGCTGCGGCGCAGGCGCTGATCCTCGAGGGCCCGCTCCCCTGGGAGGTGGACCGGGTGATGCTCGACTATGGCTTCCCGATGGGGCCGTTCGCGATGCTCGATCTGGTCGGGCTCGACGTGATCGGCTGGGATGCGGCGACGAGCAGTTCGTCGAGCGTGGTGGAAATACTGTGCGAGATGGGTCGCTGGGGACAGAAGAAGGGCGGCGGCTATTATGATTATGACGAGAAGCGTCGCGCCGCGCCCTCGCCGGTCGCCGAACAGGTGATCCGCGACTTCGCCGAGAAGACCGGCATGGCGCAGCGCGCGTTCAGCGACGAGGAGATCGTCGGGCGGCTGCTCTATCCGGTGGTCAATGAAGGCGCGAAGATCCTTGAGGAAGGCGTGGCGATCCGCGCCTCCGACGTCGATGTCGCGCTGGTCTTTGGCTATGGCTGGCCGGTGTTCACCGGCGGGCCGCTGTTCTGGGCGGACGGCGTGGGGCTGGCGAAGATCGCCGATGCGCTGGAGGAGATGGGGCACACGCCCTCCCCGCTGCTGCGCGCGCTTGCGGAACAGGGCAAGCCGATCCACCAATATCGTAGTGCTGCGCCGGTGGGGCGTGTGGTGGAGGTGGCTTAGGTATAAATCCTCCCCCGGAGGGGGAGGGGG
>JAEXLC010000117.1 GCA_023445495.1 Pseudomonadota bacterium | reverse complement strand
CCGCCGAAGGCGGTGGGAAGGATGAGGGTGAGCGCGCCTCACGCGGCAAGATTTGTGGATAGCTCGCCCTCACCCAACCCTCTCCCAAAGGGAGAGGGCTATTGCGCCGGCGCCAGGAACTCCCGCCACAGCATCACCAGCACCGCCATCACCGCCGGCCCGATGAACAGGCCGAGCAGCCCGAGCGTCTCGACCCCGCCGAGGATGCCGATCAGCACCCAGAGGAAGGGCAGCTGGGTCGCGCCGCCGATCATCGCCGGGCGGAGGAAATGGTCGGCGATGAAGATGATGACCAGCCCGATCGCGACGACCGCGATCGCGCCGACCACCGATCCCTGGAGCAGCAGCAGCACCGCGGCGAGCCCGAAGAGCAGGGGCGCGCCGAACGGGATCATCGCGGCGATGGCGGTGGCGCCGCCGAGCAGCAGCGGATGCGGCACCCCGGCGACGAGGTAGACGACCGCCATCAGCGCGCCGACGCCGAGGCCGACCAGCACCAGCCCGTCGATCGTGCCGCGCACCGACCGGATCGCCTGCGTCCCCACCCGCTCACCGGCCGGGCCGAACAGCCGCGAAACGGCAATGCGGCCCTGCGCGATCAGCGCGTCACGGTCACGCAGCACGAAGAACAGGGTGAGCAGGGTAAAGCCGAACACCACCGCGCGGTGCGCGACATTGGCGCCGATCGCGCGGGAATGGGTGAGCCATTCGGCCCCGCTCAGCAGGCGCAGCTGCTCGGCGGCATCCTCCGGCCGGGCGAGATGGGTCAGCCACCAGTCGCGCACCGCCTGGCTGCCGACCGGCAGGCGGGCGACCCAGTCGGGCACCGGCACGCCCTGCGCCTGCGCCTCGGCGATCAGCCGGGTGATGTCATGCGCCTCGCGTAGCGCCTGGCCGATGCCGAAACCGAGCGGGATCAGCACCACCAAAGCCGCCAGCAGGGTGATGACCAGCGGGATGACGATGCGGTGGCTGCCGTGGAGCATCGCGCGCAGCTTGAGGTGCAACGGGTCGACCGCGATGGTCAGCACCACCGCCCAGAGCAACGCCGCAATGAAGCCATGCGCGACCCAGAGGCCCAGCAGCAGCAAGGCGCCCACCAGCGCCAGTCGTGCGGCGCGCTGCGCCGTCTCGGTTCCCGTGTTCATTCCGCCAGCGTAGCGTCGCTGTGCCCGGTCGTTCAAGCGAGGTCGGCGGCGACTCCTTCCAGCCGGTCGAGGAACTTGCCCCAGCCGAAGCGCGCACCGTTGAAGTTGTTGTCGTTGGTGAAGCCGCTCTGCTCCATGCGCAGCCGCGTGCCGCCGGCGACCGGCTCGAGCGTCAGCGTCACCACCGATTCGAAGCGCGGCATCGCCTCCGTCCCGCCGCCGGTGTTCCAGCTGTACGAAAGCTGCCTGCCCGGTTCGATCTCCTGCACCTCGCAGTCGATCCGCCCGCTCCAGCCCGGCGCGCCCGGGCTCTGCAGGGTGAAGCGGTGACCCTGCTCGGCAGCGAAGTCGTTGGGCAGCAGCCATTCGGCGATAAGATGCGGCTGGGTGATCGCGCGCCACAGTTTTTCCGGCGCGTGCGGAAAGTCGCGCTCCATGACGAGCGTGCGCTTGTCGGTCACTGGTCCATCCTCTTCAACAGGTCCTCGAGCCGATCGAAGCTGTCGGCCCATAGCGTTTCGTGCAGCCGCATCCAGTCGAGCAGCGGCGCCAGGCCCCGGGGATTGGCGCGGTAATGCGTCTCGCGGCCCTGGGGACGATCGAGCACCAGCCCGGCACCCTTCAGCACCGCGAGATGCTTGGATACTGCCGGCTGCGAGATCCCCGCGCCCTCGGTCAGCGCGCGCACGGTCAGCTCGGCGCCCGCCAGCCGCTCGAACAACGTGCGGCGGGTAGGGTCGCCCAGCGCGCGGAACAGCGCGTCGGCGGCGGAGGGGGCCATTGGCTCCATGCGCCAATCCATAACCGAATGGTTATTCGAATCAACCCATCGCAGAAAATGCTGTCCTCGCCGGGCCTGCGGTGCCAGTTTCCCGCGATGACCGAACCATCCACTTCCGCTCGCCCGATGGCCGAGCTCACGCTCCGCGGCATCCTGCTCGGCGCGCTGATCACCATCCTGTTCACCGCGGCGAACGTCTATGCCGGCCTCAAGGTCGGCCTGACCTTCGCCACCTCGATCCCGGCTGCGGTCGTCTCGATGGCGATCCTCAAGGCGTTCAAGAGCGGCACGATCCTCGAGAACAACATCGTCCAGACGATCGCGTCCGCCGCGGGCACGCTTGCCGCGATCGTGTTCGTGCTGCCCGGCCTCATCATGGTCGGCTGGTGGTCGGGCTTCCCCTATTGGACGACCGTGGCGGTGTGCATCACCGGCGGCGTGCTCGGGGTGATGTTCTCGGTGCCGCTGCGCCGCGCGCTCGTCACCGGCACCGACCTGCCCTATCCGGAAGGCGTCGCCGCCGCCGAAGTGCTCAAGGTCGGCTCGGGCTCCGGCGCGGGCGACAAGGAGAACGCCGCAGGCCTGCGCACCCTGATCGTCGGCACGATCTTCTCGGGCGTGTTCGCGCTGCTCGGCAAGATGAAGCTGGTCGCCGAGGAAGCGGGCAAGAATTTCGCGGTAGGCGGCACCGCCACTGGCTGGTCGACCAGCTGGTCGATGCTGCTGATCGGCGTCGGCCATCTCGTCGGCATCTCGGTCGGCGCCGCGATGTTCTTCGGCATGCTGATCTCCTGGACCGTGCTGGTGCCCTATTTCGCCCATGGCGGAGACATCAGCGGCGGGATCGACGCGCTGGTCGGCTCGACCTTCCGCGGCCAGGTGCGCTTCATCGGCGCGGGCACGATCGGCGTCGCGGCGATCTGGTCGCTGCTCAAGATCATCGGCCCGATCATCGCGGGCCTGCGTTCGGCGCTGGCCGCATCGCGGGCACGCAAGGGCGGCGCAGCGCTCGACATCACCGAGCGCGACATGCCGATCGGCGTGGTCGCCCTCATCACCCTCGCCACGCTCTTCCCGATCGCCTGGCTGTTGTGGACCTTCTCGGCCGGCGGCCCGGTGCACGACCATGCCTTTGCCGTGATCGGCGGCTCGCTTGCCTATGTGCTGATCGTCGGCGTGCTGATCGCGGCGATCTGCGGATACATGGCCGGCCTGATCGGCGCGTCCAACTCGCCGGTCTCGGGCGTCGGCATCCTCGCCGTGCTGGGCGCCTCGCTGCTGCTGGTCGCCGTGTTCGGGCATGAGGCCGATCCGTCGCGGACCAACGCGCTGATCGCCTATGCACTGTTCACCACCGCGATCATCTTCTCGATCGCGACCATCTCGAACGACAATCTCCAGGATCTCAAGACCGGCCAGCTGGTCGGTGCCACCCCGTGGAAGCAGCAGCTCGCGCTGATCCTGGGCGTCGTGTTCGGCAGCCTGGCGATCCCGCTCGTCCTCGACCTGCTCAAGAACACGCTCGGCTTTGTCGGCATGCCCGGTGCCGGCCCCAACGCGCTGTCGGCGCCACAGGCCGCGCTGATCTCGTCGATCGCCAAGGGCGTGCTGGGCGGCGACATCGACTGGAACCTGATCGGGCTCGGCGCGCTGATCGGGGTCGGCGTGATCGCGATCGACGAAGTGCTGGGCAAGACCGGCAAGATGCGCCTGCCGCCGCTCGCCGTCGGCATGGGCATCTATCTGCCGATGGGCCTGACGCTGCTGATCCCCGTCGGCGCGCTGATCGGCCATTTCTATGATCGCTGGGCCAAGCGCCAGGCCAATCCCGAATTCGCCGAGCGGATGGGCGTGCTGGCGGCGACCGGCCTGATCGTGGGCGAATCGCTGTTCGGCGTCGCCTTTGCCGGCATCCTCGCCTGGGCCAATCGCAATTCGCCGATCCCGCCCAACGACGCGCCGCTGGCGATCATGCCGGAGAGCTTCGAGGGCATCGCGCTGTGGATCGCGCCGCTGCTGTTCTTCGGGCTGATCGCGGTGTCCTATGCGATGACCCGCAAGCTGGTCAGCAAGACGCCGACTGGGGCGGGCCCGGAGACGCCGGCCGACGATATTGCGACCTATCGCTGAACTTCTCCCCCTCCCGCTGCGGGAGGGGTCAGGGGTGTGCCGCCGTCATTAGATTTTAGGGCGATGTCCTTGAGCAAAAACCTCGTCACCCCGGCCTAGTGCCGGGGTCCACCGGGTGGCGGAGGCAGGATTGAGTCTAGGCCGTGGACCTATAAAACGGCCGCGCTCGGCAGAAGGGCTGAACGTCCGACAATGAGTGGGAAGCGGTCACTCGCTTCCGGCCAAAACCGCTTTAGGAATCTCTCCATCTGCCACCCTTGAGAGATCCAGCCGGAACGCTTCCAATTGCGGATAGTGCGTCAGAAAAGATGATCGAACCCGCTCGTCCGGTTCAAACTCGTTAGCTATTTCGAACCGAACTAGAAGACCGCCCCGTGCGTTGGCGGGTGCCACCTCGACCTTCAAGAGTAGGTCCTTACCCTCCTGCATTTCGTAGCCCCATTGGGCCACGATTGGCGTGGTGATGGGGAACTGCGCAAGGGCCTCGCCGAATTCTTTTACATCTTGCCACTGAGCCCAAAAACCCGCTTCGCCAGAAAAGTGATCGCTCTTTGCGGACAGCGTGATGCGCCCGAAATCATCCTTCTATTTCTTTCGGTCGTCTGCGCTCTGATCGTATTGAAACGTCAAGGTTAGCTGATTCATCACGACACACTATCGATGCTTCTACTGTCTGCAAACGGGGCGTAAGCCGACAGTCAGCTTTCATGAGTCTACGGCATAGCTCAACACGTGCTGAACCGTGGCCCCGGCATAAGGCCGGGGTGACTAGAAGGAAGGCGATGACCGCCTTTCAATCCTTAATATCAATGCTGAGTAGCGACACACCCTAGCCCCTCCCGCAAACGGGAGGAACCGCGGTCACGCCATCTGCGCGAGCATCGAGGTTATCGGGACGAAGGCGAAGGCGACCGAGCTGTCCGCCACGCCGTAGGGGATGAACAGCTTGTCGCCGTGCTTGATCGCGCCGCAGGTGTAGACGACGTTGGGCACATAGCCCTCGCGGTCCTGGTCCGCCGCGGCCAGCAGCGGCTCGGCCGAGCGCGCCAGCACCTTGGACGGGTCGTTCTTGTCGAGCAGCGCCGCACCGATCGAGTATTTGCGCATCGCGCCGACGCCGTGGGTGAGGATCAGCCAGCCCTCGTCGAGCTCGATCGGCGGGCCGCAATTGCCCATCTGGACCAGCTCCCAGGGGAATTTCGGCTTGATGAGCAGCTCGCCGCCTTCCCAGCTGGTGATGTCGTCCGAGGCATGGAGGAAGATGTTCTCGCCGTCCTGGCGTCCGAGCATCATGTAGCGGCCGTTCACGGTGCGCGGGAACAGCGCCATGCCCTTGTTGCGGCTGGCGCTGCCCGACATCGGCACGAGGTCGAAGGTCCGCCAGTCGCGCGTGCGCAGCAGCTCGGACTGGATCACCGAGCCGTTATAGGCGGTGTAGGTGCCGATCCACTCTTCCTCGCCGTCATCGTGGCGGAAGTGGGTGATACGCAGATCCTCGAGCCCGTTCGACTGCGCCTTGGTGATCGGGAAGATCACCGTGCCCGACAGCGTCGAATCGCGGTGGCGATAGACGGTGACCGGCCCCTCGGGGATATGCGCCTCATCCTCCTCGCGCGCGTCCGCCGCGGTGGCGAAGGGCGGCTCGGGCGCCAGGGCCAGGTCGTTGCCATCGGTGATGATGCCTTCACGGAAGGCGACCGAGGAGATGTGCCCCTCCCCCACCGCGCGCAGACTCATCAGGATGCGCAGACTGCCCGGCGGCATGCCGGTCTGGTCATAGTGCGGCACTGCGCTGGGGTTCATCAGCGCGGCTGCGGCATAGCTGTACTCGTGGCAGAAATAGGCACCGATCAGCTGGCGCTTCTCGTCACCGATCTGGCTGCCGTCGAGGCCGAGCATGCCCTCGATCTCATCATAGCGCGTCATGAACACGCGGCGCGTCTGCCAGTGGCGCGCCTCGAAATCCTTGAGGACGATCTCGAGCTGGCTGCGCGCTTCACCCGGCGACATCGCGAGCACTTCGGTCACCAGCCGCTCGCTGCGGCTCGGACCCGAGCCGTTCGAGGTCCAGGCAATGTGGAATGGGCGAACCACCACGCGGGAGGGATCGGCCTTCAGGCGCAGCGCATGATTGAAGATATCGAGCATCCGGCTCCCAGCCATTGTCCCCGCACCGGCGCGAAATCGTTACGCGACGGCCGCTCGCAACGGTGTTGCCATGGTTCCGGTCGCTTTTGAAAGAGCCGAAATCGCGCAATTCGCCAGCTGGAGTGCCAGAATCGACTCGGCGCCCTGATTCCGGTTCAAGCCGTGCGGCATCAGCCCATCGAAACAACCGCCATCCTGCGCACTGGCCAGCGGCAGCTCCAGATCGTTGGCGCCGAGATACCAGCGATAGGCACGCACCGCTTCCTCGACCCAGCGATCCTCGCCGGTCGCTTCATAGGCGGCGACACAGGCCTCGACCGTTGCCTGCGCCTCGAGCGGTTGCTGGTCGAACTGCATGGGTGCCGCATATTCGCGGCCGAAGCTCTCGGTGCCGACCGCGCGGAAGCGGCCCTCGGGCGAGGTCTGCTGGCCGGCGATCCATTCGAGCGTTTCCAGCCCGACGCTGGTGAACTCGCTTCGACCGAGCGCCACGCCGGCGCGGAGCAGCGCCTCGGGCAGGCGGGCATTGTCATAGGCCAGCACGATCTCGAACCAGCTCCATTCGGGGCGGCGATTGCCATCGAGCAGGTCGATCAGCTCCGCACCGAACCGGGTCAGGATGTCGCGGCTGAGCGCATGCCCGGGATGCGCATCGAGCATCGCCGCTGCGCCGAGCATCGCGAAGGCGCGGGCGCGCGGACTGCCCAGCTCGAGCGCGATGCCGGCCGTCTGGTCGAACAGCGACGAAGCCCAGTCGCGATGCTTCTGCGCCTTGGCATCGCGCGCGGTGACGCCGAGCGACCAGAGCGCGCGGCCGTTCGAATCCTCCGAACCGACATCCTCGCACCAGGTGCGATCGAAGTTCATGAAGTTGCGGAAGCGCCGCAGCTCCTCGTTCCAGGCATATTGGACAAAGGCGGCGTAGACGCTGGTCCATTTGTCGCGCAGTGCTTCGTCGAGATCGTCGATCTTCGACATCAGGATCAGCGCGCGGGCATTGTCGTCGATGCAATAGCCATGGCGGCGATCGGGGACCGAATAGATCGAATGCTGGAGCATGCCGGTGGCATCGCTCATGCGCTCCACCGCGGCGATGTCGGGCTTGAGCGGGCGCAGCGCCTGCTTCGCCCGGCCGACGCGGCGCGGCTTGGCAGCAACGATCCGGACGAGCGCGTCCATCGCGGTCTCGGCCAGGCGCGGCCACAGCATGGTGCGGCCCCGGGCATAGGCGCGCTCGGCCAGCGCCATGCGCGCGGGCTTGTCGGCGAGGAGGCGGCTGATCTCGCGGGCAAAGGCGCTGCTGTCGCCGAAATCGACCAGCACGCCGTGCTCGTCCGCCAGGATCTCGGTCGCGTGGATATAGGGGGTGGAGACCACCGGCTTGCCGACCGCGACGGCATAGGACAGCGTACCCGAGGTGATCTGCGCAGGGTTGGGATAGGGCGTTGCGTAGACGTCAGCCGCCTGGAGATAGTCGAGCAGCGCGTCCTGCTCGACGAACCCGTCGACGAAGGCGACATGATCGGCGACGCCGAGCTCGGCGGTGAGCGCCTTGAGCCGGTCGCGATAGGCTTCGCCTTCATGCGCGACCAGATTGGGATGAGTGGCACCGAGGATCACATAGAGCGAGTCGGGCCGCGCCTTCGCGATCTCCGGCATCGCGCCGATCATCGTCTCGATGCCCTTGCTCGGGGCGAGCAGGCCGAAGGTGAGGATCACTTCGCGGCCCTGCCAGCCGAAGCGCGGCTTGAAGTCCTCGGGATCGGCGAACAGGCGATCGGGCACGCCGTGCGGGATCATCGCTACCTTGCGATCCTCGACACCGTGGACGCGCTTGAGAATCTCGCGGCCCTTCTCGGCCATCACGATCACCTGCGAGGCGCGGCGCAGCAGCGCCTCCATCACCCGGCGCTGATCGGCATTGGGATTTTCGAGCACGGTGTGCAGCGTGGCGATCACCGGGATCGTCAGCCGATCGAGCAGCGCGATCAGATATTCGCCGGCCGGGCCGCCATAGATGCCATATTCGTGCTGGACCCAGAGCGCCTGGGCGCCCGAGGACTCGATCACCCGGGCCGCGCCGAGATAGGCGGCGCGGTCCTGCTCGGGGATCGAGCCGGTCACGGCATCGGGATAATCATAGCGCCCGGGATGATCGTCCATCGCATAGACGTCGACCTTGAGGTCCGGGAAACGCTGCTTGAGCGCGGTGTAGGTATCGGTGGTGTAGGTCGCGAGGCCGCACTTGCGCGGCAGGAAGTTACCGATCAGCGCGATGTGCTGGATATTCGGGGCTTTCATGCGCCGATCTTTCCTTTCGCTATCGCAAACTCAATTGCGTGTTGCCCCCACGCTCACCCTTCCAAACTCACTGTTTTCAATAAGGTTTCATTATGCTGCAACGCAGCACAATACGACCATCCGGTCGTCTTGTAAATCTGGCGTTCAGCCGCGGCCGCGATAGCCGGGCACTCCCTGATCGGGTACCCAGACACCTTCCGGCGGCGCGCCGGACTGCCAGAAAACATCGATCGGAATACCACCGCGCGGATACCAATACCCGCCGATCCTGAGCCATTCCGGTTTCATCTCGTCGAACAAGCGCTGGCCGATGCCGACGGTGCAATCCTCATGAAAGGCGCCGTGGTTGCGGAACGATCCGAGGAACAGCTTGAGCGACTTCGACTCGACGATCGTGTCGCCGGGCACATAGTCGATCACCAGATGCGCGAAGTCGGGCGCGCCGGTAATCGGGCAGAGCGAGGTGAACTCGGGTGCCGCGAAGCGGATGAGATAGCGGGTGCCCTTGCGCGGATTGGGCACATAATCGAGCTCGGCTTCTTCCGGCGTGGCAGGGAGAGTCGAGGTTTTTCCGAGATGCTTGGCGTCCATTCGCGTCATGTAGGCGTTTGCGCGCCGCTTTGCATCCTCCTAGGACATCCCGCCATGGATAGCCTCGTAACGACCGACTGGCTGGCCCGGTCCGACAATGTGCTGGTGCTGGACGCGACCTATACCTCGACGATCCCCGGATCGCCGCCGCGCGACCCGCGCAACGAGTTCGAGGCCGAGCACATCGCCGGCGCGCGCTTCCTCGATCTCGATACGCTGATCGACGAGACCAGCCCGCTGCCCTCGACCGTGCCGACCGTCGCGCGGATCGCCGAGCGGCTGCGTGAGCTGGGCGCGGATACCGAGACGCAGATCGTGCTCTACGACAATGGCCCGCATCATACCTCGTGCCGGGCCTGGTGGGTGCTGCGGCTCGCCGGCGTCGATGTCGCGCTGCTCGATGGCGGCATGACCAAGTGGAAGGCCGAGGGGCGGTTGTGCGACGAAGGACCGCACCAGGCGGATGCCGGCAGCTTCGAGCCGCGCGCGCCCCGCTCGCGCGTCCACACGCTTGAGCAGATGAAGGCGGAGACCGGCCAGATCGCCGATGCGCGCTCGGCGGCGCGCTTTACCGGTGACGAAGCCGATCCGCGCGCCGAAGTCGCAGCGGGGCATATCCCGGGATCGCGCAACATCCCCTACCCGAAGTTCTTCAATGCCGACGGTACCTGGAAGGCGCCCGAGCATATCCGCGCGGTGTTCGAGGAGCATGGCATCGACCTCGGCCAGCCACTGGTGACCACCTGTGGTTCGGGGATCACCGCCGCGATCCTCGCGTTCGGCGCGCATCTGCTCGACAATGAAGCGGCACTTTATGACGGCAGCTGGACCGAATGGGGTAGCCGTCCCGAGACTGCCAAGGCATTGGGCCCGGCATGAGCAGCGAAAAGCACGACAAGACCAAGGTCGTTTCCGCCGGGCGGCGCAAGGAATGGACGCAAGGGATCGTCAACCCGCCAGTGTGGCGCGCCTCGACGATCCTATACGATGACGTCGCACATCTGCGGACGAGCGGCGCGCGCGATACGCATCACCGGCTGTTCTACGGCCGGCGCGGCACGCCGACCCAGTGGTCGCTGGCGGATGCGCTGACCGAGCTGGAGCCGGGAGCCGAGGCCACGCTGCTCTATCCCTCGGGCGTGGCGGCGATCGTTTCGACGCTGCTCGCATTGCTGTCGCCCGGCGATCACCTGCTGGTGCCCGACAGCGCCTATGACCCCACCCGCAACTTCGCCAACGGGCTGCTCAGGCGGATCGGGGTGGAGACGACCTATTATGACCCGCTGATCGGCGAAGGCATCGCGGCGCTGTGTCGCGAGAATACCCGCGTGATCCTCCTCGAGAGCCCGGGCAGCCTGACCTTCGAAGTGCAGGACGTGCCGGCGATCGTCGCAGTGGCAAAAGATCGCGGGATCGCCACGGTGCTCGACAATACCTGGGCGACGCCCTTGCTGTTCCCGGCGATCCAACTGGGCGTGGACTATTCGATCCTGGCGGCGACCAAATATGTCGTCGGCCATTCCGACGTGATGCTGGGCTCAGTCACCGCCGCCCAGGGCAGGTATCAGGCGCTGCGCGACACGACCTACCAGCTGGGTCAGACGGCGAGCCCGGACGATGCCTGGCTGGGCGCGCGCGGCCTGCGCACCATGGCGATCCGGCTGGAGCAACATGGCCGCGCCGCGCTGGAGATCGCACAGTGGCTCAAGACCCGGCCCGAAGTGGCGCGCGTGCTCCATCCGGCGCTGCCCGATTGCCCGGGGCACGAACTCTTCCTGCGCGACTTCAAGGGCGCGTCGGGGCTGTTCTCCTTCGTGCTCGAGGGCGGCGGCGAGAAGGAGCGCGCCGCATTGATCGACACGCTTGAGCATTTCGGCATCGGCTATAGCTGGGGCGGCTATGAGAGCCTGGCGCTGCCGGTCGACCCGCAGCGCTTCCGCACCGCGACCGAATGGAAGGCCGAAGGACCGGTGGTCCGGCTGCAGATCGGGCTGGAGGATCCGGACGACCTGATCGCCGATCTCGACCGCGGTCTCGCCGCATTTAGGGCGGCACGCGGATGATGCAACGCTTCGGCGACTGGCTGGCGGGGCACAATCTGCCCTCGCCACCCGAGCTCACCGAAGCGGGGATTGCCGTTGGCCTGGTCGTCGCCGCGCTCGGGCTCGGCTGGATCGCCGGGCACCGGATCGGGCCGCGGATCGCCGAATACTGGTCGCGCGATGCCGATCACGGGCCGCTGTTCAGTGGGCGGATCTGCGAGGTGCTGCGCTACGGTGTCGCCACGCTGCTGCTCGGCATCGTGCTGGCAGGCTGGGCCTGGCATCCGCTCGCCGCATTGGGGCTGGGGCTGGTCACCGGCACGACCGCGGCGATGTTCGCAGTGGCGGTGCTGCGCGGGCTGCACATGCCGCGCTCGGTCGCCTGGACCGCCGCAGCGATCGCCTTTGCCGCGATCTTCAGCCACGCGGTCGGCGGGTTCGCGGCGACACGCGAGACGCTGGAGCGCGTGGGCATCGACATCGGCACGCGGCGGCTGACCCTGCTCTCGCTGCTCAGCATCGGCGTGACCGTGCTGACCCTGTTCGCCGGGGTGCGGTTGTTCAACCGCATCCTGACCCAGTGGATCGCCGGCGCGCGTGGCTTCGACCCGACCCAGAAGCTGCTGTTCCAGAAGCTCGCCGCCATCGCGGCGGTGGTGATTGCCTTCTTCGTCGGCATCGACCTCCTCGGCATCGACCTGACCGCCTTCGCGGTCTTCTCCGGCGCGTTCGGCCTGGCGATCGGCTTCGGCCTGCAGAAGACGATCGGCAATCTGATCGCCGGAATCATCCTGCTGATGGACCGCTCGATCAAGCCGGGCGACGTGATCGTGGTGGGGGACAGCTTCGGCTGGGTGAACAAGATCGGCGTGCGCGCGGTCAGCGTGGTCACCCGCGACGGCAAGGAGCATCTGATCCCGAACGAGATCCTGATGACGCAGGAAGTGGAGAACTGGTCGTACACCGACCGCAATGTCCGCGTCCGCATCGCGGTGACCGTCTCGTACGACTGCGACCTGAAGCTCGCCCAGGAGCTGATGCTGCGCGCCGCCAAGGAAAGCCCGCGCGCGCTCAACGACCCGCCGACCAATGTCCGCCTCTCGGCGTTCGGCGAGAGCGGGGTGGAGCATGAAATCCTGACCTGGATCAGCGATCCCGAGAGCGGCGTCGGCAATGTGAAGAGCGACGTGCTCAATCGCCTCTGGGTGATGTTCAAGGAACATGGCATCGCGCTGGCGCTGCCGCAGCGCGAGGTGCGGCTGCTCGGACGCGACGAGAAGCAGGCCTAGGCCATTGCCCTGGGTGGGGGGGCGCTCCTATCTTGCCGGCGTGCCAGCATCGTCCGTGACCGCCCGCATCGCCGATGGAGTCAGCTCGATCTTGCCGGGCGACTGGGATGCGTGCGCGGGCGACCGTAATCCGTTCGTCAGCCATGCCTTCCTGTCGATCCTCGAACGCTCGGGATCGGTGAGTCCGCGCGCGGGCTGGCAATCGCTGCCGATCGTGATCGAGGATGGCGAGGGCCGCCCCGCCGCGATCGCCCCCGCCTATGCCAAGAGCCACAGCCAGGGCGAATATGTGTTCGACCATGCCTGGGCCGATGCCTGGGAGCGCGCCGGCGGCCAATATTATCCCAAGCTCCAGGTCGCCGTGCCCTTCACCCCCGTGCCCGGCCCGCGCCTGCTACTGCGCGACGGCGCGCTGGCACCCGGGCTGATCGCCGGGATCGAGGCGGTGACCGACCAGAACCGCCTGTCCTCGGCGCATGTCACCTTCCTCGACGAAGCGCAGCTGCCGCTGTTCACGCAGGCCGGCTGGCTGGTGCGCGCCGGCACCCAGTTCCACTGGGCGAACGAAGGCTATGCGAGCTTCGACGACTTCCTGGGCGCGCTCGCCAGCCGCAAGCGCAAGGCGATCCGCAAGGAGCGCGCCGCCGCGATCGAAGGCCTGAAGATCCGCCACCTGAACGGTGCCGAGATCAGCGATGCGCATTGGGACGCGTTCTGGACCTTCTACCAGGACACCGGCAGCCGCAAATGGGGGCGGCCCTATCTGACCCGCAGCTTCTTCACCCTGCTTGGCCGCGAGATGGCGGACAAGGTGTTGCTGATCCTCGCCTGTCGCGACGGCGTGCCGATCGCGGGCGCGCTCAACCTGATCGGGGCCGATACGCTGTACGGGCGCTACTGGGGCTGCACCGAGGAAGTACCCTTCCTCCATTTCGAGCTCTGCTACTACCAGGCGATCGACGCGGCGATCGCCCGCGGCCTGCAGCGCGTCGAGGCCGGTGCGCAGGGCGAGCACAAGCTGGCGCGCGGCTATTCGCCGGTCACCACCTGGTCGGCGCACTATTTGCCCGACCCGGGCTTCCGCCGCGCCGTGGCGGAATATCTGGAGCGCGAGCGCGAATCGGTGGCGCAGGAACAGGAATATCTCGGCGAGATGACGCCGTTCCGGCGGGGTGGGTAGCTCCCTTTCCTACTCCCCTCCCTTGCAGGGAGGGGAAATCTGAATGTCTAGTGCCGCCTGGCCTTGTGCTTCGCCTTGTGGGTCGGGCTGGGCGATGGTGTGGGCTCGGGAGTCGGCACCGGCGACTCGATCGGCTCGGGGACCGGGCTCGCTTCGGGATCGGGGAGACGGCTTTCGCCGCCATGGCCTTCGCGCAGGATGATATCACGCTCCCAGCGCGGCACCGGCAGCTCGCCGGGCTGGATCACCGGTGCGGGCACCGAATGATCGATCTTGAACAGCGCGCTGGCGCCATCGCGCCAGAGCGGGATCAGGCCCTGCTCGAAGCGCGGATCATAGTTCGGCGTCTCGATCATCCAGACATAGTCGAACGCATCGCGCGGGAAGCGGGCGAGCGCCCAGGCGACCGGGCGCCAATACTCGCGCGGGCACTGCACGTCGGTGACGATCTGCGAGGGATCATGGGCGAAGCGCTTGGCCGCTTCGTAGCGCACGGTGAGCAACTGGCCGCCGGCCATCGACCACTGGTCGTTGGTATAGGCGAGCTTGCGCTCCAGCGCGAGCGCGGGGACGTGCTGGAGGCGGGTCTGCTTCCACTCGTAGCGGCAAGTCTCGCCGACAAAGGTGATGAGGCGGGCGCCCTGCGGCAGGTGCTCGAGCGCCTTCAGCTCGCGATCATAGGTGCCGCTGTAGAGCAGGAAGCTCCAGGTCGTCGCGCCGATGCGGACGCAGAAGAACGCCATGCCGAGCGCGGCGACGGTGGCGGCACCGCGGATCGACAGGCCGGGCTTGGGACGGATCGCAAGGATACCGATCGCCAGCAGGAACGGCACGAGGCGCATGTCGGCATAGGCCGAGCCGAACACGACGCGCGGCAGCAGCGCATAGACCAGCGTCAGGAAGATCGCCGACAGCGCCAGGTTGCGCGAATATTGGATGTTCGGATCACGCACCGCCTTGAACAGCAGCAGGAACAGCACGCCGACCGAGGCGAGGTCGAACAGCTGCCAGCGATCGCGGAAGACCTGGGTGATCCACAGCATCTTCGCGCGCCAGTTGAACATGTCGAAGGTCTGGCCCGAGACATGGTCGCCCGAGCGCCACAGCACCATCATCACGGCGGGCGGCACGAGCACGATGCACTGCAGGCCAGCAAAGAAGCAGGGCAGGATCCAGCCGCCGACAATGTCCTTGTACCAGGGCAGCTCCGGATTGCGGCGCAGATCGTGCTGGCGGATCAGCTCGGCCGAGAAGGCGAGCACGCCGAGCAGGCCCCAGCCATAGGTGTGGCAGACCCAGATCAGCACCGAGACCGGCACGAACACCAGCGTGCGGAAGGCGAACTTGCCCAGCCGCGCCAGCCGCAGCCACCAGCCGAATGCGAGCAGCGCGAACGCCATCGACAGCGCGAAATTGACGAAGCCGAAATGGAAGGGGAAGGCATAGGCGAGCGGCAGCGCGAACAGCGCGGTGGCCGGAATGCGGCCATGCACTTCGCGCGCGATCCACAGCATGCCCGCCACGGTCATCGCCGGAATCGCGATGACGATCAGCTTCACCGCCATCTCCAGCCCAAAGACATAATGGAGCGGGATGACCAGCAGGTCGACGCCGAGATTGCCCATCAGGCTCCAGCGGAAGTCGTACCATTCCTGGAGAAAGGGATATTGGTCATAGGTGAACTGGACGCGGTAGCGCCCCATGTGACCCGGCAGATCGACCAGCGGAGGGATGGTCGGCCAGATCAGCGGAATAATGGCTATGAAGGTGCAGAGCGCCACGAACCATCGTGTCTGCCACCATTGCAACGCGTCGCCCCTGTCCATCGTGGCTCTTTAGGCCGAGCATGGCCGTGCCTACAAGCGAGTCTTGTCCATGAATCCGATGGGAATCAGCGGTTCACCCGGTAGAGACGGTCGGTGCCGTCGCTCCACACCTCGGAAAGCCCGGCCAGCACGCGTGGATCGTCGATCTGCGGCTCGATCAGCCAGACATAGTCGAACCGGTCGCGCGGCAGCCCGGCGAGCGCACCGCGCAGGTCGCGCAGCCCCGCGCCCGTTGCGCAGGGCCGGTTGGTGATCATCTCCGACGGGTCCATCGCATAGCCCTTCACCCCCGGCGCGATGACATGCATCAGCCCGGTCGAACCCAGGTCGAACTGGTCGTTGGCGAAGGCGCCGCGACGGACCACCGCCACGCTCGGCAGGTGGTTCTTGCGGAACAGCGCCCAGGGCGGCTTGCAATTGTTGGTGACGAAGCCGGCGACGCGGCTGCCATGGGGGATGTGCTCGACCGCGGCGAGATGGCGATCCCAGGCTCGGGCCTCGATCGTCATGCTGGTGACGGTGCCGGTCATGCGGATCAGGCAGAAGACCAGGCCGATCATCGCCATCCTGCGCAGATCGTGTTGGCTCGCCTCGGCGCGCGGCACCACCGCGAGCAAGGCCATGGCCACGCCATAGGGCGCCAGCCGGGCATCGGCATAGGCGGTGCCGAAGGGCATGACGACAAAGGCGGCGCACAGGCCGAGCGTCACCATGCCCAGCTGCGGCGCGAACCGCCATTTGGGCGAACGGGCAGCGTGGTAGAGCAGCAGGCCGATCGTCGCGACCGAAGCGACGTCGAACCATTCCCAGCGATCGCGCAGCACCATCCCGACCCAGCCGGGCTTGAGCGAGAAGCTCTCCAGCCAGTCGCTGGTCCCGGCGCCGTCACCCGGGGTCCAGCGCAGCAGCATGGCAAAGGGAAAGGCGAGCGGCAGGCAGTTCAGGCCGGCCCACCAGATCGCCGCGAGCCAGCCGCGCCCGGCGGCGCGCTCGCGCATCAGGTCCGCCAGGAAGGCGAAGCAGCCGAGCACCAGCCAGCCGAACAGGTGCGCCCCCCAGATGATCCAGGCGATCGGCACGAACAGGGCGGCGCGCAGGCGGAAACGCTGCTGACGGCCGAGGCGCAGCCACAAGGCGAAGGCGTTGAGCGCCAGGGCCATGGCCAGCGTGTAGTTCAGAAAACCGTAGAGAAAGATCATGCTGTAGGCGAGCGGCAGCGCGAACAGCGCCGCGGGCTGCACCCGGCCATGCGCCTCGCGCGAGATCCAGAGAATGCCCGCCACGGTGAGCATCGGGATGGCGATGACGATCAGCTTAACCGCGGGCTCGAGCCCGAGCAGCGGCGTGAGCAGATACACCAGCACATCGACGCCGAGATAGCCGATCGCGCGCCAGTGGAATTCATACCATTGGTCGAGCGTCGCGGCGTCGGTGCCGAGCATCACCCGGTAGCGGGCCATGTGCCCGGGCAGGTCGAGCAGCGGTGGCAGGCCCGGCCAGAGCAGCGGCACGGCCGCGACGAGGATCGCGGCGAGCGCGAACCAGCGGGTCTGCCACCATTCCAGTGCGGGCCGTTCCATATCGATCAGTGCCGTGTCCCGATCCGGTAGAGGCGCGGTCCGTCGCCCTTGTCGAGCGGCACCAGCCACGCCGGGATTACCCCGCGGCCGAGCTGCGCGGCAAGGCTTTCGGGCTGATCGGCGGCCTTCGCCATATGGTCGAGGTCGCCGGGGCAGAAGGCGACATAGTCGACACCCCATGCCCGGGCGATCGCTTCGGACTGGGCAGGCTGACGCATGAAGAAGTCGTACATGGCACGGTTCCCCTGGTTGTTGCGGTGATAGGGTGCGGCGATCACGCTGTGCGGCGTGGCGGCGAGGGCATAGGCGCCGAGATCGAGCGGCGTGAGCAGGCGGCCGGGCGGGAGCGCGGCGAGCCTCGCCAGCGCATCGGGCGCGGTACAGTTCGGGCCGGGCTCGACCCTGGGCGGAAAGAGCGCGGCGGCGGCGAGCGGATAGAGGATGCCGGTGGCAGCGATCCAGGCGGCGGCGAGCGCAAGCGCGTTTCGCTGGCGGGCGGCGCCGATCATCACCGCCAGCGCGGGGGCGGCAAGCAGCGCGCCGGCATAGGCGCCGCGGAGCTGGAGCAGGGTGACCGCCAGGCTGGCGAGCTGGAGCGCGGCGAGCAGCCACCAGCCCGGGCTGCGGGACTTCCAGGCGATGCGGGCGCTGGCAAGGAGACCGACCAAGGCGAGGCCGGCATAGGCGATGGCGTTGGCCGGGGCCGCCGAGAACAGAGGCTGCGCCTCGCCCACCTCGGCCAGCCAGAGCCGGGCGAGCAGCGGATCGACTTCACCATAGGGGTGCAGACATTGCGGGGCGAACGACAACATCGCGACCAGGGCGAACAGGCCGGCAATACCAGTGGCGATCCACCGTGCACGCAGGCTGCGCGGAGCGGATATGGCGAACAGAGCGAGGCCGAGCGGCGCCAGTGCGGCGCACTGGGCGGCGCGCCAGAGCAGGCCAGTAAAGCCGTCACAGGCGAGAACATTCCAGCCGCTGGTGCGAAATACCACCCCCGCCCCGACAAGCGCGAGCGGCAGGACGAGGCCGAAACCAAACAGGCGGTTGCCGGCACCGGGAGCGTCCGTGACCCAGAGGAGCACCATCGCGGCGCCGGCCACCGCGAGCAGCGGCAACGTCTCCAAACCGATGACCAGCGATGCGGTGATCGCCAAGGCGGCGATCATCCCGGCGCGGAAGCTCCCGGTGCCGAGCAGGGCATGGACCAGCAGCAGGAGTAGCACCATCTGCAGTGCGTGGTGATCGATGCGGCCGGGCATGAACAGGCTGATCGCCGGATAGGCGAGCGCGGCGAGCAGGATCGCAGTGGCCGAAGGCGCACCGAGACGGCGGGCGATCGCGCCGGTCAGGGCCAATGCCGCGAAGAAGTGGAGCGCCGGCGCGACGGTGACGGCCACCAGCGTCGCCGCATGCGCGCCGAGCAGCGGCGTGAGCGCGAAGAGCAGCGCGGCGGGGACGAGGTCGGCGAGCCGCGACCAGTGCATCTCCAGCCCCGGCGCGGCGCCGAGGCGGTGCTGGGCAAGATCGGCAAAGCCCTGCCCTGCCAGCCAGTCGCGGATCTGCTGCAGCCGCACCATGTCGTCGGTATCGGGCAGGCGCAGCGCGGCGAGATCCTGCCAGTCGCGCAGCGCCCAAGCCGCGCTCAACACCATAGCGAGCAGCAACGCGACGCACAGGTCGCGCCACGCTGCGCGGGGCGGGCTGGTTTCCATGCCCCAGCGCTAGGCGCTTTTGGTTAATGGCGCGTTAGAGGCTGCTTCCGGGCTAGCACTTCTTATGGTCATGCGCGTGACCGTGCGACGCGATCCGCACCTTGCCGATCCGGTTGATGCCCAGCTCGCTGAACCAGATGTCGCCGTCCGGCCCCTGGACGATCCGGTGCATCACCGTGCCGCGCGACGGGGCGCGATAGTAACGGACATCGACGCCGCTCAGGTCGCCCTTCTCGGCATGAAGGATGTCGGCGGACAGGCGGACGATATAATCGTCGGCTACCGGACCGGTCGGCGGCGGGCTGACATATTGCTGGACCCAGAGATTGCCGTCGGTGTCGAAGGCAAGGCCGGCCAGGATCGCGTTCGCCGCGGTGAGCGGCACCGGGAACTCCGTGATCGAGCCATCCGCCTCAACCCGTCCGACCTTGCCGCCGGCTTCCTCGCTGAACCACATGCGTCCATCCGGCCCCGCGACGATCGCGATCGGGCGACTGTTGGCGGTGGGAATAGCGGTCTCGACCGGCGTGCCGCCCTCGGCCGGGATACGCGCGATCCTGCTGCTGGTCAGTTCGGTGCACCACATCGCGCCGTCCGGCGCCGCGGCAAGGTAAATCGGGACCGCGCCCAAGGTGGGCAGCGCATAATGATGCACTTCGAAGCTGTGCGGATCGACGCGGCCAACCGTGTTGGTGAGCTTGCCGGTGAACCACAATGCACCGTCCAACCCAATGCCCAGCCCGTGCGGGCGCGTGTTGATCGGCGGTTCGATGCCGGGGCCATGGAGGCGGACATCGACAAGCTGGACGATGTTGCCGTCCGGATCGATCCGGGCAAGCTTGCCATGCCCCTCGAAGGTCACCCAGAGATGGCCCTCAGGATCGAACTTGATGCCGTGCGGCAGGCTGCCCTTGGGCATAGCGAAGTAGGTCGCCTGCCCGTCGAGCGTTACCCGGGCGATATGATCGTAATTCTGGCCCGAGACCCAGAAGACCTGTCCGCCATGGTCCTTGTCATAGACCAGTTCATGCGTCGATCCGCCGCCCTCGACGCAGCAATGGGTGGAATCGGCGGCGGCGCAGCCGCTGGTCGGCGCGGCACCCGGCCAGGCCAGCGGATATTCGATCACCTGCCCGGCGACGCACGGCGTCGTGTCGATCGCAGCGCCGTGATCGGCGTGATCCATATGGTCCATGCCGTGATGCATCGTCATGTCATGCATAACCATTCCCCCGAAAGTCGCGGGGGAAGCTATGCCTGGCCCGGCGACCGCACAATGCGCTGCACCGGGAGAAGCATCGGTTTCGGCAATATCCCGGCCGTCAGCGCGACACGACCCAGCGGCCGTCCCGGAACCGATAGAGATTGGGCGAGACACAGCGCTGCTGACTCTCGCAATCCTCCCGCACCGTCTGCCTGAACTTTTCGAGGCGCGGCCCATCCGGCATGCGGCCGACGAATACGAAATTGTCGGCGACGACAGTGACGAACATCTCCGGCCCGGCCTTGTCGGCGATGGCACGCCAGGCCTTGGTGTCGATCAGCAGGCTCGCGAGATATCCCTGGTCCTGATAGGCCACCGCGCTCTTCGCCAGCGCTGCGCCATCGGGCAAGGTGGGCAACCCCGCGCGGGTCAGCTGCCAGGCACGCGCCCAGGCCTGTTTGCGCGTCATCCCGAGTTTCGCCAATTCCTCGGGCGAGACCAGCGTCAGTGTATCCGGGGAATCGGAAACCAGTATCGCGAACAGATCGTCCCCGATCGGCTCGGCCACCAGCATCGACTTGGCGGCATCGAGCCTGCGGACATAGTCGACATATTGCGCGTCGCGCACCGCCAGCCGCAACGACGACGCGGTTATCCCCGCCGCGGCCGGGCGCTTCAGGATCTTGTCGAGAAACTCGTCGCGCGTCGTCTTGCACTCCGCCGGCGACGCATTCTGGCAATAGCCATAGATGCGGTGGAAGTTGATTGTGGCTTCCTGCCACTCGCCACCCGTCACGCGTACCGCGAGCGGATCATTCTCGTCCTGCCCGACAATTTCGAGGCCCGGGACGCGCTGCTTGAGCTGCGCGATCATCTCGGCGGCGAAGCTGGGTTCATCCTTCGCCTGGGCGTGACAGGCGGTAGCGGCGAACAACGCGCTACAGGCCCACGTCACCGCCATTCCCCGCATCATTCGCATATCGCCGCCCTCCGGATCCCCGTCCGGAGAGCAGCGATAGCATGACGGTTCCGAAACGGACGCGAGAAATGTCCATTACGGAGCCGGTAGGAGATCAGCCCTCGCGGCGGCCGAGCAGGCGCAGGCGGAGCGCGTTGAGCTTGATGAAGCCCGCCGCGTCGCGCTGGTCATAGGCACCCTGATCGTCCTCGAAGGTCACGACCTTCTCCGAGTACAGGCTGTAGGGCGACTTGCGGCCGGTGACGTTGACGCTGCCCTTGTAGAGCTTGAGGCGCACCGTGCCGGTGACCTTCTCCTGGCTGTAGTCGATCGCGGCCTGGAGCATCTCGCGCTCGGGCGCGAACCAGAAGCCGTTGTAGATCAGCTCGGCATAACGCGGCGCCAACTCGTCCTTGAGGTGCGCGGCGCCGCGATCGAGCGTGATCTGCTCGATGCCGCGATGCGCGAGGTGATAGATGGTGCCGCCCGGCGTCTCGTACATGCCGCGCGACTTCATGCCCACGAAGCGGTTCTCGACCAGATCGAGACGGCCGATGCCATGCTTGCGGCCGAGCTCGTTGAGCGCGGTGAGCAGGGTGGCAGGCGACATCGCCACGCCGTTCAGCGCCACGCCGTCGCCGCGCTCGAAATCGATCGTGATGACTTCCGGCTCGTTCGGCGCGTCTTCCGGGTTCACCGTGCGCGAATAGACATAGTCGGGCACTTCCTCCCACGGATCCTCGAGCACCTTGCCCTCGGACGAGGTGTGGAGAAGGTTCGCGTCGGTCGAGAAGGGCGATTCGCCGCGCTTGTCCTTGGCGACCGGGATCTGGTGCTTCTCGGCGAACTCGATCAGCTTGGTGCGGCTGGTCAGGTCCCATTCGCGCCAGGGCGCGATCACCTTGATGTCCGGGTTGAGCGCGTAATAGCCGAGCTCGAAGCGGACCTGGTCGTTGCCCTTGCCGGTGGCGCCGTGGCTGACCGCATCGGCATTCACCATCTTGGCGATCTCGATCTGGCGCTTGGCGATCAGCGGGCGCGCGATCGAGGTGCCGAGGAGATACAGGCCTTCATAGAGCGCGTTGGCGCGCATCATCGGGAAGACGAAGTCCTTGACGAACTCCTCGCGCAGATCGTCGATGAAGATGTGCTCGGGCTTCACGCCAGCCATCTCGGCCTTCTTGCGCGCGGGCTCGAGCTCCTCGCCCTGACCGAGGTCGGCAGTGAAGGTCACGACCTCGCACTGATATTCCTGCTGGAGCCATTTCAGGATCACGCTGGTGTCCAAACCGCCCGAATAGGCGAGGACGACACGGTTGATCTTGTCAGACATGGGCGACTCCGGGAACATTCTGGAAAAACCGGGGCGCTCTAGGGTCCATGCGCCGCTTCCGCAAGTTTTGTGGCCGGGGCATGCTATGCCCGACGGACATGGAGGGGCGAATGGCCGAGCTGAAGACCAGGGCGACCGAGGTGAAGGTCGCCGATTTCATCGCCGCGGTGCCCGATCCGGTGCGCCGCGCCGATGCCGAGATCGTCCGCGAGATGCTGCAGCGGCTGACAGGCCAGGAGCCCCGGATGTGGGGGCCGACGATCATCGGCTTCGGCAGCTATCGCTACACCTATGACAGCGGCCATTCGGGCGAGATGTGCCGGATCGGCTTCTCGCCGCGAAAGGCCGAGACCGTGCTCTATGTGCTGACCGGCAAGCCGGAGCAGGAGCCGCTGCTCGCCCGGCTCGGCAAGCACCGCACCGGCAAGAGCTGCCTCTATGTCAGGAAGCTGGCCGATGTGGACCTGGCGGTGCTGGAGGAGATCGCCCGCACCGCCATCGCCCATATGGACGCGACCTACCCCGCCTGACCGGCCTGGCGCAGCGTCACCTTGTGCGGCTCGTGCAGCGCGCGCTCGCCCTCGAACATGTAATCGCGGGTGAGCGGCAGCGTGTCGCGCGAGCGCGAGAATTGCAGCTGGTAGTTGACCAGGCCGCCATATTGGAAGCTGACATGGCACCCGGCCAGGTAGAAGCACCACATCCGGTAGAAGCGCTCGTCGTACAGGCCGACGATCGCGTCGCGCGACGCGACGGCCCGCTCGTACCAGTGCTTCAGCGTCTCGGCATAATGGAGGCGCAGCACCTCCACGTCGGTCATGAAGTAGCGGAGCCCTTCATAGCCCTTGGCGATCTCCGACAGCGCCGGAATATAGCCGCCGGGGAAGATGTATTTGAGCGTGAAGGCATCGGTGACGCCCGGACCGCCGGCGCGGCCGATCGTGTGGAGCAGCATCACGCCTTCGGGGGTCAGCAACTCGCGGACCTTGCGGAAGAAGGTGCGGTAATGCGGCGTGCCGACATGCTCGAACATGCCGACCGAGACGATCCGGTCGAACGCGCCGGTGAGGTTGCGATAGTCGATCAGCTCGAACTTCACCTTGTCGGCGACGCCGGCATCGGCCGCCCGCTGCCGTGCAACCTTGAGCTGCTCCTCCGACAGAGTGACGCCCAGCACCTCGGCACCGGTCTTCTGGTGGATGTAGAGCGCCATGCCGCCCCAGCCGCAGCCGATGTCGAGCACCTTCATGCCCGGCTCGATCGCCAGCTTGGCCACGATATGCGCCTTCTTGTCGAGCTGGGCCTGCTCAAGGCTCATGCCCGGCGCGCTGAAATAGGCGCAGCTATATTGGCGGTCGGTATCGAGGAAGAGGTCGTAGAGCTTGCCCGACAGGTCGTAATGGTGCGCGACGTTCTTCTTCGAACGGTGCTGCATGTTGATCCGCCCGATGCGGAACAGCAGCTTGTCCATCACCGCCTTGAAGGCGCTCGGCGACAGCGCCGAGCTATTGTCCTCCCAGAGATTGTTCGCGGCGAACAGCACCACCATGTCGAAGATGTCGCCATGCTCGATGACCATGTCGCCATCCATGAACGACTCCGCCGCGCCGAGCGAAGGATCGCGCAGGATGCGACGCACCGCGCGCGCGCCGAATCGGACCGTTACCGGCTTGAGCGTGGCGTCCGGTTCCCCGAAAACCCGCTGCGTGCCATCCGCGTGGATGACGGTCAGTTGTCCGCGCTTGATTGCGCGTGCGAAAAAACGATCAATCAACGCCATTCAGCCGTCACCACCATCCAGGGTCAACAGCCCCCATAGCCACCTTAGGGATGTACGTGATTTCCGCAATATTTCCGCGACTGCGAAGAATCCGTCACAATCAGATGCCAGCATACCATTCATAACCGGCGATATCCTCCCAGAAGCCGCCCTTGCCCCGGCCGATTCCGTCCAGGCTGGCCACCGCTTCGATGCGCATGACGTATTTGGCGTGCTTGTAGCCGAGCTGGCGTTCGACCCGCAGGCGCAGCGGTGCGCCGTGGCCCACGCCGAGCGGCTGGTCGTTCATCGACCAGGCGAGGATGGTCTGGGGATGGAAGGCGTCGATCAGGTCGATCGACTCGTAATAGGGGATGCGGCGCTGACCGAAGACGTCGGCGCAGTGGAAGACGATGTAGCGCACGCCGTCGCGCAGGCCGGCGAGGCGCAGCACGTCCTCCAGCCGCGGCCCCTGCCATTTGCCGATCGCGCTCCAGCCCTCGACACAGTCATGCCGGGTGATCTGGGCGCGCTGGGGCAGCGAACGGAGCTGGGCGAGGCTGAGCGACAGCGGCTGCCGGACCATGCCGCCCACCTGCAGCCGCCAGTCGGCGAAGCGATTGGCGGCGAGCGCGTTATACTCGGGCGTGTTCGGGTTGTTGGTGCCGTTGGTGCGGAAGCGCGGGCTGCGCTGCTCGGGGCGAAACTCGGCGGCGAGCGCACCGCGGCCAACCACCGCGCGCTGGAGATAGCGATGCGCTTCATCGGCATCGAGCAGCACCGGGCTGCCGCTCCATGCGTCGCAGCCGGCGAGCAGGGTCGCGCCTCCGGAAACGATCAGGCCGCGCCGGGTAATCATGCCACTTCCTCCGCATCCTGAGGCATCTTCCACCAGCCGGTGATCATCGAGCGGACCTCGTTCAGCGGGCCGGCCAGGATCACCAGCGTCAGGTGCACCACCGTGAACAGGCTGAGCAGCGCCATCGCGATGAAGTGGAGCGAGCGCGCCGACTGCCGGCCGCCGAACATGTCGGCCAGCCAGGGCCACATGCCCGGTGCCAGCGCGAGGCCGGTGAAGATCAGCAGCGGCAGCAGGAGGAACAGCACACCGGCATAGCTGGCCTTTTGGAAGATGTTGTACGCCTTCGGGTTGGCGGGATCATGGAAGCGTAGCTGCCAGTGCGCCTCCAGGTCCTCGGCGAGATGCGCCGGCGCCAGCTCGGCGCCGCGGATGCGCAGGTCGCGCTGGATGTGACGGTTGAGCAGGCTCCACGGCAGATAGACCAGCAGCGAGAAGGCGAGCACCAGCGCAAAGGCCAGATGCCAGTGCCGCGCGCCGGCCAGGTCATAGGTGGAAGGCAGCGTCAGCCAGCCGGGCCATTGCGGCAGCTTGAGCCAGGCATGATCGAAGTTCGCGCCGTAATTGCCCCAGTAGAGCCGGGGATGCGCGTTGAAGATCATCAGCCCGCTGGGAATCATCACCAGCACGGCAAGCGCATTGAGCCAATGCCAGAGGCGCGTGATCAGCCGGTGGCGATAGACCTGCATGGTCCCTCCCTAGCGCATCATCCGTAGGCGCGCATGAAGAAGACAATGGTGGTGCCTGCGGTCACCAGCAAGGTCCAGACCCGCACCAGCCGGTGCGACAGCTTCTTGCCGACCCAGGCGCCGAGCCAGCCGCCCAGGATGCCGCCGAGCAGCATCGGCAGGCAGGCGGTCCAGCGCACCATCCCCATGCCGATGAAGATGAACGCCGCGGCGAAATTGGCGACCGCGAGCATCAGCGTACGGATCGAGAAGAGCGAGCGCGGATCGGCCGCCGCGAGCAGGCCGTAGACCGCAGTGGTGATCAGCCCCACCCCGCCGCCGAAATAGCCGCCATAGACACCGAGCAGGCTCTGCGCGGTCACCAGGGTGCGTGGGCCGATCGTGACTCGGGCGTGCAGCCAGTCCGAGGCACGCTTGCCGAAGAGCATCACCACCAGCGCGAACAGCAGCAGCCAGGGGATGATGAGGTCGAAGGCGCGGGTGGGGGTGAGCACCAGCAAGGTGCTGCCGACCAGGCCGCCGGCGAAGGTGATCGCCGCGAGCGCTCGCACCGGCATGCCGCCGACCGGGGCCAGCTCGTCGCGATAGGTCCAGGCGCTGGCGCCGGCACCGGGCAGCAGCGCCACGTTCGACGTGGCATTGGCAATGTTCGAGGGAAACCCCAGCGCGATCAGCGCGGGCAGCGTGGCGAAGGTGCCGCCGCCGGCCAGCGCATTCATCGCGCCACCCAGCGTGCCGGCCGCAGCGGCGAGGATCAGGTCGGAAAGGTCCAGCACAGGGCTCCCTTCCCGTGACGACCGGCGTTTGTCGAGGCGTTTCTAGAGGTGGAGCGGGAGATGCCAGCGCAGCGCAGCCGCCGCGTCGCTTTGGATGAAGCCATAGCGCGCGAAGAAACGGCCGGCTTCGATATTGTCCGCCAACGTCTCGAGACGAAGTCCGGACAGGCCCTGCTCGCGGGCCCAGCCACAGGCCTCGCCGAGCAGGCGGCGGCCAAGCCCCGTGCCGCGATGGGGACGATCGACTTCGATACGGCGCACTTCGACCGCTTCCCCGTCGCGCGCGCAGGCGATGTAGCCCGCGACCCGGCCATCGACCCGGGCCAGCGCCAGCATCCGCGACGCCCTGGGCACCGCGAAGGCGCTGTCGAAGGGATAGCCCTTGCCCGACGGTCCAAAGCCGAAATCGCATCCGGCAAGCCATGCCGGATCAAGCGCCGCGACCCGTTCGATCGCGACGCCGGAACTCAACCGAGCGCCGCCATCTTCTCCTCGGCCTCGCGGTCGAGCTGGGCGCGGCTCTTCTTCTCGGCAGCGGTCTTGAGCTGGCCGCAGGCGGCATCGATGTCACGCCCGCGCGGGGTGCGCACCGGCGCCGAAATGCCCGCCTCGAAGATGATGTTCGAGAAGGAACGGACACGCTCGGGCGTCGAGGTGTCGTACGGCGCGCCGGGCCAGGGGTTGAACGGGATCAGGTTCACCTTGGCGGGCAGATCGTACTTCTTGAGCAGGCGGACCAGCTCGCGCGCCTCGGCATCGCTGTCGTTCTTGTCCTTGAGCATGACGTACTCGAAGGTGATGCGGCGGGCATTGTTGGCGCCGGGATAGTCGGCACAGGCCTGGAGCAGCTCCTCGATGCCGTATTTCTTGTTCAGCGGCACGATCTCGTCGCGGACTTCCTTGGTGACCGCGTGGAGCGAAACCGCGAGGTTCACGCCAATCTCCTCGCCGGCCCGCGCCATCATCGGCACCACGCCGGAAGTCGAGAGGGTGATGCGGCGCTTCGACAGCGCGAGGCCGTCACCGTCCATGACGATCGACAGGCCGTCGCGGACATTGTCGAAATTGTAGAGCGGCTCGCCCATGCCCATCATCACGATGTTGGTGAGCATGCGGCCCTCGGGCTGGCTCGGCCATTCGCCGAGCGCGTCGCGGGCGAGCATCACCTGGCTGACGATCTCGCCGGCGGTGAGGTTGCGCACCAGCCGCATCGTGCCGGTGTGGCAGAAGCGGCAGTTGAGCGTGCAGCCGACCTGCGAGGAGACGCAGAGCGTGCCACGGTCCGCATCGGGGATGAAGACCATCTCGTAATCCTGGCCGTCCGCCGAGCGGAGCAGCCATTTGCGGGTGCCGTCGGTGGAGACCTGCGCCTCGACCACCTCGGGGCGGCCGATCACGAACCGCTCTTCCAGCCAGGGGTGCTGCGCCTTGGCGATATCGGTCATCACCGAGAACTCGGTGGCGCCGCGATTGTAGATCCAGTGCCAGATCTGCTTGGAGCGCAGCTTGGCCTGCTTGGGCTCGAGCCCGGCATCGGCGAGCACCGCGCGCATCTGGTCGCGGGTGAGGCCGATCAGGTCGGTACGACCGTCCTCGCGCACCACCGCGGGGCGGGGCACGGGCACGGGGTCGATGTGCCCGGGAATGGGCATGGGGGCGGCCGAGACTGTCTGCATAAGCGCGCCATGTAGTGGATTGCGGCGCGGAATTCTACCTGTGGTGGTTTACGGACCCGCGCGGCGGGCGCGGAGCCGGGCGGCGTCCCGGCGGATATAGCGCACAAGGCCGATGCCGAAGAGCAGGAAGATCGCGCCAAGCAGCACCGATTCCAGCGTTTTTCCGCCCGGAACCATGATGCGCCACCCCCAGAAGGTGCTGGCTAGAACGACGGCGAGCCCGAGTATCAGCACCGCAAGCCAGGGCCAGCGCGCCCGGCTGCCCGGGCGGGACAGCTCGGGCTCGGCCGCGCAACTGATTGCCAGGACCAGGATCAGCATGTCGGTGGTCACGTCGATCATGGTCCCAGCCTATCAGCTGCACCCCAGCGCCGCCAGCGTGACGCGGAGCGATTCGACCAGATCGGTGCGAGGTTCCTCGCCGAGAAAGGCGACCAGCTCGCGGTTGTCGAGGCGCATGGGGTGGCGCCAGAAGGGGCGCATTTCGAGGAGTTCGCGGATCGTCGGGTTGAAGGGGGCGACGAGCGGGAGCAGGGCCCAGGGGAGCGGCTTTGCCTTCACCTTGCGGCGCAAAGCCAGGCCGATCGCCTCGACAAAGCCCTTGCCGTCCGCGTCCCAATGGCCGGCGAAATGATAGCGGGCGAAGCGGGGCAGCTCGGCCTCGCGATCGAGCAGGCGGGCGAAAGTCTCCGCGACATCAGGCAGATAGGCCCAGGCATGGCCGGCGCCCTTCGCCCCCGGATAGGTCACCGCGCCGACCGGCTTGCCGGGAGCGATCATGCCCTGGGAGAGCCAGCCATTGCCGGGCTTCGGGCCATAATAGTCGCCGGCGCGCAGGATCAGCGCGCGCACCCCCGAATCCTCGATTCGCGCCTCCATCGCCTTGCGAATCAGCCCCTTGCGGGTAGCCGGCTGCTGGGGCGATTCGACCCGGGCGACCGGCAATTGGGCGGGGTCGTAATTGTAGATCGTGCCCGGCAGGGCCAGCCGCGCGTCATTGGCCCAGGCGGCCTCGATGCTGCTCTCGATCATCGGCAGGACCAGCTTGCCCCAGTCGCGATAGCCCGGCGGATTGACCGCATGGACCAGCGCATCGACGCCCTGCGCCGCCGCCAGCACATCGGCGCGGACCATCGCATCCCCTTCGAACCACGTGATATTCGGGTCGAGCCCGGGGCGCAGGCCGCGGACCAGCCCGCGCACCTTCCAGCCATGCGCGACCAGCGCCCGGGCGGTCTCGCCCCCTACCCCGCCGGTCGCCCCGAGCACCAATGCCGTCCGTTCCATTCCAGCCTCCATTGCTTCCAATGGTTACGGGAGTGACCGAAAGGGACCTTGAAGAAAATTGTCGAACCTTTGCAGGTCGCTTATAGAAAATTGATGAGCGAAGTGGATTGGGAGCAGCAGCGGGCCTTTCTGGCGGTGCTGGAGACCGGGAGCCTGTCGGGGGCGGCGCGGCTTCTGAACGTTGCGCAGCCGACGGTTCGTACGCGGATATTTGCACTGGAGGCCGCGCTGGGCACGGCGCTGTTCACCCGCTCCCCCGGCGGGCTCACGCCCACGGAGAGGGGATTGGCGCTGCACGAGCATGCCCGCGCCATGGCGCTCGCTTCGGACGCCTTTGTTCGCACCGCCTCCGCCGCGCCCGACGAGGTGGCCGGCACGGTGCGGATCACCGCCAGCGAAGTGATCGCGGTGGAGGTGCTTCCCGCGATCCTGCGGGAGGTGCAGCGTCAACATCCGCGTCTGGTGATTGCACTCAGCCCCAGCAACCGCAACGAGGACGTGCTGCGCCGCGAGGCGGACGTGGCGGTACGGATGGTGCCGCCGAAGCAGGAGGCGCTGGTTGCCCGGCGCATCGGCGCGGTCAATCTGGGTGTGCACGCGCATCCTGATTACCTGGCCGGACGGCCCTTCCCCACAAGCTTCGAGGAGCTGGCCGGGCACCGGCTGATCGGGCCCGAGCGCGACTCGGCGATGCTCCGCCAGGTGCAGGAAGCAAACTTTCCCGTCCGGATCGCCGACTTCGGCTTTCGCGCCGAAAGCGACCATGCCCAGCTCGCCGCGATCCGCGCGGGGCTAGGAATCGGCGTTTGCCAGGTGCCGCTGGGCGTGCGCGACGGACTGGTCCGTCTCCTTCCGGACTTCGAACTTCCCCTCGAGACCTGGGTGGTCTGCCATGAGGATCTGCGCGGGCTGGCACGGGTGCGGACAGTGTTCGACGCGCTTGTAAACGGTCTCAGGGCCTATCTCGGCTAGCCCCGCACAGGCCACGACACACCGCGCTTTGCTTGCGGCCATGCATCCGGGGCCCCCAGCCTTGCGTTCATGGGGGCGAGTTTATGTGTGTTTGGAGTGCAGTAATGAAGCGTATCGCAATCCTTCTGGCCGGCACGACGCTGGCCTTTGCCCCGGCCGCCATGGCGCAGGACGCGCCGCAGACGACCCCGGCAACGCCCGACGCCCCGGCGGCGCAGCAGGCTGCCCCGGCGGCACCCGCCGCAACCACGCCGGCGACCAACGCGACGGTGACCGACGCCGAGGTCGGCCAGTTCGCCACCGCCGCGCTCGAGATCGAGAAGATCCGCAAGGACACCGCGACCCCGGAAGCCGACAAGGGCGCCAAGATGGCGGCCGCCGCTTCCTCGGCGGGCCTGAGCTCGGAGCGCTTCAACGCGATCGGCCAGGCGATGCAGGCGGACACCGCGCTCAACCAGCGCATCCAGAAGGCAGCGACCGACAAGCTCGCGGCCTCGGGTGGTGGGGCTGCCGCGAAGCAGCCGTAAACGATTGTCACTACGGACACTGTGGCGGATCGCTTCCTTGGAAGCGGTCCGCTTTTTTTCGTCATCCCGGCCTTGAGCCGGGATCCCGCTTCTTCGAGCGGTTGCAGTAGCGGGACCCCGGCTCAAGGCCGGGGTGACGAGGGGGGTGGGCCCCCTACCCGTCACCCTGAACTTGTTTCAGGGTCCAACGCTCCACCAACGATGTCCTCTGAGGCGCGTTGGATGCTGAAACAAGTTCAGCATGACGGGGGATTATGAGGCCTCCTTAGAAGGCCCTCGCCTACCGCCCCGCGCAGCCCAGCGCCGCCGCATCGATCGCGGTTGCCGCGCCTTTCAGCGCGTAGCTGTCGGCGAAGGGGGCGCCGTTGGCGCCGATCGTCTCGACGCTCATGCTGCGGCCCGAACGCATCGCCGCGACGATCGCGGCGTCGGTGCGCGCGTCCGGCGCCCAGGCATCGGCGTCGCCGGCCTGGAGCTCGAAGCGGCGCTCGCCGATCGACAGGGTGACGCGGGCATTGCCGGCGCGCACGCGGCTGAAGCGGATATGGAGCTGGTTGCGGACGCCGTCGCGCGGCCAGGTGGCGATGCTCGCGAACGGCCGCGCCTCGCGATATTTCTCGACCGGCTGGGCGATGGCGAAGCAGCGTAGCGGCGAGGAATCGCGGAACGCCCCCCAACTGTCGAACGTGCCGAGCGGGGTGCGCGTCTGCGCCTGGAGCAGGAGGAGGAGCGCCAGCGCGCTCATGCCGGGGCGGCGCCGCGGCCGGTGCCGAGATGGACCACCGTCTCGACCCCGCCCTCGATCCGGACCACCGAGCCCTGGGGCTGGTCGGGCGCGACCGGGGCGCCGAATGCCGGCGAGACCGGCAGGCCGGTCATCACCCCGCGCAGCACCCGGCTCGACATGCCGTGCATGATGACCAGCCGGTCGCCCGGATCCGCATCGGTATCGGCAAGCCAGGACGAGACGCGCACCGCGATCCCGTCATACCATTCGCCGCCCGGCGGCGGGCGGGTGTAGAGGCCCTGTTCGAGGTCGAGGAAACCGGGGGCCTCGTCCATCAGGTCCGCATAGTAACGCCCGCTCCATTCACCCATGCCGATCTCGACCAGCCGGTCGTCATGCCGCGCCTGATGCCAGTCGAGCTCGAGATGCTCGGCGATCACCGCCAGCGTCTGCAGCGCGCGGCCGGCGCTGGAAGACCACATTGTGAGCTTCGGCTTGGGACCAAGAATCTCGCGCAGCGCGGCCCCCATCGCATCGGCCTGGGCGAAGCCGGCACGGGTGAGCGGGGTGTGCGGGTGATCGCCCTGCATCCGGCGGGCGATGTTGAATACGGTCTCGCCGTGCCTCGCGATGAAATCGCGGCCTTTGCGCTGGGTGGTCATCACGCGCTCACAAGCCCGCAAGGCAGCGGAAAGGCAAGTGCCCAATTTGCGCCCCCTTTGGTTCATCGGCGCGTCAGGTGCGGTAGTTCACTACCACACCAGCCCCGAGCGGGGCGCAACGAAAAGAGGGAGGTACCATGTCCATCACAAGCGACGCATCGGTCTGACCGCGCGACAGGCACCTGACCTGTTGCCCGTAAGTCACGCTTTTTGTTGTTTATCTGGGGTTCATGAAACAGCGCGGGGCTCCCCCCGGTTATGAACCCTGCCCATGCCGGACAGCATGGGTGCGTACCCAAGGAGTTCCGTTATGCGTACCAAGTTCATCGCCGCCGCCGCGACGCTTCTCGCCGGCACCGCCTTTGCCGCCCCCGCCTTTGCCCAGAGCACCGATGCCGGCTTCACCGGCCCGCGCGCCGAAGCCGTGGTCGGCTGGGATCATGTGAAGGGCGACAATACCGGCGGCGTCGACGGCGCGCTCTATGGCGGCCAGATCGGCTATGACTTCCAGGCCGGCAGCGCCGTGCTCGGCGTCGAAGGCGAAATCACCGGATCGACCGCGCGCCGCACCGAGAACAATGTCCTCACCGCCGGCGACAGCGCCCGGCTGAGCGCGGGCCGTGACCTCTATGTCGGCGGCCGCGTCGGCTTCACCGTGGGCGGCAAGGCTCTGATCTACGCCAAGGGCGGCTACACCAACGCCAAGCTCAACAGCCGCTATACTTCGGGCACCACCGACATCCGCTTCGACGACAATGTCGATGGCTGGCGCGCGGGCGCGGGCGCCGAAGTGAAGCTCAACGACAGGGTCTATCTGAAGGGCGAATACCGCTATTCGCAGTACAAGAACGACGATGCCGGCATCGATGCCAAGCGCCACCAGGTGCTCGGCGGCGTGGGCGTGCGCTTCTAAGATCGCTACCAAGACGCATTAACCACGCATTTAAGGTGTGAACTATAGGGCCGGAGCGCTTGCTCCGGCCCTTTTTACCGTTAAGGGTATGGTCCGGAAAATTCCCGCAAGCGGGTTCAGATTCGGGCGATAGCTGCCCCGGGGGTTCTTGATGAAGGCGACGATCGAACGCGCAACTCTGTTGAGGGGCTTGAGCCACGTCCAGTCCGTGGTCGAGCGGCGCAACACGATCCCCATTCTTTCCAACGTGCTGATCGAGGCACAGCCGGGCGGCGCGCTGCGCCTGATGGCGACCGACCTCGACCTGCAGATCGACGAGACGATCGCAGCGGCCGTTGACCAGCCGGGCGCGATCACCGTGCCGGCGCACACCTTGTTCGACATCGTCCGCAAGCTGCCCGAGGGCGCGCAGGTCGAGCTGAGCGCGGCCGAGGGGCGGATCACCGTCAATGCCGGGCGCGCGCGCTTCACGCTCGCCACGCTGCCGCGCGACGATTTCCCGATGATCGCCGAGGGCGAGCTGCCGACGGTGTTCGAGCTGCCGGCCGAGACGCTCAAGCAGATCATCGACAAGACCCGCTTCGCGATCTCGACCGAAGAGACGCGCTATTATCTCAACGGCATCTATCTGCATGTCGTCGACGAGGCGACGCCGGTGCTGCGCGCCGCCGCGACCGACGGCCACCGCCTTGCCCGCGTCACCGTGGCGCGGCCGGACGGCGCCGATGCGATGCCGGGCGTGATCGTGCCGCGCAAGTGCGTGGGCGAGCTGCGCAAGCTGCTTGAGGAAGTCGATGGCTCGATCGGCGTGTCGCTCTCGGCCTCGAAGATCCGCTTCGACCTGGGCCAGGCGATCCTGACCTCGAAGCTGATCGACGGCACCTTCCCGGATTACACGCGCGTGATTCCGACGGGGAACGACAAGCTGCTCAAGCTCGATCCGAAGAGCTTCATGGAAGGCGTCGACCGCGTCTCGACCATCGCGACCGAGAAGACCCGCGCGGTGAAGATGGCGCTGGAGCGCGACAAGATCGTACTGTCGGTGACCAGCCCCGAGAATGGCGCGGCCGCCGAAGAGGTCCCCGGCGACTATGCCGCCCTGCCCTTCGAGATCGGCTTCAACAGCCGCTACCTGATGGACATCCTCAACCAGATCGAAGGCGATTTGGTCGAAGTGCACCTGGCCGATGCCGCGGCGCCGACGCTGATCCGCGAGAACGACAAGTCGCCGGCGCTGTACGTGCTGATGCCGATGCGGGTGTGATCGCGTCTCCCTAATTCCCCTCCCTGCAAGGGAGGGGGTCAGGGGTGGGTTAGGAAAGGCCGGGCTCGATGCCCGGCCTTTTCTTTTTTCCGATGCCGTCTCGCCGGGCCCCGCCCCTCCCTTGCAGGAAGGAAGCGCACCCTAATCTCAGGCGAGCATGCCCCGGCGCATCGCCGCGACGATCGACACGACCAGATAGACGGCCGTCGAGATCGTCATCAGCGTCCAGAAGCTGACCTCCGCGACCAGCCCTAGCTTGGCGAGCGCCGCCCAGCCGAACAGGCCGAGCTGGAGCAGCCAGAAGCTGGCGACCGAGGCCTCGGCCATCGCGGCGCGGCTGAGCTCGTCGCTGGTCCGCAGGATCCGCAGGTTGAGCCAGAGCTGGAACGCAAGCAGCGCCGCCATGCCCGCGGCCACGGCGATCGCGGCATCGCCGGCGGCGCCGAAGCGCACGGCCAGCGGCGGGGCGAGGAGCAGCACGGCCGAGAGGAGCAGCACGACGCCGCTGGCGCGCAGATAGCGCAGCACCTTGCCGTCGAGCGGATCGCCCTCCTGGTAGTTCTCGGCCATGCGGCGATAGAGCGCGCTGCTCGACGCGGCGACGAGCGCGAACAGGCCGAGCATCAGCAGCAGCGCGGCGAGCGCGGTGGAAGCGATGTCCTCGCCCGGCATCCGCGCGATCCAGTCGAGCAGGCCCGACTGCCCGGCGGCGAAGGCGAGCACGAAGCCGAACACCGCGCCGATCGCGGCGCGGACGAGCCGGCGGCGGGTCCCGGAACTAGCCATGGGCGCGCTCGGGCGGGGTCCAGTCGTCGAGGAAGATTTCATCGATGGGCACTCCAAAGATCTTCGAAAGCCGCATCGCCAGCGGCAGGCTCGGGTCGTATTTGTCGGTCTCAACCGCATTGATCGTCTGGCGCGAGACGCCGAGCAGCCCGGCCAGGTCGCCCTGGCTGATGCCGGTTTCGGCACGCAGCACGCGGAGCCGGTTCTTCATCTGCGCTGTCCAGAACTCTGTACCATATGACAAGAGTTCTTGTCATGATTCGGCCGACCGTGTCAAGAACTCTTGTCAGGACCGCTTTCCGCTACGGCAGCATTGATTTCTTAACCGGGCTGCTATATTGACACTATTGTCAGTAAGGAATCGCATATGGCCACCCAGCCCGCTCCGCAGGTCTTCAACCCCGGCATCCCGATGAAGCGGGAATGGGGCACGGCGTTCCGAGCATTGGGGCGGCTGCTCGCCAATGGCGACGATACCGAGCAGGTCTTCCGGATCATGCGCGCGCTCAACGGCGACGCGACGCAGAAGAGCTATCGCAAGCTGCTGACCATGCCCAATGGCGGGCGGATCGCCTTCCAGCATGTCGAGATGGCCGAGAAGCTGACCGACCGCGCCTGGATCGACGGGTTTGCGGAAGGCACGGTCGGCGCGGCCTATCGCAACTTCCTCGATTCGACCGGCTATTCGGCCGACGGGCTGGTCGCGGTGAGCATGGCCGAGGGTGCGTTCCAGAATGCCGACATCCAGCACCCCTATGCCTGGATGGGCCGGCGCGAGCGCGACATCCATGACCTGTGGCATGTCATCACCGGCTATCAGGCCGACGAGCATCTGGGCGAGGCCTGCCTGGTCGCCTTCTCCTATGCGCAGACCGGCGGGCTCGGCTGGGGGTTCATCGGCATGGGCGCGGCGCTCAAGAGCATCCGCATCACCCGCAAGCTCGACTTCTTCAAGGCGGTGATCGAAGGCTATCGCCACGGCAAGGCCGCGCAGTGGCTGCACGGCGAGGACTATGAGACTTTGCTCGCCGAACCGCTCGACCAGGTGCGCAAGCGGCTGAACATCGGCGATCCGGTGAAGTACCGCAAGGCGCAGGCCAGCCTGGAAGCGGCTGGCCTGAAGGGGATATAAACCCCGCGCCCTTGCTTACGGCAGGTCCTTGATCGCGCCGCCGGCATTGGGCTTCATCAGCGCGTCCATCGCCCCGAAGATCTCGTCGGCCGAGGTGACCGGGGCGGGCAGCTCGAAATGCTTGGCGTCGATCTCGGCGGTGTCGAGCGACTTGAACTCGATCAGCGGGCTTTCCGGCTTGGTGGCGCCGTCCTCCACGGGCGTGACGCGCAGCGGCGTGCCCTTGGCGAACAGCTCGGTGAGGCGGGCGGAGAAGCCGGTCTCCTCGGGGAACATCGACCCGAAGAAGCTGTTCACCGCGTCGATCGCGCGGCGGAACACATTGCCGACGGGCGCGAGCTTCGGATCGGCGCTGACCACCATCTCGATATGCTTCTTCTTCGACGCCTCGTCGCCCTTGACCATCAGCAGCTTCCACGCCTCGCCCTGCTGGCCGGCGACGGTCGCGGCGGTGCCCGGCGCGATGCCGAACTGGAATTCCTTGGCCTTGGGATCCTCGGTCTTGGGGATGAAGCCCTTGATGAGGTCGATCATCGCCTGCAGCTCGAAGACCTTGGTGCCGTCCTTGTCGGTCACCGCGATATAGTCGACGCCGTCGCGGTGGATGATCGTGAACTTGCCGCCGACATCGAGGCGCGAATTGCCGCCGTCATCGACTTCGATCACCAGCTCCTTGCCGCCGGCATTGTAGCGCGCGGTGACGTCGGCCAGCGCCGGCATCGGCGCGAGCGCCAGGATCGTGGCAAGGAACAGCTTGGTACGCATGGTGGAACCCCCTTATTCGACGCCGGCGATCATCCGCGATGTCGCGCGCGGCGGCAATAGCGGCTATCGGCGGGGAATGGCAGTGTCCCGCCTCGTCCTGACCGACTTCCGCAACCATGAAGACGCCGTGCTCGTGCCGGGTGCCGGCTTCGTGGTGCTGAGCGGCGAGAATGGCGCGGGGAAGACCAATGTGCTCGAGGCGTTGTCGCTGCTCGCGCCCGGACGCGGGCTGAGGCGCGCGCCGCTGACCGAGATGGCGCGGCAGAGCGGCAGCGGCGGGTTCGGCGTGGCGGCGCGGCTGATAGCCCCTCCCATAGTGCCCGCCAGCGCAGCGCTCGGTGAGACTTCCCCCACCCCCAACCCCTCCCCTGAAGGGGAGGGGCTTGTAGATATCGGCACCGGCACCCAGCCGGGCGCGCCGGAGCGGCGGCTGGTGCGGATCAACGGCGCGACCTCGGCAGCCACCTCGCTGGCCGAATGGGTGAGCGTGCTGTGGCTGACCCCGGCGATGGACCGGCTGTTCGTCGATGCGGCGGGCGAGCGGCGGCGCTTCCTCGACCGGCTGACGCTGGCGCTGAGCCCCGGCCATGCGCATCATTCGACCCGCTACGAAGCGGCGATGCGCGAGCGCAACCGGCTGCTCGCTGACGATAGTGCACCGGATCCCGACTGGCTGACCGCGCTGGAGGCGCGCATGGCCGAGCATGGCGCGGCGATCGACGCGGCCCGGCGCGAAATGGTCGCGGCGCTTGCCGAACGGCTGGAAGCGCAGCCCGAGGGACCGTTCGCGCGGGCAGGCCTCGCGCTCGAAGGCTGGCAGGGCGATGCGGAAACGCTCGCCCGCGAGCTGGCCGCGGGGCGGTGG
>JAEXLC010000073.1 GCA_023445495.1 Pseudomonadota bacterium | reverse complement strand
GGGGGGGGGGGGGCCCGCGGCCCCCTCAAGGACCGCGGCGCTCACGCCTGCACCTGTCGCGGCTTGTGCGAGGTCCAGTCGTGCGTCTCCGATCGCGCGTCGCGGCACCAGCGGTAGAGCGCGTCGTAGATCGGCATGCCGGCCTCGAGCTGCTCCAAATCGTCGGCATGGACGCGCGAGAGGCCGAGCGAGATGGCCAGCAGCCCGGCGGCCTCGGGCACGATGTCGGGGCGGGCGGTGTCGGCGCCGCGCACGATCGTCGCCAGATGATCGAGCGCGGGGAAGGCCGTGAGGCCGAACGTCTCGACCATCAGGTCGAAGGTGCAATGCTCGCCGCGATGGCTCCAGAACACCGCGTCATGCGCCACGTCGAACGCGGCGGCGTCGAAGCGCCGGGCGGTCTCGATCACGTCGCCCGGGGCGACGAACAGGAAGCGCGCATTGGGGTCGACGAAGCGGCGGATCAGCCAGGGGCAGGCGATGCGGTCGACCTTGGGCCGGGCGCGGGTGACCCAGAGCGTCCGGCCCTGCGCATCGCGCTTCGGCAGCTGGGCGGTCGAGAGCCGGGGCAGGCCGGCATCGCGCCAGGCGGTGAATCCGCCTTCGAGGATTTCGGCGTCGATCCTGTCGCTGCGCAGCCAGGCGGCGAGGCCGGGTGCGGTGCGCGTGCCGTCCTCGTCGATGACGATCACCGCGCGGCCGGTCAGGCGGGCGGATCCTTGCCCGATCGCGCTGGCGGGCAGGGGAAGCGAGGCGGGGATCAGCGTGTTGCCGCGATCCTCGCGAACGTCGATCAGCGTCGGGGCGGCGGCGGTGCCGATCAGGCGTGCCAGCTTGTCGGCGGATATGCTGTTGGGCGTGGGCATGGGGCGTCCTTTGGTGCGAAACAGGACGCGATGCTTTGGCTGACGCCTCGTGGGGAGATCGCGTTCCCCATCGTTCGAGAAGAGCCCAGCGGGCGGGTGCTGTCAAGCGGTGGCGCGAGCGGCGGGCGGGACGAATTGCGGCGTGTTAAGTAGGACTACGCATCGCCATGGACGCGGCGCTCGCCCTAGGCTCGTGTGGCGTATCGGGACCGGTTTGGTGCATTGCCCTGTTCGCCACCTCCCCGAAGGCTGATATGGTAACCGGGCGCGGGAATCGCGCGAAGCCCGTTGCAGTGTCGAACCCGCTAGCTAGGCGCAGGTTGTGATGACGTCGTCGCGGAAGAAGAACATGCCGCCGCTGCTCCTGATCGAGGACGATGCCTCGGTGCGCCGGGGGCTGCAGCTCATGCTCCAGGGCGCGGGATATCAGGTCCTGTCCTTCGCCAGCGCCGCCGCCGCGCTCGCCGACCCCGCATCGCTCGATGCAACGCACCTCGTGGTCGATTATACGATGCCCTATTGCGACGGCCTCGAATCCCTCCGCACCCTCCAGGACAGGGGTTGGGACGGAGTTGCGGTACTGATTACCGCGCATTTCTCGGAGAGCCTGCGAAGCGAGGCGATCTCCGCCGGCTTCGTCGAAGTACTGCCCAAGCCGTTCCGCGACGACGCGCTGCTTGAGGAACTGGCGCGAGTCGTCGAACCGACATTCTGACTGCGTCCCGTTTTGCGGCATCCAGGGCGGGATTTAGTGTGTCTGGATAGTTTCCAAACCATTTTCGACCAAATTCTTTCATGCTATCGACAGCCGACCCGCTGAACGAGGAAACGCACTATCACGTGCGGCTCGGGTCCTTCAGCGGCGGAGATTGCGGTGGCCGGTGCCCCAAGCACATCGGCGCGCGACCTCGCCACCGCCTATGGGCTGGCGGTAGGCTCGGTCGGAGTCGCCACTCTTCTGCGCTGGGCACTCGAGCCCTGGCTGAGCGGCCACGGACATTATCTGCTCTTTGCGGTGGCGGTGCTCGTCACCGGTGCCTTTGCCGGTTCGGGGCCCGCGCTCGCGGCCACGCTGGCCTCGGTGGTGGCCGTCGCGCTGATGGGCTGGGCGAGCGGCGAGGCAGTCATTCTCGAGCGGGTCGTCTTCCTGTTCGCCTGCTCGGTCATCATCCTCATCGTGTCCTACATCATGCGCCTGCAATGGCGGTTACGCGCCAGCGAGCAGGTCGCGGAACGCCGCGCCAACCGTGCGCACGACCTGGCGGAAACGCTGAACCTGCTCATCGACGGCGCCGAGGGCTATGGTATCTACATGCTCGACCCCGAGGGGCGGATAACCATCTGGAACAAGGCGGCCGAACGCCTGAAGGGGTGGAGCGAGCGCGAAGTCGTCGGCCGCCACTGCTCGATCTTCTATCCCGACACCGCCCTGGCGCTCGACAAGCCGCAGCATGACCTCGATCGGGCCCGCGCCGACGGATGCCTCGAGGAGGAGGACTGGTGCGTTCGCAAGAACGGCTCGGAGTTCCTGGCACACACCATGCTGACCCCGCTCTATGACGAGCGCGGCGCGCTGCGCGGCTTTGCCAAGGTCATTCGCGACGTGACCGAGCAACGCGCGGCGGAACGCCACCTTCAGGCAAGCGCGGCGCAGTTCCGCTCGATCCTGGCGGCGGTGCCCGATGCGATGGTTGTCATCAACGAGACGGGCAAGATCCTGTCCTTCAGCGCCGCGGCAGAGAAGCTGTTCGGCATGCGCGAGGCCGATGTCATCGGCTCCAACGTCAGCCGCCTGATGCCCGCGCCGGATCGCGAGCGGCACGACAATTATCTCCGCCGATATCTGGAAACCGGCGAAGCCCGGATGATCGGCGTCGGCGGGATCGTGCTGGGGCAGCGCCACGATGGCACGACCTTCCCGATGGACCTGTCGGTCGGTGAGGCGATTTCCGAGGGCGGCCGCGTCTTCATCGGATTCATCCGCGATCTTACCGAGAAGGTTGCCGACGAGGAGCGTATCGAGGCGCTTCGCTCGGAACTGGTCCATGCCGCCCGGGTGAGCGCGATGGGCACGATGGCATCGACGCTGGCCCACGAACTGAACCAGCCGATCACCGCGGTGGTCACCTTCGTGCGCGGTGCCCGCAACATGCTGCGCGAAGGTAGTGTCGAGGACCGGGAGACGATCGAGGAGGGACTGGACGAAGCGTTCGAGGAGGCGCTTCGTGCCGGCAGCATCGTACGGCGGCTGCGCGAGTTCGTGGCGCGCGGCGAAGTCGAGAAGTCGATCGAGTCGCTTTCCGGACTGGTCGAGGATGCGTCCGAGCTGGCGCTGATCGGAGCGCGGGAAAGGGGGGTGGAATCCCGTTTCCGGCTCGATCTTTCGGTCGACAGCGTGCTCGTCGATCGCATCCAGATCCAGCAGGTTCTCATCAATCTCATGCGCAACGCCATCGAGGCGATGATCGGCGCGCCCCAGCGTGCGCTCACCATATCGACCACGCCCGACGATCCCGGCTTCGTCCGCGTTACGGTTGCCGACACCGGGCCCGGGGTTCCACCGGGGATCGCCGAGAACCTGTTCCGCGCCTTCCACAGCACCAAGAGCAGCGGGATGGGGCTGGGATTGTCGATCTGCAGGACGATCGTCGAAGCCAATGGCGGCCGCATCTGGCTCGAGCCGGACAGCGGTGACGGCGCCCGTTTTCATTTCACCCTGGTTCGTGCCGATGCGGAGTCCCTGGAATGAGCGACAAGCCGTTGATCCATGTCATCGATGATGAAGAAAGCGTGCGTCGGGGGGCGAAGTTCTTCCTGAGCGCCTCGGGTTATGCAGTGCGTGTCTGGTCGTCCGGCATCGCCTTTCTGAAGGAGGTCCGCCACGCGGAGCCGGGCTGCATCCTGCTCGATATCCGCATGCCGGAAATGGACGGGATCGAAGTGCAGCAGCAGCTCAGCGCGCGTGGCATCACGATGCCCGTCATCGTGCTGACCGGCCATGGCGACGTTTCGGTCGCGGTGAAGGCGATGAAGGCCGGGGCCGTCGATTTCCTCGAAAAGCCCTTCGATACCGATGCGCTCCTGGACGCGATCGGCCGTGCCTTTGATCGGATCGCGGCGGGAAAGGATATCAGCGCAAGGGTCGCCGAGGCGGGCGTGGTGCTCGGCATCCTGAGCTGCCGCGAGCGCGAGGTGCTCGAAAGGCTGGCGGAGGGCCTGCCCAACAAGACGATCGCCTTTGACCTTGGCATAAGCTGCCGCACGGTCGAGGTGCATCGCGCCAACATCATGGCCAAGCTGCATGCGCGCAGCCTGTCCGAAGCGTTGCGCATCGCCTTCGCGGCCGGAATGGGCCAGGGGCGATCGGTGCTTTCCGTGGCACCAAGAGCGTAGCAATCCGGCCACACTGTTCCCGAAACCCGCGGAATTACGCCGTTACGCACCCGATGCGTCGGGTTACGGATGCCTGATTTAACCGGACATCAACCGCTTTCGTTGGAGAAAGAACCGTTCTGGCGGGAGTTCTTCAACATGCAGTATCACAACAGCGTTTCTTCCTTCGTGCGCCGGGTCGGCGCGACGGCCGCTTTCGGCGCCCTGCTCGCCGCGGCGCCGGCAGCCTTTGCCGATCCGTCGCAGGACGGCTACCGGCTGACGGTCAGCGGCTATGTGCCGGTGGTCTGCCGTGCGAACCTCGACAATTCGGTCGCCGCGTCGAACGGCAACCAGGTCGATCTCGGCACGCTGCACGAGTTCTGCAACAGCGCGAACGGCTATCAGGTGACGGTCGATCATTCGCCCGAGCTGGCCGGCGCGACCCTGATGATCGACGGCAATGCCGTGCGTCTTTCGGATGCCGGTCCGACGGTCATCTCGGGTGCCGCACAGCCGGGCATCGCGGCGCACAAGGTGTCGCTGGTCACCGAGAACGGCCAGGCCAACGGCACGCTGTCGATCCGCGTCACGGCGCTCTGATCCGGCGCGGGCCGGATCAGGAGCAGATCGTACCCGGCGTACCCGCGGCTAGCGGGGAAATCGTGACGGTCAATATATCCTGGTAATTGGGGGCAGGCGTTCGCGTCTGCCCTCCTTGCAGCAGGCGCACGTTCACCGGCAGCAGGATGCCCTGGTTCGGGGGTGATCCGGCCAGACCGGCACGGGTGCAGGTCTGATTGATCGCGGTCGTGTTGGACGGGCTTCGCGTCTGGCCGACAAAGGTCGCCGAATAGCTCATCGACTGCGTCGCATTCGCCGGATTTCCGCCCGGGAAGGTGAGCTTGTAGCCATTCTGCGACGTGACGTTGATGGAATAGGGACCCGAGCTCGCGACGCGGACATAGCCGGTACGGACGATCGGCGTGTTCGTCACGTCGGTGTCGGTCTTGTCCCCGACTTCTCCGAAATCGAGCGCCGGGCCGGCATAGCTCGCCTGCAGCGCGCTCAGCACATTGACGTTGATATGGATCGCGCTCGACAGCTTGGTCGGGGTGGTGACGTCGGCCATGCCGCCGGTGCCGTTGCAGACATAGAGGATGTCGAAGTCGATCGGGTTGCCGGCCGAAAGATCGACATTCGCCGGCACCGTGACGACGAGGTTGAACGGCGTCGACTGGTCGGGCTGCGAGGCGCCCCCGAAATTGTAATTGATCTCTCCCGCCGACTGCGAGTTGATCGTCGGGTGCCCCATGGTGTTGCCCTCTGTGTAGAGGATGCTCGTGCCGTTGTAGAGGATCTGGTAATTGGGGGTGCCCACCGGCTTGGTCAGCACGAAGTTGATCGTCTGGGTCTTGGCCGCGCCGTTGGCAAAGCGGGTCAGGATCAGCGGGATCGTCACTTGGGTCAGTCCTGAGGGCGAGAAGGGATCATAGGTGATCGTCGGCGAGGCCAATGCCTGACCGGACACACCGCAGGTTCCCTTTCCCTGTGCCCAGGCTGGCGCGGCGCCGGCGACGCTGAGGACGCCGCAGATAGCTGCGAGCAGCGGTATCTTCTTGCTCATGGCTTGGTTCCGTCCTTCGCTGCAGGCGTGAGCTCGCCAAGGCGGACCACGCCTTCGGCCTTCTCCGCGATATCAATGACGTAGCTGCTCTTCTCGGTGTCGAGCATGTCGATCCGCCAGCGCCCGGCGGCGAGGCCGGTGGCGGCGAAGCGGCCCTCCCGATTGGTGAAGACGACGATCGGCTCGCGTTCCGGATGGGCCAGCTCGGTCGCCTTGCCGGTGACCAGCGAAACGGGATCGCCGTTGCGATCGGTCATCCGGCCCATCGCGGTCAGGTTGTAGCCCGAGCCGACCTCCAGCCGATAACCGCTGCGATAGGGCGGGAAGAGGCGATAGGCGCCCTGGCCGAGGTCGTAGCCGGCGGGTGCGTTCGGCGAGTCGATCTTGACCGTGCGCTCGGCATAGGAGCTGAGGCTCGGCTGCAGCGCGGTGCCGAGCGCGCCGGTCGAGGCGGTGTAGCCGAACTCGGTCGGATCGACGCGGACATTGGCGCCCTTCAGGCTCTCATGGCCCTTGACCACGGCGAAGCTGTCATAGATCGGCCGGCCGATCGTCAGCGCGCCATCGGCAAGCGCGATCGCGGTGCCGAAGCGGAACGAAGTCCGCTGCCCGGTGGAGCTGCCGAAATCATTGTCGAACGTGCCGAAATGGCTGAAGCCGAGATCGGCGCGATTGCTCACATAATTGCCGGCGACGCTGACGCCCGCGCCATTCTTGTCGCGCTCGATATCGGCGGCGATGTTGTAGGAGCCGACGCCCTGGCCGTGCATCATGTTGTACGACAGGCGTGCACGCTCGGTGCGGGTGTCGTAATCGGTACGGAAGTTCGAATAGCGGCCGAGGCGCAGGGTCAGGCTGAGCAGTCCGCCCGGCCCCTTGCGGACGTTGTCGCGCTCGTAGCGAACATCGCCGGTCATGGTCAGCCGGTCGTTGATCCGCCAGCCCATGGTGGCGCGCGCCGTGTAGAGGTCGCGCTGGCCGTCGCGTCCGCGGGAGTACCGCCCGTCGACGCCGCCATAGAGATAGTCGGTGAAGGTGTGCGAATAGCCACCACCGGTCTCCCAGGCGAAGGGGTTGCGCGGGATCACCGTGCCGATCGGGCCGAAGTCGCGGCTGCGGCTCTCGAAGAACATCGTGATCGAGTCCGAGCGGCCATTGGGGCGCTGGATCAGCCGCTGGAAGGTTGCCAGCGCCGCGCGGCCCATGCCGATGCCGTCGATATGCGAGAGCGAGAAGCTGCCCGAGAAGGTGCCGAGCGACGTGCCCCACACGGCTTCCACGCCGCCCATCACCACCCGGTTATCGGCCTGGATATTTGCACCCAGCGTTAGCGCGTCGCTCATGCCGTGCCGGAAGAAGGCGGAGACCGCCGGCTTGTTGGTATAATGCGGGCCGTGCGCCTCGAGCGGCGCCATCACGCCCGCATAGAGGCCGAATTCGCTCAGCCCGGCCGAAAGCTGCGACTGGTCGAGGAAGACGTTGAAGCGCAGGACCTCGCTGCGGCCGGTATCGTCGAGGATGTTCAGGCGAACGTCGTTCGCGCCCTGGGTGAAGGGGAAGTCGCGCAGGTTGTAGGTGCCCGGCGCCAGCTGGAGGCGTCGCACGAGCTCGCCATTGACATAGACCTCGACGGTCGATGACCGGGTGAGCTGGAAGCTGCGATCGCCGCGCGGCCGCACGATCTCCTGCGGCTGCAGCACGCTGTAGGACCGGAAGACGGAAACGCCGGCGATATCGGGCACCGACTGGAAGCCGCGCGTGACCGGCTGGAGGTCGCCCAGGGTCCAGCGGACCAGCCGCTTCGGATCGTCATAGACGAAGCGCGAGCCCAGTCTCTGGAAGTCGGTGGCGTTGCTGCCGGGCTGCCAGACCGCCTGGCTCTCGAGCACGACGCCCATGGTGCGGATGGCGCCGTCGAGGAACAGCACCGGCGATTGCAGGCCCTTGTCCGGGCCGCTCCAAAGGTAATCGACATTGCCGCGGATGTTCAGATAGGCGCTGAAATCGGCGGGTTTGACATAGGTGCCGATCTTGTCGCGCTCGAGCGGGCTGACCATCACCGTGCGGGTTGCGCGGCGCTCGCTGGCGATGTCGAGCACGATCGCCAGCTGCTGCGGATCATAGTGGAGCTGGATGCCGGATGCCTGGAACGCGTCCGGGCCCAGCGCCGCCTTGCCGGCGAAGCTGGCCTGCAGATTGCGCAGCACGTCGGGGTCGAGCACGTTGGACAGCAGGTCCATCAGCCGCCGCGACGAGAACTCGATCGAGTCGTCGGGCTGGATGGTGACGACGATGTCACCGAGATAGACCGGACCGTCCTTGGCGGCGACCGTCAGCGTGATCGCCTTGCCCGTCGGGTTGATGCGGGCCTGCGGCTCGCCGCTGGTTGCAGGCTTGGGCAGGACGATGTGGCGCTCCTGCTCCTGGGTGGTCTGTTTGGGCCCGTCGTCATTGGCGCGGGCGGCCGGTGACAGGATGATGGGCGCGCAGCCCGCCATCAGGACGATGGCGAACCAGCGCAGGGGGCGCCTAGCCCTCGGGCGTGAATTGGGCATCGATCGTGCCTTCACTGGTGGGGAGCTGGATGGGGATGAGCAGCCGGCGGGTCTGTCCTGCGCCGACCAGGCCGAAGCCTACGGTCTGCTGGATCTCGGGCCCGGCGAGCGTGCGGCGGAACACTTCCTTGCCGCTGCGGTCGCGCTCGACGATCCGCAGCCGGCCCTTGGAGAGATAGCCATGGGCGGGGCTGTCGTTGGTCATGGTGATCGCGGCGATCGCCTGCCCCTTCTCGTCGAGCGCGACTTCGCTCTTGGCGATCTTGAGCTCCGGCTTGGCGCCGGCGGGCTTCACGCTGACCAGCACCTGGAAATTGTACAGGATCTGGATGGCGGACTGGCCCTGGGGCAGCTGCACCGGCAGCTGGGCGACGGTGACGTAGTAATGCTTGCTGCGCGCAAGGGCGGGGTCGCCGATATATTGCACGCGGAAGGACTGAGTCTGTCCGGGCTGGATGATCGCCTGGGGCGGGAAGATCAGCAGGTCACCCGAGTCCTTGCCGGTGCCGTGCAGCCCGGTCTGGTCGAAGGTCAGTTCCTCGACGCGGAGCTCGACCGGGAGCGGCTGGGTGAAGGTGTTCTCCACCGTGATCGTCTGGCTCATGCCGCTGCCGGTGGACGAAAGATCGACGACGACGGGCTGCACTGTCTCCGCCTGCACCAGCGGACTGCTCGCGAGCATGGCGGCAGCCAGTGCCGGGCCAAGAGCGAGACCAAGGACCCATTTCTTCATCTGTTTTCCTCCCGGTATGCGTGCGGTGCGTCAGTCGGCGACCTGGATCTCCAGGACGATCTCGTCGGTGTAGTTGCCCGCCACGAGGGGGGCGCCGCCGCTGGCGAGAGTGAAGAGGACGGCAAGGTCGCCCGAGCGGGCGCTGCTTGCGTCGATGGTGATCGGTGCGCCGTCCTCGGTGCCCCGTTCGGTCTGGTCGCTGCCCCAGCGGATGCCGAGCCGGTAGGGCAGCAGCTGGCGGAAGGGAGCGACATTGGCCACCGTCGCGCCCTCCCGCCGCAACCCACCATTGCCGCTGCGCAGCACGATGCGGTGAGGTGCGTTGCAGATCACCGGCAGCTCGACCCGGATCGCCGCGGCCAGGGGCGTCGCATCGTTCGGGCTCGCCAGCTGGTCGATGCGGATGCGTCCGGTGCCGGACGAGACGGGATCGAAGCTGGCATTGGTGCCGCTGGTGCCGGCGGGCGACTTCATCAGGCAGGCGGCGGGCGCCTCGCCGATGATGTCGAGATGGCCGGTCACCGGCTGTGGCTGGTTCTGGGCGAGCGCCGGTATCGGAAGCGATGCGAGCGCCATGGGGAGCAGGAAGCTCTTCATTGCTGCGGCTCCAGGGTGATGCGCAGCGTATCGCCATAGGTGCCGGCGACGAGCGGCGCGTTTGCGCGGTGATTGGTGGCCCCGGCATCGATCTCGAGGCGGAGCTGCAGCGTTCCCGTTGCGGTGTCGCTGACGAACAGGCTGGTCTCCGCGATGCGCCGGAGCCGGGCGTCGGCGAACAATGCGAGCGTCTGCGATGCCCAGTAGAGCGTGGCGCGGTACGGCACCGCATCACCGAAGCCTTCTGGGGCGTTGCCCGCGCGTTCGCTAGTCCGCCACAGCCCGTTGTTCTGGCTCTCCACCCGCAGCAGGTGCGGGAAGGCGCAGACGGCGTCGAAGCTGATCTCCGCGGATGCCGGCCGGGTCGACAGCGTCGTCCCGTCGACCAGCTGGTCGATCGGCAGGCTGTTGCCGTTGATGCCGCGGAAATTGGCCTGGGCGCCACCCAGGCGCGGCGCGCCGAGCGTGCAGGTGCCGGGCACCTGGCCGGTCACGTCCATCGCCCGGACCTCGCTGACCGTCTGCGCGACGGCGGGGAGCGGGAAGAGGGCCGCGATCGCGAACAGGGGGAGGCTGCGCATGGTGGGCACTCCTCAGTCGGCAACCGACAGCGTCACCGTGACCGCGCCGCGATAGAGCGGGTCGGACACGAGCCGGAGCCCGGTGCCGCCGCCGGTCAGGAAACTGTCGAGCGTGATGGTGATGTCGCTCTGGAACGCGGTGTCGCGGTTCTGCGAGGCCGCCGGGTTGCTGGCGGCGCCGGTGGTGAAGACCGCGGAGGCCGGAGCCCAGCCGCTGGCGGTGGCGCGATAGTTCACCGTCCGGGAGAAGCCGGCGGGCGGCGTACCGGTCGCGTTCTGCGAGAGCAGCGGGGTGGCCTCGACCGAGATCACGCTGCGGGTGCTGCAGAACGCTCCGGTCAGGGTTCGCGTCGGCGCGGGCAGGTCGGTGCGCAGCAATCCCGTCGAGGTGTCGATGAGCACGCCGAGATCGATGTTGCTGCCACCCGTGAGCGTCCCGCCGAAGCAGAGCGAGGGCACCGTGCCGGTCACCGTCACCGTGCCGCTGGAGGTGGTGCCCGTGGTCTGGGCCCATGCCGGCGCGCAGAGGACCAGCGAGGTGGTCAGTGCGGCGCGGAAAACCATATGCTTGTTCATGCTTGCCTCCCAATTCGGTCTGGTGCGGTGCCCGGCGGGATCAGTCTCCGCCGCCGCTGAAGTTGGGCGTGAGGGTGACGATGACCTGGCCGCCATAATTGCCGGCGACGAGCAGGCCGCTCGCCGGCGTCGACGACTGCGACAGGGTCACCCGGATGTTGCCCGTGAACAGGCCGACATTGACGGCGCTGCCCGGTCCCGGGCTGGTGGTCAGCGAAGTGTCGGTTGCGGAACTGTTGTTCGCGGCGGCGGTGGCGCGATAGTCGACCCGGGTGTCGAAGCCGGAGATCGGCGCGCCGCTGTAATCGAGGTTGAGCAGCGGCTGCGCTTCGACCGTCATGGTCGCCGCGGTGCCGTTGCACCAGCCGACCAGGTCGCGGAACTGGTTGTCGACGCGGGTCGTGTCGAGCTTGCCGGCCGAGGCTCCGGTGCCGCTCTGCGAGATTTCCCCGAGCGCGATGACCGCGGAGGGAACGGTGAAGAGGCAGCGATCGGCGACGGATCCGTTTACGTTCACCGTGCCGCTCGACTGTGCCAGTGCCGGGGTCGCGACCAGCGCGGCCGGAATGGCGAGCAGGAAAGAGGTGCGCATGGTCGTTCTCCAGCGAAAATGTCTGGACGAGGGAGGAGAGGGGGCGGCCTCCCTCGCCCAGCACGGGTCAGGCGGAGGGGCTAACGGTGAGCGCGATCACGCCTGAGTAGTTGCCGGCTTCGAGCATGTCGCTGGCAACGGTCGTGTTTCCGTTGGAAACCGTCACGGTGATGTTGTTCGTCGAATTCGCCAGGTGGTCGCCAACCAGCGCCGTGGTTGGGCCCGCGACGTTCGACGTGTCGATCGCCGAGCTGGTGCCGCCGCCGGCCTTCGAGGCCGCCATGGTCGCGGTGTAGTGGACGGTATTGGTGTAGCCTGCGGTCGGCGTCAGGATCGCGCTGTTGACCAGCGCCGAGGCATCGACCGAGATTTGCGGATTGGCGCTGGTGCAGGTGACCGTGAACGAGCGGCTCAGTCCGCCGATATTGCCCGAGAAGGTCGGATTGACCTTGCCGTCGGCGGCGGCGAGCTCGCCCAGGTTGATGCTGCCGTTCAGGCCGCCTGCGGAAGTGCACTTGGCGGCGACCGTGCCGGTCACCGTGACATTGCCCGACACGCTCTGCGCGGCTGCCGGGACCGCCGCCAGCGCCGAACCGGCGAGAAGGGCGGTGAACAGAAGCTTCTTCATGATGCTCTCCTATTTGAAGTCGGGCAGGCCAGGCCGGAGCGGCGCGACTGCCATTTTCACTTGAGGGTAGAAGCCCGGGGTATCTGGCGCCGGCCGCCGGGCCGAACCGGCAAGTCGGCGTCAGGGCGATGCGCTCAGCGTCACCGTCAGGACGTCGGAATAGGTACCGTTCACCAGCGCCGATGCGCCGGAATAGGGCGGGGCGGAGACGCGCAGATAGGAGCCCGCCTGCAGCGTCGACGCAGCGGAAAGGCGCAGGCCCTGCGAGGTGTTTGCCGGACCGAGGAAGCTGCAGGTGGAGCCGGTGGGAAGCGTCGATGCGGCGCAGGTGGCGTCCGCCGTCGTGCCGCCGCCATTGGCGACGAGGTGCAGGCTCACATTATACGGGGCGCGAACCGTATAGCCGGTCGGCGCGGTTCCCGTGGTGAGCAGGCCGCCATTCTGCGACACCACCGCGACTCGCGAGGGGCCGGTGCAGTCGAGCACGAAGGCGAAGTCGTGCTGCAGCCCGGTCACATCGAAGTCATTCTGATTGTAGGACCCGCTCGGCGTGCCGCCGGTGCCAAAACCGCACCGGCCACCAACCGAAGCCGTCACCGGAATCGACAGGACGATCTGGTTGGGCGTGCGGCCTGAATCCGGGGAATATGCGGTTGTCTGGGCAGAGGCGGCGGAAACCCACCCCATGCAAACCGCGAATGCCAGATGCGTCCTTGTACGCATGTCCTCACCCTTCTGGTTCGCGACACTCTCGGCATCGCGCCTTGCTCAGAAGGATGGTGAACAAATCATTAGCTAGAACCTGTGGTCTTCCACATGTCGGTAATTGCGTATTGGTCCGGCAGGGCACCAAGTAATGCGCTGATATTATTTGCCTTATTTCGGCGTCGCTATTGGCTGATCAAGCACCGTCTCGATTCGGTGCATCGCCGCGGGCAGAATCATCGGCGACTGGTGGGATCTGTGGTTCGGTGGCCCTAGTTTCCCGTCCGTCGACCACGCGAAACAATCCGCTGTCAGACCCGCAAGCCGCTCGCATTACGTCGGTCGGGTTCGATCGCTTCACCGATCCGAACGGCGCTATCGTCTCGTCGCGCCTTGGCGACAGCGTGGCGGTGGGCCGCGTCACCCTGTTCAGCGAGCTCTCCGCGAACACCGCGATCCACGACTTCGCGAAGAGCTACAGCCTCAAGGGTGTCGGCGGACTTCGCCTGGCATTCTGACGGGGACGGCGGGTCACTTGATCATCACGCGGAAACGCAGGGTGAAATTGCTGCCCGCCGTCTGGTTGCCGGTCGGCTGGACGCGGATATTGGTGACCGCCGCGTCGCAGCCATCGGCGTCGGGGTAGGGGATGTAGGTCCAGGTCGCGCCATGATCCGACGAGAAGGACAGGCTGTCGGACATGTTCCCGCGGCCGAGAAAGGAATAGGTGAGCCCGGTGGTGGGGATCAGGCTGCCTGTGAACACCATCGGGCCGCTATTGTTGCCGTTCAGGTCCGCCACATAGAGCTTGGTCTTGGCCGGCACCGCGTCCTTGAAGTCGATCGTCTTCACCGTCGTCAGCGAATTGGCCGCCGGATTGGTGATCGTGATCGTATAATCGACCAGCGCGCCGGGGATCGCCTTGGGAAATAGCTGATTGGTCGGATCCGAGACGACGCTCGACGTCTTGGTGATCGTCAGCGGCACCGCGGCGACCAGCAGGGCCAGCATGAAGGGCAGGGAGAGAAGGCGCCGCATCACTTGCCTCCGAACAGCTGGCCGGCCTGCTCGAACAGGGACTTGTCGAGCCGGACGCGCATGGTGAGATAGGGGCCCTGGCGCGTGTAGCGCGAATCCTCGAAATCGCGGTCGCGATAGCCCGAGACATTGTAGCCCGCGCTGATCCAGGTGTTTCCGCCCGGCGAGAAGCCGAGCGACGGGCCGTAGGAGAAGGTCGCGTTGCCGCTCGACCAGCTATGCTGGACGCTGGCGGAAACGCCGATATCGAGGTTGCGGCGCAGATCCTTGCGGACCTCTACGCCAACCACGTCGATGAACCCGTCGATTGTCTCATCGGCATAGCGGCCGCGGACGAATTTCGCGCCGTAATAGAGGCTTGCCTCGAAACCATGCGACGCGCCCTCAGGTCCGGTGCGGTAGCTGAGAGCGACGTTGTTGACCGCGCGAAGCGTCGACTGGTCGCCGATCGCGAAGGTCGGCACCGCCAGCACGTTGCGCGAGGAAACCCCGGCATCGGCCCGCTCGTGGCGAAGCTGGAAGCGTTCGAGTACGGCCCAGCGGCTGTCGACCGGGCGGATGGCGAGGGCGAGGTCGGCGGTGGCGTAGGACACGGTGGCGCCGTTCTTGTCGGTCACCCGATAGGCGTTGATGCTCGAGGCCAGCGTGCTGCCTTCGCCCAGCGTGCGCAGCAGGCTGCTGGTGAGGCCCACACGGCGACTGAGGTCCGAATTGCGATATTCGGCGCGGCCGGTCCACGACCAGCGGTTGCCGCGATAGGTGGCGCCCAGCGTCACTGCGACGAAATCGCCGTCGCGGCTGTCCTGGCCGAGCACCCCGCCGGTGGCGCGCGGCTGGAACGGGCTGATCGTCGCCGCGGGATCGACATGGCCCGAAAGCGTGCCGCTGGCATCCAGCGTGGCGTCGATCGTCCAGCGCTTGCTCACCGGCAGCGACTGGCTGAGGCCATATTGGGCATAGGTGCGCGTGCCATTCTCGCCCATCGCCTGCTGGTTGATGCTCGACATCACCCGTGCGCCGGCCCAGGGCGCCACCTCGAAGCCCAGCCGTGCAGCATGCGCGGTATAGGTGTCGCCCTTCGCGATCTCGTAGAGACCGAGCAGGCGGATATCCTTGGTGACCTTCCAGGTGGCGCCGATCTGCTGGCGGGCCGGGAAGTCGGTGCTCTCATCCTTGCCGCCCAGCGCGATCTGTCCCTGGCCCTGCAGCTCGACATCGCCGCCGAACAGCTTCTGGGTCGCGCCGACGGTGAACAGCTGCGAGACCCGGCGCTTGCCGTCGGTGCCGACGTCCGACGCGAACTGGCCGCCGACGAAGACGGTGCCGTTGTCGCGGCGATATTCGACGCGCCCGTCGGCGGCGACGCGGCTGGCGCCGGTCACCAGATCGTCCTGCACCCAGGCGGAGAGCGACGCGCTGAGCCGTTCGCCGATGCGCAGCCGGCCGTCGGTACCGATCTTGCGCGTGCCGGCCTCGCCGAAATTCTGCTGGCCCAGGCCGAAGCTGGCATCCTGCTGGTGCATATAGGCAAGCAGGTCGATGCTCTTGCCGTGATGCTCGATCTCGGCGGAAAAGGCCTGGCCGGCCCGGAGCCCGCCCTTGCCGCCGGTAGCGGCCTCGGCGCGGATCTCGGTGCCCGGGAGCGGGCGGACCTTGAGGTCGATCGCCGCGACGGTGGCGCTGCCGATCGTCTCGTCATGCAGCACGGTGGCGCCGAACTCGGCCCTGCCCTTGGCGGCGGTGACCGACGCGCGCGCGCCGCCGACGCGCTTCCTGCCCGGGCCATAGGTCTCGTAATCGACCACGATGAACACCGGGTTGAGCGCGCCGTCGCGGCTCAGCACCGGCTCGCGGAAGCGGATCGTGCCGGCCACGGAATCGATGTCGTAATCGATGTGGCGAGTCAGCGTGGTGCTCTCGAGCACCTGGTCGGGGCGATAGCGGTTGCGCGTCTCGAGGCGCAGCTTGTCGCTGTTGGGCACGATATCCTGCTGCGACAGGCGATAGGGACCCGACAGGCCGTTGCCCTGGATCTCGTCGCGGGCATAGCGCTCGTCGACATTGGCGGCGAAAACGGTGACGTGCGCACCGTCCTTGGCATATTCGGCCTTGGCGCCGTTCAGCGTGCGGCTGTAGCGGGCGAGGCGGGTATCGGTGAAGCCGGTCTCGAAATCGCCGAACAGCGCGTAGAACGCCTTGTGCTCGAGGCGGAGGTAGAGCTTGCCGCGCGTGGCGGCGTCATAGCCCTGGGCGGTGCCGTCGCCATAGACGGTGTAATAGCGGTCCGGGTCGATCTTGCCGAGCAGCCCGCGGTCGCGATCGAAGCGGCGGTCGCTGTCATAGGCGAGGGTGAGCAGCCAGCTGCCCTTGATCCGGCCCTTGGCATAGAGCGCAAGCTGGCCGTCGGTGACGACGTCATGGGTGCGGACCGTCGGGTTGCTGTGCTTGCTCAGCGTCTGATAGCCGATGGTACCCTTGCCGAAGCCGACGATTACCCAGTCGCGCGCCGGCGCCGAGAGCCAGGGGCGGATCTCGGTGGCATGCTTCTCGCCGTCCGCGCCCTGCAAGGTCACCGCGATCCGCACGGTGCCTGCCTGGGTGGTCGGAGCGAGCGCGAGCAGGGCGATGCCCTCGTCGCCGGTAACGCGCGCGGTCGCCTCGGTCCGGTCGAGCCCGGCGAGCTGGCGGGTCTGCTCGGCTGCGCCGGCCTGGGCAGCGGCATAGGGCTGCTCGACGCGGAAGGCGATGATCGCCCCGGCGCGTACCGGCTTGCCGTCGCGATCGGTGACCCGGACCGCGATCTGCGGCTGGCGCAGACCATCCGCGCCAAGCCGCGAGCGCTCGGCGACATAGGTCAGCTGCGCCGGGGTGTTGGCGTAATGGATGGTGCGGTCGAGCGTCGCGACCAGATTGCCCCGCGCATCGAGCACGCGCGCCTGAAGGTGATTGTCGCCTTCGATCAGGGGCAGGCCGGTCCAGCGCGAGACGGCGACGCCGCGCGCGACATCCGCGTCGCTGCCGTCATAGGCCAGCGGATCAGTCTGCTGGCCATTGAGCGTCAGCGCGATTGCCTGGCCCGGCGCATGCTGGACCACGACGCGCAGCGCCGGCGAACGCGGATTGTGGCTGGCATCGGGGAACAGCCAGGCGGGCGCGCCGGGCTGCGCCGCGGCAAGCCAGTCGATGCCGCTGCCGGCGGCAGTGGCATCGTCGAGCACGGCCGGCTGCGCCGTCTGGCCGGCATCGGCGGGCAGGGCGATCCGGCGCAGCTGGAAGTCGGCGCGCTGCAGGCTGCCGCCCATGCCCTCGACGAAGCGCGACGTGCCATGGCTGCCGGCGCTGCGCGTGTCGCGGTCGCAGGCGACCGGGGCATAGCCGGGCGGCAGCGCACCGGTATCGAGCTGGACGACATGCGTACCGGGGCGGACGCCTTCAAAGTGATAGAGGCCATCCTTATCACTGATTGTGAAGGTTCCGTCCTCCAGCAGCACTCGCACGCCGGCCACGCCGGTGCGGTTGCGGTCGGGATTGCGGCAATCGCCCTCGGTGATGCGCCCGATTAGCGTCATGGCGTCGGTGAACAGCGCGGCGTGGATCCGCACCGCGGCGCTGGCCTCCGGGCTGGTGACCACGCCGTCGGTCGCCGAAGCGCGGTTCACCGCCACGCCCTGCGGCGTGTCGGGGCCGACCGAGGTCAGGTAGGACACCGTGCGGGCACTATTTGAAGAAATACTTGCGAGAGTAAATCGCAAGATACTGCCATCGCTTGATATTTTTGGTTCTGGCGCGCCTTTGGCAGTGCCAGGGCGGTAGCGCAGGCCGCGCGGCAGCACATCCGTCACCACCGGCGCCTGGGCGGTGCCGTCGCCGACATTCTTGAGCTCGAGCGCATAGGCGATGAAGTCGCCCGCGCTGGCGTCGTTCACCGAAGCGGTCTTGGTCAGAACCAGCTTTGCGGTCGTTATCGCTTTGGCCGGTGGATCGAGCGGCACGTCGATATGGACCGGCTCGGGATCGGCCAGCAGGAAATCGCCACCATAGGAAGCATCGCTGATCCGGAACTTGCCGGGAGGGCCGGTGAAATCGGCCAGTTCGGCCGGCGTGCGGGTCGAGGGCGCGGTATAGCCGCTGGGCGGGCTTACCTGCAGCCGGTAGCTGCCCGGGGGCGCCAGCGGGAAGCGGAAATTGCCCGGCGTGAAGGCGTAGACCGTCCCGCCCGCGTCGGTGACCGTCGAGCCGGTCACGACGGTGCTTGGATAGGCGCTGACGCCGTCGTCGCCAAAGACCTTGGCGGCGGCCTTGCCGGTGGCATTGTCGATCAGCGTGACCGTGGCGCCGTCGATCACCGCGCCGGTCTCGGAATCGAAGACATAGCCTTCGGGGTCGATCAGCAGCTCGGCGTCCGACGGAAAGCTCAGATCGTCGCCGTCGAAGCTGACATAGAGCTTGCCGATACCGGTCAGGCGGATGTTGCAGGCGGCGAGATCGGGGCGCGTGCCCGAGGCAGGCACCGCGCCGGCGAACATGCCGGTATCCGCGCCCGTTTCCATCAGCGGCAGGCGCACCGAGGCGGTGCCGATCTTGGCAGTGATCCATGCGATTTCGCGCGTATTCGGATCGCGGTTCTCGGCCTCCGCCTCCAGCGTCACGATCATCGCGTTCTGGACGTCATGCGACTGGAGATGCGGCGCGGCGGCCAGCTGCTCGACAGTCACTTCGGCGGGGGTGAATTGAAGGCTGGGGCTCGTCTCGCACTTCATGCCGACGAACTGATAGCCGGCAGGAAGCTGGCGGAAGCCCAGCACGGTCGGCTTCTTGAGGCGATCCAGCGTCACTTCGTTGGACGCGATCGCGCGCTCGCCGGAGCCGTCGGCGAAATGGAGCGTGGCGGTGTTGCGAATCGTCTGCGCCTCCGCATTCCCCAGGAATGCGGAGCCAAGCGCGGCGAGCGCCAGGGCGCCGGTGAACAGGCGCGGGAGGAGGGGGATACGCTTCTGCATCTGGAATTTCGCTTCGGTGCGCGACCTGGAGT
>JAEXLC010000052.1 GCA_023445495.1 Pseudomonadota bacterium | reverse complement strand
TGCGTCAGATGTGATTAAGAGACTGGAGCGCGGCTTTCGCGGGGATGACCGGGTTGGATGGGTTCCGAAGTCCACATCCCCAGCGCTGCTTCGCTCGGGCGCTGGACGCTGCGGTGCCCCGCCTCGTCGAGCGCGCGGCGCAGGCCCGAGACGATCATCCCGCGCACCAACGCCGGATCGCGGAAGCGGACCTCGGTCTTGGCGGGGTGGACATTGACGTCGACCTGATCGGGCGGGACGTCGAGGAACAGCGCGACCACCGGGTGCCGGTCGCGCGCCAGCATCTCGGCATAGGCGCCGCGCAGCGCGCCGATCAGCAGGCGATCCTTCACCGGACGGCCGTTCACGAAGAGATATTGGTGATCGGCAACGCCGCGATTGAAGGTCGGCAGGCCGGCGACGCCGCCGAGGGTCAGCCCCTCGCGCTCGAAGTCGATCGCGACGCTGTTCTCGGCAAGCGCACGATCGGTGAGGCCAGCGACGCGCTCGGGGCCGCTCTCATTACCCTGGACGTGGAAGGCCTTGCGCCCGTCATGCTCGACCGAGAAGGCGATATCGGGCCGGGCCATCGCCAGGCGCTTCATCACGTCTAGGCTGGCGGCATATTCGGCGCGCGGCGAGCGCAGGAACTTGCGGCGGGCCGGCACGCGGGCGAACAGGCTCTCGACTCGCACCCGCGTGCCGGGCGGCAAGGCGGCGGGGCCTTCGGAGATAACCTGGCCGTTATCGACGATCCGGTGCCACCCCTCGGCGCCGCGCACCCGGCTTTCGAGCGACATGCGCGCGACGCTGGCGATCGAGGGCAACGCCTCGCCCCGGAAACCCAACGTCGTGACCTGATCGATCTCGTCATCGGGCAGCTTGGAGGTGGCGTGACGCTCCAGCGCGAGCGCCATTTCGGGCGGCGACATGCCGCAGCCATCGTCGGTGACTTCGATCAGATCGGTGCCTCCGCCGGAGAGCTTGACGGCGATCCGGGTGGCCCCGGCATCGATGGCGTTTTCGACCAGTTCTTTCAGCGCACTGGCGGGGCGTTCGACCACTTCGCCTGCAGCAATCCGGTTGACAAGATGTTCGGGTAGACGGCGTATTGACATGGTCGTTGCTCTAGCCCAAGCGACGGCATCCCGCGACCCCAACCGCATCGCACCAGGCCGGATTCTTCAGTCCGTCCCGGAAGGGGCCGGACTAGATTTTTTGAAGAGCTGCGCGGCGGGCGCCCGCGCCGCAGGACGGAACCATAGATGGCATTTCCCCGCTTGTTCAATTTCATGTCCCACGACATGGCGATCGACCTCGGCACCGCGAACACTGTCGTGTATCTGCGCGGCCGCGGCGTCGTCCTCAACGAACCGTCGGTGGTGGCGGTCGAGACGCTGAATGGCGTCAAGCGCGTCAAGGCCGTCGGTGACGACGCCAAGCTGATGATGGGCAAGACCCCGGGCAGCATCGAGGCGATCCGCCCGCTGCGCGACGGCGTGATCGCCGACATCGACATCGCCGAGGAAATGATCAAGCACTTCATCCGCAAGGTGCACGGCCAGCGGCGCTTCATGCGCTGGCCGCAGATCGTGATCTGCGTGCCGTCGGGCTCGACCTCGGTCGAGCGCCGCGCGATCCGCGACGCCGCGTCTAACGCCGGCGCTTCGCAGGTCTGGCTGATCGAGGAGCCGATGGCCGCCGCGATCGGCGCCGACATGCCGGTGACCGAGCCGATCGGCTCGATGGTCGTCGATATCGGCGGCGGCACCACCGAAGTTGCGGTGCTCTCGCTGCGCGGCCTCGCCTACTCCACTTCGGTCCGCGTCGGCGGCGACAAGATGGACGAGTCGATCGTCTCCTATGTGCGCCGCAACCACAACCTGCTGATCGGCGAAGCCACGGCCGAGCGCATCAAGCAGGAAGTCGGCGTCGCCAAGCCGCCGGCGGACGGCATCGGCCAGACGATCCACATCAAGGGTCGCGACCTGGTCAACGGCGTGCCGAAGGAAATCCAGATCAACCAGGGCCAGATCGCCGAAGCACTGTCGGAGCCGGTCGGCACGATCGTCGAGGGCGTGCGCATCGCGCTCGAGAACACCGCGCCGGAGCTGGCGGCGGACATCGTCGACCAGGGCATCGTGCTCACCGGTGGCGGCGCGCTGCTGCAGGGCATCGACGAAGTGCTGCGCGACGAGACCGGCCTGCCGGTGACGATCGCCGAAGACCCGCTGACCTGCGTGGCGCTGGGCACGGGCCGCGCGCTCGAGGATCCGGTGTTCCGCGGCGTCCTTATCTCGGTCTAATCGGAGCAGAGGGGCATGGCGCCGCCACGCAACCGGCGCCCGGGTTTTTCGCGGCGGGCGCAATACGGGCTCTTCCTCGGTTATGTGGGCGCGGTCGGCGGTGTGCTGATCGGCGTCGCCTTGCTGCTGCTCTCGACGTTCAACCCAACCGCCTTTGCTGCGGTGAACGGGTTCTTCCGCGAGATCACCACCCCGGTCTCCTCAGGGCTTAGCTGGGCGCGCACAAGCGTGGCCAGCATGCCCGGCGGCGTTTCCAGCTATTGGAACGTCCGCGGCGAGAATGCCCGGCTGAAGAAGCAGATGTCGGATGACGCGCTGCTGGTTGAGCGCGCCCGCACGCTCAACCAGGAGAATCGCCACCTGCGCGACATGCTCAAGCTGCGCGACGTCTCCACCGATGCGGTGGCGGTAGCGCGGCTCGTGTCGAGCTCGATGGGCAGCACCCGGCGCTATGCCACGCTCAACGCCGGCAGCTGGCAGGGCGTGAAGGCGGGGCAGCCGGTGCGCCAGCCCGACGGGCTGATCGGCCAGGTAACCGAGACCAGCCCCAATACTGCACGCGTGCTGCTGATCGTCGATTCGGAGAGCATCGTGCCGGTGCGCCGTACCCGTGACGGCCTGCCCGCGATCGCGACCGGGCGCGGCGACGGGCTGCTCGACATTCGCTCGGCGAGCGTGGCGACGATGATCTTCCAGCCGGGCGACACCTTCGTGACCTCGGGCACCGGCGGCATCTTCTCGCCGAACATCCCGGTGGCGCGGGTGATCCGCACCTCGCGCGACATCGCGGTGGCGTCGCCCTCGGCCAATCCGGATGCGCTCGACTTCGCGCTGGTCCAGCAGACCTTCCTGCCCGAGCCGGTGCCGACGCCCACGCCGGGCGCCAAGCCGGCGGCGCAGAAGAAATAGCGGTGACCGACTATATCCCTCTCGGCCGCAGCGAGAAACTGCCGCGCAGCGTCTGGCTGGCGCCGCTCTCGGTGGTGCTGGGATCGCTGACCGTGCTGCTGCCGATCGTCGCGACAGTCCCCTTCCTGCCGCCGTTCGGGCTGATGATGTTGCTCGGTTGGCGGCTGGTGCGCGGCGATTCGATGAAGGTCTGGATGCCGGTGCCGCTGGGCTTTGTCGACGACATGTTCAGCGGGCAGCCGCTGGGCAGCGCGATGGTGCTGTGGACGCTGGCGATCCTGATGGTCGATGTGCTCGACACGCGGCTCGTATGGCGCGATTTCTGGCAGGACTGGCTGATCGCATCAGGGGCGATCGCGCTGGTGCTGATCGGTGGAAGGCTGGTCGCGACGCCGTTCAGCGCGCATGTCGATACCGCGCTGCTGCTCCAGATTGTCGTGTCGGCCGCACTTTTTCCTGTGATTGCCCGGTTCTGCGCATGGCTAGATCGGGATAAGAAGCGACAATAATGGCCCGGATCACCGAAGCAGCGCAGGCTTACAGTTTCTCCCGCCGCGCGCTGGTGCTCGGCGGGCTTCAGGGCACGGCCGCGCTGGTGCTGGCCGGGCGGATGACCTGGCTCGCCGTGTTCGAGAACGAGCGCTACCGGCTGACCGCCGAGAGCAACCGCGTGCGCCTGACGCTCACCCCGCCACGCCGTGGCTGGATCGTCGACCGCAACGGCATCCCGATCGCCAACAACCGCACCGCGTTCCGCGTCGACATGATTCCCGACCGGATGGAGGACAAGGAAAAGACGCTGGGCATGCTCCAGCAGATCCTGAGCCTAGGCGAGGAGGAGATGGCACGGATCCGCACCGACCTGAAGCGCGCCTCGGGTTTCCAGCCGGTGCAGGTTTCCGACAAGCTCGACTGGGAGCATTTCGCCGCGGTGAGCGTACGCGTCCCCGAGATGCCGGGCGTGCAGCCGACCCGCGGCTTCTCGCGCAACTATCCGCTGGCGGCAGGCGTCGCGCACCTGGTCGGCTATGTCGGCACCGCCTCGGCCGAGCAGTACAAGAAGGAAAAGGACCCGCTGCTCGTCGCCCCAGGCTTCAAGCTGGGCAAGGACGGGCTGGAAAAAGTGCTGGAGGACCGGCTGCGCGGCACGCCCGGCGCCAAGCGCGTCGAAGTCACCGCGCACGGCCGGCTGGTCAAGGAGCTTGCAACCCGGCCCGACCAGCCCGGCGAGACGGTGAAGCTCACCATCGACGCGCTGCTCCAGGAATATGTCGCGCGGCGGCTGGGTACCAATTCGGGCTCGGCGGTGGTGATCGACGTGAGCAATGGCGACATCCTCGCCATGGTCTCGATGCCGGCATACGACCCCAACAGCTTCTCCGACGGCATCAGCCGCAACGAATGGAAGATGCTGAGCGAGGACGACCACGTCCCGCTGATGAACAAGGTGCTGCAGGGCCTCTATCCGCCGGGCTCGACGGTGAAGCCGATGAACGGCCTTGCCCTCATGCATGCCGGCATCGACCCCAGTGCCCGCGTCGTCTGCTCGGGCGCGATGCGCGTCGGCAACGGCGTGTTCCACTGCCACAAGCGCGGCGGCCATGGCCCGCTCGACCTCAAGCATGCGATCATGCAGAGCTGCGACATCTATTTCTACGAGATGGTGCGCCGCGTGGGCTATGACGCGGTGGCGCCGATGGCCCGCGCGATGGGCCTCGGCCAGAAGTTCGACCTGCCCTTCACCACCCAGCGCTTCGGCACCGTGCCGGACAGCGCCTGGAAGCTGAAGCGCTACAAGCAGCAATGGACCGTCGCCGATTCGCTTAACGCCTCGATCGGCCAGGGCTATGTGCTGGCCAACCCGCTGCAGCTGGCGGTGATGGCGAGCCGGCTCGCCTCGGGCAGGCAGCTGATCCCCAGGCTGATCGCCGACGCCCCGCATGAGGAGGCCGCGCCGCTCGGCGTCACGCCCGAGCAGCTGGCGATCATCCGCGACGCGATGTTCGGCGTGATCAACGAGGGCGGCACCGGCGGCGCTGCGCGCATGCAGACCCCCGGCGTGGCGCTGGCGGGCAAGACCGGCACCGCGCAGGTGCGCCGCATCACCATGGCCGAGCGCCGCTCGGGGGTGCTCAAGAACGCCTCGCTGCCGTTCAAGCTGCGCGACCACGCGCTGCTCGTCTGCTTCGCCCCGGCCGACAATCCGAAATATGCCGCCGGCATCGTGCTCGAGCATAACGGCCACACGATCCGCAACCTCGACACGCCGCAGATCGGCCGCGACATCATGACCTTCCTGTTCGACCGGAAGCGCGCGATGGACTCGCTCCATGCCGAGGAACCGACCTGGGGCGGCGACTATCGCACCCGGATGGCGGCCCAGTCCGCATCCTTCAAGGCGGCGCAGAGCGCCCCGCCCCCGGAAGCGCCCGAAGACGCGGCCGAAGCGGCAAGCACCGTCGCCTCCGAAGCGGCCAACGCCACGACCAGCAACACCATCGACAGCAGCGCGGCCGAACGCGGCAGCGTGGAGGCAGACTGATGTCCACGCTCCAATCCTCCGGCCTCGGCCCCTCGGGCATCGTCCCGGGCCCCCTCGCCCAGCTTCCCTGGCGGATCATCGGCCTGGTGGTGGCGATCGGCATGTTCGGGCTGGTCGTGCTCTATTCGGCGGCGAGCGGCAGCATGACGCCCTGGGCGTTCAACCAGGGGCTGCGCTTCTTTGTGTTCCTGGCAATGGCGATCGCCATGTCGCGCGTGCCCGAGACCTTCTGGGCACTCGGCGCCTTCCCCATGTACATCGCCGTCGTGCTGATGCTGGTGGGCGTGGAACTGCTCGGCGCAGTCGCGGGCGGCAGCCAGCGATGGCTCGACCTGGGCTTCATCCGATTGCAGCCCTCCGAGCTGATGAAACCCGTCATCATCATGGCGATGGCCCGCTTCTACGAGATCCTGCCGGCCGGCGAGATCCGCAAGTTCGGCGCGCTCTGGCCCGGCTGCGTGCTGATCGGCATCCCGGCGGCGCTGGTGATGCTGCAGCCCGACCTCGGCACCGCGCTGGCGATCAGCTTCGGCGGCGTCGCGGTGATGTTCCTCGCCGGCCTGCCGCTGCGCCTATTCCTCGGCGGCGGGCTGGCGCTGGCGCTGGCCATCCCCTTCGCGGTGAACTTCGTGCTGCACGATTATCAACGCAACCGCGTGCTGATCTTCCTCAACCCCGAAAGCGATCCGCTGGGCACCGGCTATCACATCAGCCAGTCGAAGGTGGCGATCGGCTCGGGCGGCGTGTTCGGCAAGGGTTTCCTGCAAGGCACCCAGAGCCATCTCGACTATCTTCCTGAAGGCCATACCGATTTCGCGCTGGCGACGATGATGGAGGAATGGGGCCTGATGGGCGGCTTCTTCCTGATCATCGGCTTCTCCATCCTGATCCGCTGGGCGATCGGGGTGAGCATGCGCGCGCAGAGCCGCTTCGCACGGCTCACCGCCTCCGGCCTGGCCGCGACGATCTTCTTCTACTGCGCGATCAACATGGCGATGGTGATGGGCCTGGCACCCGTTGTGGGCGTGCCGCTGCCGCTGATCAGCTTCGGCGGAACCGCAGTGATGACCTTCATGATCTGCTTCGGAATCCTGCTGTCGATCGACCGCAACAGCCGCCGCGCCCAGCGCTGGTGATTTTTTTGAAATAGGGGGTTTACAAGCCGCGAAGGTCGCAGCTAAAGGCCCACCTCCACTGCGGAGGCGCACTCACCAAGGGCGCCGAAACAACCCGGAATGGACGCATAGCTCAGTTGGTAGAGCAGCTGACTCTTAATCAGCGGGTCCTTGGTTCGAGCCCAAGTGCGTCCACCATTACCCTACATCTTCAATGACTTGTCGCTCGTTGTAAGCGGCGGCTATCAAGCATGAGACGGTAGCCGGATAGCGGCCCGGTGACGCCTGAACACAGCGCCCACTAATTCCGCGCGTCCCACTCACCGCCCCTGCACGGCGATGAAGCATCCTGATATCGTCGGCCCGACACTCTCAGACTGGGCTGGCAGCCATCCCCATGGACATCGACCGAGGATCACCGGGGACGTACCCGAGCGCGAACATCGCCGCGCGCCGCCCGCTTCTCCATAGCGCGCGCCATCTCGGCCGCCTGACGCTGCCCGCCTTGCTCGCGCTGCTACCGGGCTGCCAGACCGATACCCCCAAGGCCGCGCCGTCCAGGCTCATTCTATGGGCGTGGGAGCGGCCGGAGGATCTGCGATTCGCGGGCGACAGCGAGATCGCGCTCCAGACCAGCTTCCTCGAGCTGACCGGCGACACGCTCCGCGCCCGCGGCCGCTATTTCCCGCTGCAGAGCGCACGGCCGCCCGAGACCGTCGTCGTCCATATCCAGATCGATCACAGCCAGCAGCTAAACTGGACACCGGCACTGCGCGCCCAGGTCGCGGCGGCCGTCCGCCATTATGCCACGATCGTTCCGGCAACCCGCGTCCAGATCGACTTCGAAGTCCGCAAGTCCGAGCGGCAGATCCTGCTCGACGTGCTCCAAGATGCGCGTGCCGCGCTCCCTTCGCGGATCCGCCTGTCGATGACCGCGCTCGCTTCCTGGTGCATGTTCGACGACTGGCTTGGGGACGCTCCGGTCGACGAGATCGTGCCGATGCTGTTTCGGATGCAAAAAGATGGTCCGTCGATCATCAAGTGGCTGGCGGACGGCAAGGATTTCCGCAATCCTCGATGCCGCGCCGCCCTAGCGATATCGAGTGATTCTCCGATCCCTCGCGCTCCGCCCGGAAGGCGTGTCTATCTCTTCAATCCGCGCAGCTGGACGGCCGCGTCCTACCAGCAGGCGCAACACGCGGTGGAGGCGTGGCGATGAGGCGTCTGGCGGCGGCGTTCGTGTCGGTGCTTGCTCTTTCCGGACTGCTGACCGGGCCGGCGTCCGGCTCCGGCGATCCGGGCCCTTCCACCATCTTCATCGATCGCGAGGGCGGCACCGCCGCCGAGCGCGCCCAGCTCTACAAGGGGCGGGTCGGCGTGCTCCACACCACCGCGTCGGATGGCCTTCTCTATCTCCAGTGGCGCCTGCTCAATGGCCTCCCGGTCGGCCAGAAGGCAGGCGAGGCGCTGAACGCCAGCTGCTGCGACATGCCGGTCAATTCGGGCGCCGATACCGGCGTCTATGGCTGGGCCGACGCCACGCGCCTCGTGTCCGGCGGAACGCCGGCGCCGGCCTGGATCCCCACCGAACTGCCCGGCCCCCGCTATACCCGGATCCCGAACTGCTTTGCCGACGCATTCGACACCGCGACGAAGACGCTGCGCGAGCGCATTGCCCGCTACGGCGCCGGCAACCCGGCGGTCCGCGCCTGGCTCGCCACGCAGAATGCCGTGTTCGAGGCATGCAGCAATCGCGATGCGGCATTACCCGCACCGATGGCGAATGCGCCGGGCTGGCTGCGGGCCGATCGTGCCTATCAGGAGGCGGCCTTCGCGCTTTACAAGGGCCAGACCGGCGACGCGGTGCGCCGCTTCCGCGCGATCGCGGCGGACCGCAGCTCGCCCTGGTGCGACAAGGGGCTTTACCTGAGCATCCGGGCCCTGCACCGCGCCGCGCTGGCCCAGCCGAGCCCCGCCGCCTTTGCCGCCACCCGCGCCGCCATCGCCGAATTGCAGGCGAAGCCGGAGGCCTATGGCTATGGCGAAGTACGCGGCATGCTGCGCTCGATCGCCTATATCGACCATCCCGAGCAGCTCTTCGACAAGATCGACGCGGAGCTGCACGCTCGCGAACCAGTTGCCGATATCGCCAAGGGACTGCGGGACTATGTCAGCCTGAGCGCGCGGCGGACCCCGCGCCCCGACATCCCGGACTGGCTCGGCACCCTGCACTCCTATCAGCAGGGCGAAGCGCTGGCGCATGCGACGGAGCGATGGACGAGCACCCGCAAGCTGCACTGGCTGCTCGCGGCCCTTTCCCTGGTTCCCGCCACCGATCCGCAGGCGCAGGCGCTCGCCAGGGATGCCGCGGCGGTGCCGGAGAACAGTCCGGGCTGGCTCACCGCCCAATATCACGAGATGCGCCTGACCTTCGCGCATGGCGATGCGGCGGTGCTGCGCGGACGGATCGAGGCGATCCTTGCCCAGGATCTTTCGGTATCCGACCGCAACCTGTTCCGCGGCATGCGCGCCCAGCTTGCCACCAGCCTTTCCGACCTGATGCGCTTCGCGATGCGCACGCCGCTCTGCTCCGATTTCATGGGCTATTGCCAGTCCGATGACCGGATCCGCTGGAACGGCATGCTCGCGCGGCAGCGTGGCGGCGCGATCGTCGCGATCGGCCCCGAGACGCGGGCGATCCTCGACCGGCTTCCGCTTCGCACCCGGATGGCGGCGGGCGCGACGCTGCCCGAACTGTTCCGGCTCGACCTTGCGCTCACCAATTATGGCCGCGCGGTGCAGCTGCAGGACAATGCCGCGATCGACCGGCTGGCGGGAGAGCTTGCGGGGCTGATGCCGCTGATCCGCCACGACTGGCTGACGATACGCCGGACCCGCCCGGGGCCGGCCAAGCGCTTCGCGGAATATTTCGTGCTCGCCAAGCTGCCCGGCGCGACTGCCGACCTGGCCAGCTACACGCGCCCACAGGGCACCATCCGCGAATGGCAGGGAAGCTGGTCGGACTGGATGATCCTTCCCGCCGGCGTGGAGGCGCCGCAAGCCGATCCCCCGGCGCTCACCCGGCAGGATGAATCGCCCTATTGGCCGCGGGAAGACGAAGCGGACAAGGTCGACATCGCCTGCTTCCGCGATTGCGGCCTGGGCAATTTCCCGCTGCGCATGCCCGGCTTCGCCGCCGCCGGGGAGAAGCTGGCGGAGCGTGAGCGCGACCGCTACATGTTCCACAGCCACGACAAGCCGAATGTGCCGGCAGGCACGCTGTCCGCCTGGCAATCGCTATACGACTATGCGCGCGCCCATCCCCGCGATCCGCGTTCTCCCGAAGCACTGTATTGGCTGATCCGCATCTCGCACTGGGGCCATGTCGATGACAGGCTGGGCTATCGCGCCTTCCGCTTGCTCCACACGCGCCATCGCGGCTCGGCGTGGACGAAGCGATCGCCCTTCTACTACGATTGAAGTCGCGGATCGTGCGGGAGGCTGGAGCGGCCGCTCATCGCTTCGGCCTATTCTTCTGATTGCCGCGGGCGTGCATCGATAGATGCCGGCGCCATTGCCGTTCGGGCTGCCTGCTGGAGAGCGCTGCGTTGAGGCAGCCATACCCGCGGCGTATCGAAAATACGAAAACCCGCAGAGATTATATGTAGATTATGGATAATATTTCGTAATTTCCAAATGAAATTACGTAATTTATAGGTCTAAATACATATACACAAGAATAGAGCCTAGGTATTAGCCACAAGGTCGAACTATAGTTTAAATTAATTTGCCGAGTGCATTTTCCCTTGCGATTTCAAGGGGGAATTGCGTGCCGGCAAATCGTTGCACTCAAGGAACAAGATCGCGGGCAGCATTGCTGTCCGTGACTGTTCTTTGCTGTGTCTGCGCGATGCCCGCCGCGGCACAGACCCGGGCGGGAACCTGGATCACCAATACCGCCCTGCTCGACTATTCCATGGACGGTGCCCAGGAGCAGGTCAGCTCCAATCCTTCGGCGCTGCAAGTAGCCGAAGTAATCAGCAGCCGCATCGTCATGCGGACGCTGCGCGTGGCGGTGGTGCCGGGGCGGCTCACGCCCCTTCCCTTCACGCTGACCAATACCGGCAACAGCCGCCATGCCTTCTGCCTGAGCGCCGAGTATCCGGACGGCACGGTTGAGGGCTTCGCGCTCGATGGCGACAGCGACGGGCTCTACGACCCCGCGCACGACACGATGCTGCCGGATGGCTGCACCGGGGAACTCGAGCCCGGCGAGTCGATCGACTTCCTCGCATTCTTCCGCAGCAGGCTGGGCACGGTCCATACGCTGACCCTGTTCGCCCGTTCCGAGACCGGCGGGACAACGGGCACGGGGCCCGCCACCGCGATCGCCACGATCGAGCCGATCGCGGAAGGGGGAGACCCGACGCTCACCAAGAGCCAGTCGGTGCTCGATCCCTGGGGCGGCGCGATCCCCGCGCACGGGGCGGTGGTGACCTATACGCTCGTCGCCAGCTTTCCCGCGCTCACCGCCAATGCCGCGGTCACCGATCCGATCCCGGCGGGCACCCGCTACCTCCCCGGCAGCCTCATGCTCGACGGCACCGCGCTCAGCGACGCCGGCGACGGCGATGCCGGCAGCTTCGACGGCACCGGGATCCGGGTCGCGCTGGGCGACGTGCCCGCGGCCACCACACGCAGCATCCAGTTCAAGGTCACCATCCAATGACGAGGAGTTCCACCATGCGCCATGCTCTGTTGCTCGGCGGTCTGTTGCTGACGACGGCGACCGCCGCCGTCGCCGCGCCCGCCGGTCCGGTGAACATCGTGACGACCGTGCTTGCCGAAACCCGCGCCAGCGCCGCCAACGGCACGACGCAGATCAAGCTGGTACCGGCCAGGCGCGTCGTGCCCGGCGACCATGTCGTCTACCAGATCACCGTCACCAACAGCGGCGCCAGGCCCGCCGGCGGCGTGGTGATCGCCAATCCGGTGCCGACCGGCATGCAATATGCCGGCCCCGCCGCCAATTCCCCCGCGCCCGAAGTGTCGGTCGACGGGAAGAGCTTCGGCCAGCTCGCCGCGCTTCGCATCGCCACCGCCGATGGCCGGGCTCGCCCCGCCACCGCGGCCGATGTGCGCGTGGTGCGCTGGCGGTTGGCCCAGCCGGTGCCCGCCGGCGGTGCGCAGCAGGTCGCCTTCCGCGCACTGCTCAAGTGAAATCAGTAGTTTAACCTTATAAATTGGGGCATTTTCTCATGAGCACTCACTATTTCCGGGGGGCATTGCTGGGGGGCAGCGCACTTGCGGCCACGACCCTCGCAGCACCTGCCTTCGCCCAGTCGCAGACCGCGTCGGGCACCACCGTCAACAACCAGGCCAGCGTCAGCTATGACGTCGGCGGATCGACTCAGTCGGTCTCGTCGAACGTCGCCAGCTTCGTGGTCGACAAGAAGGTCAATCTGGCGGTCGCCGAAGTCGGCGGCGCGGTGACCCAGACGGCGATCGGCGCCACCGCGCAGGTGACGACCTTCACCGTCACCAACCTGACCAACGCGACCCAGGACTTCCGCCTGGATCCGGACCAGCAGACCGTGTCGATCCCGCTGCTCGGCAGTGACAATTTCAATGTCACCAACATGCACGCCTATGTCGACAGCAACGGCAACGGCACCTACGACGCCGGCATCGACACCGCGACCTATATCGACGAGCTCGCGCCGGACGCCTCGGTGACCGTGTTCATCGTCGCCGACATCCCGAATACGCCGGGCGCGGACACCGCGATCGTCTCGCTCAACGTCGTCGCGGCTGCCGGCGGCGCGCCGAACACGCTGGGCGCCGACCTGATCGCGAGCTCGACGCTCGTTCCGGATTCGGCGGGCACGGTCGAAATCGTCTTCGCCGACGGCTCCGGCCCGCTCGACCTCGCCCGCAACGGCCAGGCCCGCGCGTTCGACGCCTATCACATCTCCACCGCGGTGGTGACGCTGGCCAAGACCTCGCGCGTGGTGAGCGATCCGATCAACTTCCTGGCCAACCCGCACGCCATTCCGGGCGCGACGGTCGAATATTGCATGACGATCAACAATGCGGGCCCGGGCACGGCGACCAACCTCACCGTGACCGACAATGTGCCGGCGAACACCACCTTTGTCCCCGGCTCGATCCAGGTCGGCACTTCGGCCGGCGGCGCGGGCTGCATCCTGGTGGGAACCACGGAAGACGACAACAATACCGGCGCGGACGAGACCGATCTCTATGGCGGCTCGTTCGACGGCACCACGGTGCGGGGCACGATCCCGTCGGTGGCGCCGCTCGGCGCCTATGCCGTCGCCTTCCGAGTGACGATCAACTGATCCGCCTAAGTCACTGAGAAATCGTGACGGTGCGCGACTCCAGGTCGCGCACCGCAGCGAAATTCCAGATGCAGAA
>JAEXLC010000030.1 GCA_023445495.1 Pseudomonadota bacterium | reverse complement strand
CCCGTACCTACTCCAACCCACCCCTTGCCCCTCCCTTGCTGGGAGGGGAATTTGATGGCGTCAGACCGCCACCGTCTGCGCCACCCGGCCCTCCTCCCCGAAGATGCGCAAGTAACGGGCGATCTCGGCCGGATCGCCCGTTGCCTTGGACGGGTTGTCCGAGAGCTTGACCGCCGGGCGGCCATTGGCGCTGGTCACCTTGGCGACGAGCGAGATCGGCTCGAGGCCGTGGCCGCCGGCGGGATCGCAGCCGCGGAAATCGTTGGTCAGATTGGTGCCCCAGCCGAAGCTCATCCGGACGCGGCCGTGGAAGTGGCGATAGGTCGCCTCGATGCTGTCGACGTCCATGCCGTCGGAGAAGATCAGCAGCTTGGTGCGCGGATCGCGGCCGCGCGACTGCCACCAGGCGATGATCTGCTCGCCGCCCTCGATCGGCGGGGCGCTGTCCGGCCGGAAGCCGGTCCAGTCGGCGACCCAGTCGGGGGCGTTGCGCAGGAATGCAGCGGTGCCGAAGGCGTCGGGCAGGGCGACCAGGAGGTTGCCGTCATAATGCGCCTGCCATTCCTCCAGCACGCGATAGGGCGCGGCGGCTATCGCTTCGTCGCTGTCGGACAGCGCGGCGAGGACCATGGGCAGTTCATGGGCGTTGGTGCCGATCGCTTCCAGGTCATTGTCCATCGCGAGCAATACGTTCGAGCTGCCGATGAAGCGGTTGCCGAGCCCTTCCTTCAACGCCTCGACGCACCAGCGCTGCCAGAGGAAACCATGGCGGCGGCGCGTGCCGAAGTCCGAGATGACGAGGTCGGGAAGCTGGCGCAGCCGCTCGACCTTGTCCCACATCTTGGCCTTGGCGCGGGCATAGAGGACGTCGAGCTCGAAGCGGCCCTTGCCCTTGAGCGCGGCGCGCGAGCGGAGTTCGTTGACGATGGCGAGCGCGGGGATCTCCCACATCATCGTGTGCGTCCAGGGGCCAACGAAATGCAGCTCGAACTGGCCGTCGACCTTGTGCAGATCGTACTCCGGCAGCTGGAACTCGGCGAGCCAGGCGATGAAATCGGGCGCGAACATGCGCTGCTTGCCGTAGAAGCTGTTGCCGGCGAGCCAGATCAGCTCCTTCTTCGAGAAGCGCAGGGTGCGGGCATGATCGAGCTGGGCGCGGAGTTCGGCTTCGTCGATCACTTCGGCGAGGCGGACGCTCTTGCTGCGGTTGATCAGCGAGAAGGTCGCCTGTACCTCCGGATGGAGGTGACGGATCATCTGCAGCATCAGCAGCTTGTAGAAATCGGTGTCGAGCAGGCTGCGGACGATCGGATCGAGGCGCCAGCCATGGTTGTAGACGCGGGTGGCGATGTCGGTGACGGGCAAGATTTCCTCCGGATTCAGCCGGTGACGAGATGCAGGGCGTGGGCCGCCGGACCCAGCGATACGCGACGACCCCAGTCGAACGCCAGAAAGTCCTGTTCCATGCCGTCGGCGAAGATCACGCCGCCGTCGTTCATGCGGGATGTGACCTGGAGCGGCGCCTGGGCGAGCTTGCCGGCGCGCATCGCGGTGCCGGTGGCGATGCTGGGAAAGGGCTCGCGGACGAACCAGGCGACCGCGCGCTCCTCGGGGGTGAGCGGCAGGCGGTTGCCGGTGGCTTCCATGATCGAGCGTGCCCAGCCGGTGGCGCCGGTGCCCGAGGCGACGATCAGCCCGCTCGAGCTGTGATCCTCATGCGCGGCGCCGTCGGCGATGCTGTACCGCGCCGACTGGTGGCTGCGATGGCCGACGAACACTTCGTTGAGCGCGAGCAGCCGCTCACCGGTGTCGAGCGCGGCCTCGACCATGGTGCGCTGCTCGAGCGGGGCCGAACCGGCGACGCTGGCGCGCAGCAATTCGGCGAGATGGCGGAGCGGCACCCGGACCAGCACGCCGTCATAGAGATCGGGCGCCGGATTGATGCCGAGCACCGGCTGGCCGGTAAGATACTTCGCGACATTGGCGACCAGCCCGTCCTGGCCGACGGGAACGATCACATCCTCGGGGCCGAACAGGAAGCGATCGAGATCGCCGCGCTGGACATGCGCCTGGCGCCAGTCGTCGGGCACCTGGGTGCGCGCCTGTCTGAGCGCGTCGTGGAGCTGGCGATCGCGTTCCTCGAGCGTCTCGATCTTCTGGCCGCGCGTCTCGAGGAAGAAGCGGGCCTGCTCGCGCGTGGCATGGCGGGCGAGCAGGCCGGCATAGTCGCTCTCGCGGGTGACGAACACGGCGCGGGGGCTGTTGGTGGGCATGGTGCCGCCCCTCAGACCGCCGGCAGTGCCGCCGGGGCGGCAGGGTTGCGGCGGAACTCGCCGACCAGGCTGGCGAGCAGGTCGGGCGTGACGTTGACATGCTCGATCGTGTCGAGCTTGCCGGCCAGCTCGCGCGCGGCGAGGCCGAGCAGCACCGCGGGCGGCAAGTCGCGATAGACGGCGATGTGCGCCTGCTCCGCCTCGGCCTTGGCGCCTTCGACCGTGCGGATCCGCTCGGCTTCGGCCGCGGCCTCGACCTGCTGCGCCTCGGCGACGCCGGTGGCGCGGGTACGGGCATTCTCCGCTTCCTCCGCGATCAGCTGCTTCTCGCGCCGGGCAAGCTCGGTGCGGTTGGCCAGCTCGTTCTCGGCGATCGCGCGCTCCTTCTCGACCGCCAGGGCGCGGCGCTCGAAGGTTGCCTCATCGGCCTTTTGCTGAAGTGCCTCGAAGGTCGGCGTCTGCAGCGCGCGTTCGAGCTCGGCCGAGGGGGCGAGGTTGGTCAGCCGGATCGCGGCGACGGCGAGGCCGATCTCGGCAAGCGCGGGGTCGCGGCCCAGCGCGGTCTCCAGTGCGAGCCGGAGCGGTTCGGGACCGGCATCGAGCAAGGTGCGCACCGGCGCCTGGGCGAGATATTGCAGCACCGCCTGGTTGACGAGGCCGGCGAGGCGCGTCTCGATCCGCTGGATCGGCTCCGCGAGCCAGACGCCCGAGCGCAGCCCGATGCTGAAATCGACGCGGCTGGCCAGCAGCTCTGGATCGGCGACGCGCCAGGTGAGTGTGCCCTGCACCGCGACGGCCTGGAAGTCCTGGCTGCGGCCCTTGACGAAGATCGCCATCTCACGGTCGTCCATCGGCAGCTCGGCGATGCTGGCGGTCTCCGGGCGGAACCAGAAGACCAGCCCGCGGCCGCTCTGGCGTACCCGGCCCTTGCGATAGCGCAGGACATGGTTGCTCGCATCGGCGCGAAGCTGCGCGGCGAAGGGGAAATTGCGGATATGGGCCATCATTGCTCTCCCTGGTTCGGGTTGCGGTATCGATAGAGTTCGGCGGGCCGGAACGAGGCGCCGGTCTCGCGCTCGCCGGTCGGCTCCAGCCAGCCGCGATCGAGCATGCGGCGGCGGAAGGCGGGCTTGTTGAGCCGCGTGTCGAGGATCGCCTCATACACATCCTGCAAGGCGCGCAGCGTGAAGCGTTCGGGCAGCAGCGCGAAGGCGATGCCCGAATAGTCGAGCTTGCCGCGCAGCCGCAGCATCGCGACGCCGAGCATGTCGCCATGATCGAAGGCGAGGGCGAGCGGTTCGCCCTCGGCGAGCCGGGCCTCGACCGGGCCGCCGGCCTCGCCCTGCCAGGGCACGGTCAGCTCGGCCAGCGCCAGCTCGGGAGCGGCCTTGAGCGCGGCGGCGAAGGCCGTTGCGGGGATCAGCGCGAAATAGGCGACGCTGATGATCCGCATGCGCGGATCGCGGTCGACCGCGCCGAAAGTGTAGAGCTGCTCGACATATGCGTCGGCCATGTGCGCTTTCTCGGCGAGGATGCGGTGGGCGGCCTGATCCAGGCTCTCGCCGATGCCGACGAACCCGCCGGGCAGCGCCCAGTCGCCCTGGAAGGGATGCTGGTCGCGCCGGGTGAGCAGCACCGCGGGCGCGCCGTCGACCACGCTCATCAGGATCAGGTCGACCGCCACCGACGGGCGCTCGAACGCTGCCGGATCATAGCTTTCGAGAAAGGCGGCTTCATCCATCGCATCACCCTTATATGCGTTCTGCGCTTTACTTATGTGCGAATAGGATATATGTCAAATGCAGAATGGAGATTTGCGATGAAGAATTTCGTGATCGTGGTGGACATGCAGCGGGACTTCGTGGCGGCGGACGGTGCCCTGCCGGTGCCGGGCGCGGAGGAAATCGTCGCGCCGATGCGGCGCTGGCTGGCCGGGCTGCGTCCCGAGGACACCGCCGGCGTGCTGTTCACCTTCGATACGCATGTGCCGGAAATCTATGCGGTGTCCGAGGAAGCGGAGCAGTTTCCGCCGCATTGCGTGAAGGGGACGCCGGGTTGGGAACTGGTGGTCGATCCTGCCACGGTGCACCCCGACATTCCCTGCTACCGGCTGGAAAAGGGCGGGTTCGACATGTGGGCGAAAGCCGGGCTGGCGGGCGCGCGGATCCGCGCGGGAGAGGCGGCGGACCGCGACGGCTTCTTCGCCGGATTGCGTGGCATGGAGGTCGAGGACGTGATCGTGGTCGGCGTCGCGGCCGATTATTGCGTGCGCTGGGCCGTGGAAGGGCTGATCGCGCGGAGCTTCCGGGTGACGGTGCCCGCCGGGCTGACGCGCGGCATCGCCCGGCCGATCGACCAGGTCGCGGCGGAGGAATGGCCCGGCGCGGCGGTGGCGATCACGGAGGTGGCGTGATGCGTGCCGATCGGGTGCCCTCGCTATGGGAGTGGCTGCTGCTCTGGGTGTGCCTGAAGCTGCTGTTCCGCAAGCGCCGGCCGCTGCCGCATCACCTCAAGCTGCGGCACTGAGCGGAGCGGCTTGACAGAATCGGCAAAAGCGGGGATTTCGGCGGGCCCGAGCGGGTATGGTGAAATGGTATCACAGGAGCTTCCCAAGCTTCTAGCGCGGGTTCGATTCCCGCTACCCGCTCCAGCTTCTCTTTCCACGTTGATATCCGTCCAGCCTATCCAGAGATCCTGTTTCAGGCGCTTTCGAGGCTGTCGGCGCGTGTTCTGAGCCGATCATCGGCACAGGGCCTTTGGCAAGTGTCCAATTCGCCGACTTGGCCAAGCTGCATCAGCCCAACGCTCCATGGCCATGCCGGGTCTTGACTGCTGCGAGCGCTCAGGCGTGCATATCAATCGAGCTTGGGGAGCAGGGTGTGGCGAAACCGAGAAATGAATGGGGCGATGCGCAGCTGGTGCAGGCGATCCGTGAGCAATTTGGCGGCGTGCTGTATCACTTGACCGATGAGGGCAACGCCGAGTCCATCGCCAAACATGGCCTGCTTTCCAAGGATGAGATCCTGGCGAAGGGGATTCGGCCGGAAATGACCGGCGGAAATGCGCTGACCCGGTCTTTTGATGAAAGAGACGGGCTCACCGATCACGTCTTTGTCGCATTCTTCAAATCGCTGCTGATGCCCAAGGATGAACGAGCTGATCGGGCCAGACGCCCGCTGATACTCGAGATCGATCCTGAAATCCTCTTCTTGAAAGGGGTCGAGATAAGGCTCAGGCGCAATGCCAGCGCCGAGCGCTTCCGCGTGATGAAAGCGTTCCATAAGATGGACTGGGAGATTTGGTACAGGCCTGAACTCCGTTCCGACCTGCGTGGCGGCAAGGCCCGCTGGAACGCGTTCCTGAACTACGAAGTCCTCGTTCCGAAGTGCGTGCCTTGCGAGTATATTGTGGGTGTCGCGGCAGGGGGCTGAATTTTGAGCGCGATAGTTTGCCGCTGCCGGCTGATCTTGGAGCCAACTTCTCCACGCTTCAGTCGATCACCCGGCCTTCGCCGATGAAGCGGCCTTCCCACAGATAGAAATGGCCCGCTTCGCGCAGCGCGTGGACGGCGGCATCGCCCGACAGGAAGACGAAGCCGAGCGCGCGGGTTTCGCCCGGATGCAGCGGCGCGTCGCGGAGCAGGGGCAGCGCGTCCCAGCCGATCAGCGGCTTGGTCGTCTCGGTCATGACCGGGCAGGTCCAGCCCGGCTGCGCGGGGCTTTCGAGCCCGCCCTCGGCAGTTTCGTACATGCGCACTTCGGCGGTCAGCTGGGGTGGGGCGACGCGCTGGAATTCGGCTCGGGACATGCTGGCTCCAATCTTTGACCGCGCCGGTTGGCGCAGGCAGGCGATCGGCGCAAGCTTGGCCTTCCCAAGCGCGAATAACTCCGACTATTGTGCCCACCATGCTCCGCTGGCTCACCACGCTCGCCCTTCTTCTCGCCACGCCTGCGCTGGCGCAAACGCCGCATCTGGAGGGCGGGCGGCTGATCGTCGACGGCAAGCCGTTCCTGATCCGCGGCGGCGAGCTGGGGAACAGCTCGGCGACCGATCGCGCCTGGCTCAAGCCGCACTGGCAGCGGCTGAAGGCGCTGCATCTCAACACCGTGCTCGCGCCGGTCACCTGGGAAGCGATCGAGCCGGAGGAAGGGAAGTTCGACTTTTCCAGCCTCGACTGGCTGGTCGAGGATGCCCGCGCCAACGACATGCGGCTGGTGCTGCTGTGGTTCGGCAGCTGGAAGAACAGCATGTCGACCTATGTGCCCGCCTGGGTGAAGCGCGACGGCAAGCGCTTCCTCCGCTCGACCGGTAAGGACGGCCAGCCGCAGGACATCCTCTCGGTGTTCGGCAAGGCGACGCTGGATGCCGATGCGCGGGCGTTCGCGGCGGTGATGCAGCATCTCAAGACGATCGACGGCGACCGGCACACGGTGCTGATGGTGCAGGTGGAGAATGAGATCGGTTTCCTGCCGACCGCGCGCGAGCATGGCGCGCTGGCCGATGCGGCCTTCGCGAAGTGGAAGGGTAGCGAGGAAGGCTTCACCGCGCACCATTACGCCCGCTGGGCCAATGCCGTCGCCGAAGCGGGGAAGCGCGAATACCGGCTGCCGATGTACGTCAACGGCGCGCAGGGGCGGCCGGGCAAGCTGCCGGGCGAATATCCGAGCGGCGGGCCGTTGGCGCATCTGATGCGCGAGTGGAAGGACGCGGCGCCCGCGATCGACATGCTCTCGCCCGACATCTACTTCCCCAACTTCGCGGGCATCGCCGATGGCTATGTCGTGCCGGACAATGTGCTGTTCGTGCCCGAGGCGAACCAGGCGGGCGACCTGCGCGCGCCGGCAAATGCGATGCGGGTGATCGGCAAGCATGGCGCGATCGGCTTCAGCCCCTTCGCGATCGAGCAGATCGCCGACAAGGATCGGCTGGGCAGCTTTTACGCGATGCTCGAGCAGCTGACGCCGGCGCTGTTCGCGGCCAGGGCGCGCGACGGCTTCTCGCCGGTGGTGAGCTTCGAGGGCGTGGTCGACAGCAGCGCGCAGGTGGCGAGCATGGGCGGGTACAGGATCACCGCGAACTTCGTCGATCCGTGGACGCCCAAGGACAAGCAGGAGCCGGGCGAGCATGGCGCGATCCTGCTCTGGCTGGGCGGCGAGGACTATCTGGTCGCGGGCGGCGGGGTGACCTTCACCTTCGAGCCGCGCGTGGGGCTGGACCTGGTCGAGGAAGGCCGGTTCGAGGACGGCAGGTGGATTGCCGGGCGCCGGCTCAATGGCGACGAGACCCACCAGGGCCGGCATGTCCGCCTGCCGCCGGGGCAATATGGCATCCAGAAGGTGCGGCTATACCGGTATTGAGCCATTTCGTATCTCGGGCGTTACGACCGGGATGGAAAGACTCTGGTTCATTACCAACCCCGGCTCGGGATCGACCACCAAGGCCAAGTGCGACGCGCTGGAGGCCGTGTTCGAGGAACGCGGGCTCACGCTGGTCGGGCGCACCGAATTCCCGGCGGAGGAATTGCCCAAGGGGGCGTCGCTCACCCGGAAGAAGGTGGATACCGTCGTGCTGTTCGCCGGCGACGGGACGATCAACACGACGCTCTGCGCGCTCGAGACATGGAAGGGCAGCTTCCTGATCCTGCCGGGCGGGACGATGAACCTGCTCGCCAAGTCGCTGCACGACACGCTCGACCCCAAGACGATCATCGAGGCGGCGCATGACGAGACGACGCGGGTGGCGCTGCCGTTCATCGAAGCGGGCGCGCATCGCGGATTTGTCGGGCTTATCCTGGGGCCGGCCACCGCCTGGTTCCGGGCGCGCGAGGCGGCGCGCAAGGGCGCGATCCGGAAGCTGTTCCAGGCCGCGCATGTCGCGTGGAACCGCACCTTTGGCGGCAGCGGCATCCGGATCGGCGGGGTGCCGGCGCTCAAGGACAAATATCAGGCGGTGTTCGTCCGGCCCGAGGGCAAGGAGCTGCACGTCGCCGCGGTGGACGCACGCGACTGGGGCTCGATCGTTCAGCTCGGCTGGGAATGGCTGACCGGCGACTGGGTGGCGGCGCATGCGGTGAGCGAGAGCCTGACCGACGAATTGCGCACCACGGGCAAGAAGCCGGTGCTCGCACTGTTCGACGGCGAGCCGGTGTCGCTGGCGCCGGGCACCGCGGTGACCGCGGGGATGAGCCGCGAGGTGTTCATCGCGACAAAGGCCGCGCTGGGATGACACGCCTCTTCCACGTCAGCGACGTCCATTTCGGCTGCGAGGACCGCGCGGCGATCGACTGGTTCGGCGCGCGCGTGCAGGAAGAACAGCCCGATGCGGTCATCATGACCGGCGACCTGACGATGCATGCCCGGGCACGGGAGTTCAGCGCGGCGGCGGCGTGGCTGCAGGGGCTGGGACGGCCGGTGACGGTGGAGGTGGGCAATCACGACCTGCCCTGGTTCAACCTGTGGGCGCGGTTCGTGACGCCTTACAAACGCTACCGGGCACTGGAGGCGATGATCGAGCGGCCGCTCGACCGCCGGGGCGTGGCGGTGGTGCCGCTCAAGACCACGGCGCGCTTCCAGTGGCGGCTCAACTGGGCGAAGGGCTATGTGAGCACACGGGCGCTGCAGGAATCGCTGGCGCTGGTCGAGGCGGTGCCGGCGGGCGACCTGGTGTTCGTCGCCTGCCATCACCCGCTGGTGGAGGGCGGCACCCGGATGACCAGCGAGACCCGGCGCGGGCCCGAGGCGCTGGCGGCGCTGGCCCGGGCGGGGGCGCACGCGGTCCTGACCGGGCATGTCCACGACCCGTTCGATGTCGAGCATCAGGTGGAGGGGCGCACGGTGCGGCTGATCGGGGCGGGGACGCTGTCCGAGCGGGTGCGCGCCAGGCCGCCTTCGTTCAACGAGATCACCGTGGAGGGGGCGAGCTTCTCGACCAAGGCGCGGTTCATGGGAGAGGGAAGCGTGGCGCTCTAACTGAATCCTCCCCCAGCTTGCTGGGGGAGGGGGACCGCCGCCGAAGGCGGTGGTGGAGGGGCGGCGGTGG